>NZ_QTLK01000001.1:0-378072 GCF_003602705.1 Bacteroides sp. AM16-13
TCTTTAGACTGGCTAAGATTTATGCATACCCCCAATGATTATCGGGTGAGCCGAATTTTCTTTAGCAATGATTCTATTATCTGACTTTTACACATAAATTCCATCTTTATTGATACACCCTCTCAATAATTCATCCATATTATTCCGCAACCGAACCACATCAACAGGGCATTTCAATAGTTTTTCCAATTCTTCTTTAATATGAACTAAAGTAAAGATAGAAGGTCTTTCAATTTCAACACAAATATCGACATCACTACCCTCACGTTGTTCACCACGAGCAACGGAGCCAAATATCCCCATGCGAGAAATACCATATTTAGCAGAATTCTTTCGCATATACTCATGAAGCAAGGATAAATATTCTACAGTAGTCAACATAATAAATTGCTTTTTATCTATACCACAAAGAAATGCATTTTCTTTCAAAAATACAATAGATAATCAATAAAAAATATCCTAATCCTTTCTATAATACAAAACTAGAAATCTGAATATTATTTTTAATCAACAAGCATACTATTAAAAAACAATATATCAACGATCTTCACAGACAGTTGATATATTTAGAATACATATCAGCATTTTGCTAATATGAGGGGGACAGATCAGGAATATACCGCTGTATTTTTCCCAACCTGCAAAATGTAGGGGATTCATGTGTGTAGCATGAAATTAGGGACCTACATGTATCGTTATATTATAAGCTAATAATCTTCAGGAGCTATTTTTAGAAAATAGCTAGTTGCTCTGCACAAATCAGCAACCAATCTCATTTAATTGCCATTATCCTTTCAATAATGCCAACACAAACTGTGGTACTTTCCATGCCATCTTCTCTAATTTAGTCAGAGTAGGCCATAGACCGTGAGAGGAATACACTCTAATGTCTTCTCCCCACATTTTCTTACGCTTAGCACTATCGGTAGAAAGCCCTCCCATGCGCATACGTACAACATACTCTTTCAAATAAGTAACAGAAAGTCCGCCCGTCATCAGATAACGCACCAACAGTTCACTATCCGCAGCAATCTTATAACTTTCGTTATAAAGACCTAGTCTCATCATTACCTCGCGGCGAATATAACAAGTAGGATGTAATGGAAGCCAGCCATGACGTACCTTCCATAAACGATAATCACCGCCAATCCAGTTACGTATCACCTTGTCTGTATTATCAGGATTCACAAAAAGTCCATCACCATACAGAAAATCTGCTCGAGTAGTCTTCATGTGTTCCACAATGCGGCTTATGACCCCATTATCATAGAAGAAATCATCCGAATGTAGTAATCCAATTACATCACCTGTAGCCACACGAATTCCCTTATTGATGGCTTCATACATTCCATGATCGGGCTCCGAGATAATAGTTGAGATACGACCTTCATATTCTCTAATAATCTCTAACGAACCATCCGTACTCGCCCCATCTACAACAATAAACTCTATGTTATTATAATCTTGTGCCAAGACACTCTCTATGGCACCACGAATCGTCGCCGCACGATTAAAGCACGACGTTATTATAGATACTTTCATAAGATTCTATTTTGAACTCGCTAATTATTGTCATCTCGGAAACCACTCCTGCAGTTTCTTCTCAATCAGTTTCTGTGCGTCTCCTTTCTCTATTTGCTTAAACTCAAATGTTTTTGCCTGTTCCATTTTTGCAGCAAGCTCCCTTTCGTCAAATACCCCTAGCACACATCCCAAAGTATCCAATTTCCTAATTAATTGAAACTGGTCATGGATATGCTCTACCTTGTCATATCTTGGTATCACAACTATTCTTTTCCTCAATTCCATCGCTTCCGATATTGCTCCCCAACCACCTTGAAGTATTAATATATCAGCTCTAGAAATATACCCCTTCATCTGCTCCTTTGTACAAAATTTAAAAGCTTTCGCATGTTTGTAGGGATAATCTGTATACCCAGTTTGTACTATTACCTCATCCTTAGTTATAGCTGCCCATTCATCCACGGCTTTTGCCATACGATTGAAGGCTATGTTCATTGTACCTAAACTAGCAAAAATCATAAAACACCACAACAAATTGAATTAGGGAATAATTGCCGCATCTCTTCCCATTGGACCAAAAACAGATCACTATACCGTTCTATCCATACGGGAGTTTTAGAAGCATGTGTCACATCAGCAGCCGAATTAACAAATATCACTTTTGTCCCCAACAGTTTTTTTGCGAAAAAAACCGTAGGTACAGTCACACCAGCTCCTGTAGTAATGATTACATCTGGGCGTTTCACCAGCACCCAGAATATTGCTTGCAAACAGTTCACTATCAGTGTCCATTTCTTTGCTGGTTGAAAATTCACTAAAAATACATGTTCCTTGTCTGCCATAAAAGCTTTAGTTGATGTCGTTTTTAAGGTAAGCCAATAGCAATCCCATTGCTCGGGAATAGCACCGATAGCCAATTGTAGCTCACGTAAATGCCCGCCTGCCGAACAAGCTAAACAGATTTTAGGAGATTTATGCAACATAAGAGCCACCATAATAATGATTATTCACCATAAATATTTCTTTCTTTTATAAATCTTGCAGGGTTACCTGCATAAATGCCAAAATCAGTAGTATTTTTGGTAAGTACTGCGCCAGCACCAACAACCGAATATCGACAAAGATGTAATCCTGGCAGAATTATGGCTCTTGCTCCAATAAACACATCATTGTCAATAACCACATCACCTACAACCAGAGGTAATTTATTATCAGATAAATCATGGGATCCATTACATATATAAGCATACTGCGCTATGGTTACTCTCTCTTTTATAATAACAGGTCCCAAATTATATATTTCGCTTCGAGTCGCTATACAAGACCTATCTCCTACGGTTAAAAGCCATGGGGCATATATACGGGCAGTAGGCGCAATAAAAGGATGACCACTAATATGTGCCCCAAACAACTTCAATAGAAATATATGCCACCGATAAAAAGGCTTTGGCAGCCACCTTACAAAAAGCGTCCAAACCACTTCCCATATACGAATCATGATTGCTTCTTTCTTTGGCCATGGGCTAGAATACGCATCACGTTGGTTTTTATTTTTATGATAAAGCTTACTCACCACCTAATACTTTTTTAAAAATACTCATATACATATCAGACACTCTACTCACACTAAAACCTGCAGACTTTTTAATTGCTTTCGCTGACATTTCTGAATACATTTTTTCATCTGATAATAAGCGCATTAAACAATTAGCTAACAATTCATCACATCGTACATCAGTATGATCAAAGACCAATCCGTTCTCATTATCCACTATAAAGTCCTTAAAACAATCTAAATTCGAAACAATAGGAACCAATCCTAAGCCCATTGCCTCAAGAGGGGCTACACCGAATGTCTCACCTAATCCAGCTATAGAAGGATAGCAAAAAATATCACCTTTACGTATTTCTTTTGCCAACAAACTAGGTGAGAAAATAGGTTCCACCCATGTTATCCTGTATCCTCTTACCAAAGATTCTAAATAATCTACATAGTCTTCACCGCTACCTCCGTCTTCTATTTTCGTTGCACCAATTATCCGTAATCCAACAGATACCCCCACCTCATGGAGTCTTGTCACTGCTTTTACTAATATATCCAGTCCCTTTTCTTTATGTACTCTGCCAGAATAAACCACTTCCGGACTATCTGAAAGAGTTTTTACCATGTGTTCATTACAGAATATATGAGTATCAATCGGATTGGGTATGACACAAGCCCTAGATTTCATACTCGGACTCTGTTCTATTAATGCATTGTAAACTGCAGTTGACACACATGCCAAACTACTCATAGCAAAATACGCCCCCATCTGTTTCTTCGGAAATCGTGCCACATTATATAAAGCCCTACGATACTTCCATTTAAATAATAGACAAAGAATAGGGCTCCATATTGAATTAAGCACAAGCATATCACATTTAGGCATTTTACTTAATGCCTTTATTGAAAAAACAAAATCCAGAACAAAGTCTTTTACCCAAGATCCAGTTCTTTCATAGCCATGCAGAAGAAGATTATCATCCATAGAACTCTCTTTTAGTGGCTTCTTAGATATAAAGATGACTTGATGTCCCTTATTTCTCATATCTGTACCGATAGAGTACCATAATTTTTCCACTGCTCCAATAGCATATGGGGGTAGACAGCCAAAAGGCCCTGTTATTATATTTACTTTCATGTCAGCTCAATTATATTATGCAGCATCAAGCTAACTGATTATATAAAATAAGAGACAAGGGTGTCCTGTTGATATTTATTAACATCCTTTTCTTTATAAACTTTGCCGGATTCCCCCCAACCACAGTCCATGATTCAACATCTTTAATCACTACTGCACGTGCTGCACATACAGCACCTTCTCCTACAGTCACTCCTTGTCCCACAAAAGCTTCGGCACACACCCAAGCCCTATCTTCAATCACTATCGAAGCATTGGTCTGATGATAACGTGAGTCGGTAATGTCATGTCCTGAAGTGCAAAGGAAAGCCCGCTGACTGACCGTAGCATTACGCCCAATCCGAATGGGTACTGTATTGTAGCAATCTACTCCCTCGGCCAAACAGGGGTAATCATCCATTGCCAGCAACCAAGATTGGAACACTTTAGCAATAGCATACACTGCAGCCGTAGATGCAATCTTTGCCCAAAAAGCACGAAGCAGCATACGTTTCCATCCCATTGCCATAGAGCGGGGAAACGGACGGGCAAGACAAGTCCAAACCATACTCCATATCAATCTGCGAAACTTATTCCTCTTCGAATATAGAGTTTTAAATCCCATCAAATCCTTTTTCATAAAATTGATTTATACATTTCCACAAACTCCTCTGCCACCTTACGTGCCGAATACTTCTCCTCTACCAGTTTACGACCATTACGTCCCATCTTCTCCAACTCATTTTCAGTAAGCGATAAAAAGTTACGAAGTGCTTGTACGGTTGCCTCTGTACCAACTTTCGTCCACCAGCCACACCGTCGACTCTCTAACTCACTCCATGGTGTACCCATTGTTGTTACCGCAGGTGTACCACTAGCTAATGCCTCTGCCACCACAATACCAAAATTCTCGCTATGTGTAGGTAATATAAAAAGATCCGCTTGACGGAATAATTCCCATTTACGATTACCATATACACCACCTTCAAAGAAGACTAGTTTTGATATACCAAGACGTTCTGTTAATTGCTTTAACTCATCAATGTAGATAGCATCTCCTTCACCAGCAATACGTATCACATACCCCTCTACCTGTTCCCTCAATTGAGCAACTGCCTCAAGAAGAAAATTAATTCCCTTCTTCACATGTACACGACTCAAGAAAAGAATCTCCTTATTCCGCTTCCATGATGACTTCATCTCTATATTCTCTACATCAATACCGTTAGCAATGATCTTAATCCTATTGTTATAGCCCAACTTCAGTAAATTCTCCTTCTCGCTTTCTGCAGTAGCGTGCAATACATCCGCCTTCATCACTGCCGCCTTTTGATAAAACCACAGTGCCGGTAATTTACGAGTCCAATAATGACGCGCCATAATCCACGGCTCTAACATACCATGAGGTGTTAGCACCACTTTATACCCCAATGCCTGTGCCCACTTTTGTATAAAGGCACAAGCAGGCATCCAACAACAGTTTACATGCACCACGTCAGGCTGTAATTGAGTTAACAATATTCTCCACTGTCGTTTCATCCCCATGAAGTTTCTAAATTCAGGAATGAAATACACCGTACAATTATCTATTACTACAGGATTCTCACTAGCATGGCTCACTACATAGAGTTCTACCAACCGTGTCAATTCTTTAGTCAATAACTGCATATAGGCAGTTGTACCACCTGAAGAACGGTCTAGACTAGGAATATAATGTATTACTTTCATAAGCGTTTATTTATAAATTTTGGACTATATAGTTCGCCACTGCTTTACCCGAGATGTAGTTTTTGCTCCATGTAATACGCTCATTTACCGTCTCCCTTATCCAATCTTTTTTTGCAATACAAACATCAGCCACGTTGCTTAAACTCTGTGCCTCTTCTAAAGTAAATATCATACCCTGTTGCTTATCTTTTAATAGATACGAAGCTCCACAATGATTACTTGTTATCACATATAGTCCAAGTATCAACGCCTCATTCACAACAGCTCCCCACCCATCATGCTTCGAAGGCAAAATCAGTACGTCATATTGTTGCATAATATCCGAGATCCTCTCCATCGGTTGCATACCATAAAGCACTACTTCTGTATTAGCCTGCATACTCATCTCCTCAATTTGTGCTCGCTTCTCACCGTCACCTACAATACCAAGCTCTAAATCAGTCTTTTGACACAACACTTGAAACATCTCCACCACATTCTTTCTATCTGACAAACTACCCACATAGAGTACCTTAAGCTTCTCTGAAGTCGGTATAGGATATATACGTTCTCTCCACTCTGTACAATATACAAAAGGTAATACTTTCCATTTTTTACTCCAAAAGCGATAATAAGGCACAAATTCATCGCCCATCACCAATAAATAGTCAAAATACTTTACGTATCGCCAATCTTTCAATGCAAATCTTAGTTTATGCAACCATAGTGGATGATTATAGAGTAATGGTGGCTCGGTTATTACTCCTCGCTTAAAAGAATAATTGAATGAGAGTTTCATCCATGGCACAATTTCAGGAAAAGCATTGATACCAGAAAAAAAACAAAACGTTTCAATACCTTTGCATTCCTCATATAGTCTTTGCACTACTTTCATAGTAGGAGTAATCAAAAACTCTATACCTTTTGTCTCAAGCAATTTTGATGTCTTCCATCCCATCAGCTTTCGATCATCGTAATCCACACGAGGAGCTATCACCACTACCCTATCAACATCTGTAAAAACTGACAGTTCTTCGATAAAAGGTATCTGATGCGGACTAATACAATTTTGGAAAAAAAATAAGTTCATTTCAAAACAAGATTTTGCAAATAAAAAAGATCATAACAAATAAGCTATTAACACATGAACATCAACTGAATGAAGACAGAATGACATCAAATATTATAAACAGATTCAAGCCCGTCACAATCAATACAAAAGAACAATACACTATAAACAAAAGTATCCAAAGAAAACATTTTCATGATTCAAAATTTAATTTGTACTTCTTCACCATATCCGGATAACATATTATATGAGAAATTAGAAGCCAAAATACAAAACCTATATAATAACCGACAGTTAATAAATACCCCTCAAAACAAGAATGCAAACACAGAAAAAGTAAAGAAATAACAAACAATTGTAACCTTCGATCATGTCTAATATATTTAAAAACTCGAGTTACTTTCTTTAGAATGAATAACATTATTATTGCACCTAAGGCACCTAATTGAAATAATATAGACAACCATCCGCTACCACTCTCCAATCGACCTTTATGAAGTACGCCTCTATACCAAGCCGTTGCAAATCCACTTCCAATAAGAGGAGATTCATTTAATTTATCAAACCCCTCTCCAAAATGGGCAGAGCGAGAACCATATTTTTCACCTTTTCCCCCTTCAAACTTATTTTGTATTTGAGTTGAATGCTCAAGATATACAGGAATCGATATTGTTGCAAGAAATCCTATAACTAACAAATACAATATTATTTTTTTTACATTTCTTGCATTGTATACAATGTATAACACCATGGTTATCACGGATGCAAAAAGAGCAGTACGAGAGGCAGCAACAACAGTGACATAAATAGACAGTAACAAAATAGACAACACAATACATCTGAAACATTTATTTTGTAACTGAAATAGACACCACAACAAAATAACATTAGCTAATCCTGCAATAGGAGCTAACCACATAGGATGATAATAAATAGCCGAAAAAGAGAGGTCAATATGTACCCCCTCCTGTGCAAAGGCATTTATGCCTTTTAGATAGCAATACATAGCTATCATTGATACAACAGGAAAAAATAATAAAATTACAGATAAAATTTTGCGTTCAAATAAGAAGACTTTTTTAGATACATAAAATGGTGCACAAATAAGCATCATCCCAGTAAACATAAGAATGCGATAATCGATATATAAATTTGAAAATACAGAAATATAGCAGGCTAAAAGAAGTAAGATATTTAGTTTTGAATATTTAATGGTAAAGGTTCCATATCTAATTTTGTAAAATGCCACATACCCAAATGCAATGAGTAATGTATATATACCAGGAAAAATAATTGAATTTGAACAAATAAGAAAAAAAGCCATTAAGGAAGGAAAACAATATTCCTTAATATCACGATTAATTATTACCAAGCTAAGACCCAACATATAATAATAAAATTTACTAGAAATTATGCACTCCTATATGGCTATAATACCCAATGTTCTACAAACACACATTTTCACCCTTCAATAGAACTGGCTGGAATTTTAGAATATTAGCACAATATTCTTTATAATCATTATCTGAAACAGCAGAAATTCTAGCAGAAATCTCTGAAAGCGATGTCACGGTAATACCAAGATTCTTCATCTCTACCAATTTCGCCATCGCCGAATCCTTCCATACTATTAATGGTAATCCAGCTAACACATATAACGAAAATTTATGAGGTGCAATAATTTTAAGATAACTCCCCCATGTACCAGAGCAGGTTTCTGTGGAATCTCCGTCCCAAACAAGTCCCCAACTCCCTTCTAAGTGACCAATCATATCAGGCTTAAAAACTCCTTTATACTCATATTTATTCTTCATAGCATTATTTGAGGAACAAGAACCATATACTATAAGATCTAAATCTTTATTCTCAAAAACAAAATCACTAAAAAACACGCTCTTATCTATATTACCTGCGAAACAAACCTGCTTACTTAACTGACGTGCTTCTTTATCTGGGACTGCAATATAAGGGAAACAACCTAAATAATGATATTTAATGCCCGGTCTCAATCGCTGCTCAAAATAAGTTTGCATTTCAGGTGTATGCACAATTATTTCATCAAAATTTGACAAAACCTTATTCTCAAAGCCCGATAGCTCCCCTTTTTCTCTTACAGAATTAATATCATGCAACAATGTTATCAGATATTTTTTTTTCAAGAAAGGAAAAATAAAATAAAGCATTTTAGGATTTAAGCTTGGATACTGAATCAACAATGTTGCACCATTAGGTAAATTGATAGCAAGACGAATCATTTTTAGGAATAAAACAACAATAAAAAGTAGCTTATTCTTATACCCTCTCAAAATGATAGGATATTCTTCATAACCATTTTGTAAAGCAATTTTATGTATATCTTGAGGAGCCTTAACACTTGCTCCACCACCTATTAAAGATTTACTAAGTTTATCATTTGCTATAGTTTTAATAATAAGTATGTATTTCTTCATTTTTATAAACCTTGTGATCTAACTACTTCAAAAGCCCTTTTCACAATAGGAGCCATATCATAATATTTATATTCAGCCAATCGACCTCCAAAGATGATATCTTTTTCATGAGCTGCCAACGCACGATATTTATCGGCTAAATCATTATTCAGAGTATCATTTACCGGATAATAGGGCTCCATACCGGGTTTCCATTCTGCAGAATACTCTTTGCTAACTACAGTTTTCGGACAATCAAAAAGTTGCTGACCGAACATCTCAAAATGTTTATGCTCAATGATACGAGTATAGGGTACTCCTCGGTCAGTATAATTCACTACAGCATTACCTTGATAGTTAGCAGTATCATAGATCTCTGTTTCAAAAGATACGGTGCGATATTGCAAACGCCCCAAACGATAACCATAGAACTCATCTATTGCACCTGTATAAACAATCTTATCGGCAAGAGCTGTCAGTTCTTCACGGTTCTCCCCAAAATCACAATTTAGACGACACTCCACACCATCCAATAGGCCTTCAATCAGCTTATTATACCCACCAATTGGAATTCCTTGATATTTGTCATTAAAATAGTTATTATCGAATACCATACGTACCGGCAATCTACGAATGATAAAAGCAGGCAATTCTGTACAAGGTCGTCCCCATTGTTTTTCAGTATATCCCTTGATGAGTGTTTCATAAATATCTTTTCCAATAAGAAGCTGCGCCTGTTCTTCCAAATTTTCAGGTTCACGACCATTAAGAGCAACTTTTGCTTCCGTCCGCTGTTCTTCCAATTTAGCTTCAGCTTCGAGAGGGGTTGTCACGCCCCACATCTGGTAGAAGGTATTCATATTAAAGGGGAGATTATAAAGTTTGCCTTTATAATTAGCCACCGGTGAATTGGTATATCGGTTAAACTCCACTATAGAGTTGACAAAATCCCACACTTCTTTGTTTGAAGTATGAAAGATATGCGCTCCATATTGGTGAACATTTATCCCTTCTATATTTTCACAATAAAGATTGCCACCCAGCTGTGGACGCTTATCAATGACCAAACATTTCTTACCTTGTCGTTTAGCCATACAGGCAAAGGTGGATCCAAAAAGTCCGGAACCCACTATCAAATAATCATATTGTTTCATAATATGTTAGTTTTTTCTATTCTGATTTTTTCACAGATATTTTTTATCTTTCTATGAATTTATATCGCTGTTTACGTTGTAGTTCTCTGATTGCACATCTCACCCTTTCCGGCAGTTTTTTTCCTAAACGCATGAAGAAAGGCACTTTTACTTTAGGTATACATTTATATGGTGATGGAAGGCTGTTCAATTCAGCTTCACGCGCTTCAACTTTCTTAATCATTTGTTGTACAGAAATGTCTATCTCACGCATTGATTCATCCTGCTTCCACAAATCATGCAATATTTTACCATATCGATTCAGAATATCCATCTTATCAAGCCCCTCTCGTTGAGGTCCAAAAGCGAAATGAGCAATCAGAGCATCGCCATTAAAACAGTTAGCCTTACCTAATTGAGTTGGTTTGATACAACTCAAAAACTCTTCATCATCTCCTGGCACTTCACCTTTAAATTCAGCCATTTCATTACCAAACCATAAAACACAGTTGATTGAAAAACGAGCCATCCCCATAGGATGCTTACCAACATACAGCTCTTGATATTTACCGGCAATAAGATATTTCTCCATGAACCAATCGTGCAAATCTGCCGCAAACCAGCCATCAAAGCAGATAGTTCTCTCCCCACAGATACTCATATAATACTTATCCAACTTGATTTTATTATGCACCTGTAAAAGATAAGTAGACAAAGCGTTATTGATTACGAGCGGTGATACTAAAAAATACTCTGGGTTATCCACACGAAACTTCACCATCTTCTCAAACAGTTCGGGTTCAAACCATACCACATCATCATCAAGTTTCATGTAAATAGTATCTTTGTCGCAGCAATCACGATAAAATGCATTAATGCTCGCAATGCCATTAACAACTCCGTCCGGTTGCCACACCAAATTAACTTTCGGATATTTCTGCGCAAGCTTTTTAAAGAACTCAATATCCACCATATTGCGAGTATTAACCCATATATCATACCGATCCACAATATCAGCATTCAAAATGGGAGGAACCAAATATTGCATATAACGGCGGCGACCTGCAGCCGTATTCACTACAACTTTATAATTTTGATACATATCATCTGAATTTTAGGATTAAATTACGTAAGAGGCACATCATAAGTACACCTACAGGACTCGAGAACTGCATCAGTATTTTTCTCCTGCCTAGATACTTCTTGAATTCAGTCTTGAAACCAAACGTCTCGATTTCTCTCAAAAGTATGCGTATATATTGTAATCTTTGCTTTATGCCACGGCTGCTATCAACCGCATGAAGCATGTTATTATAGTATTCAAGAATTGTATATTGAGTCAGTTCATCACTTTGAGGAAGTAAGTCACTTCGCCTCTTCAATTCACGAGCTACTTCAACCACCACCTCCGGTGCAGTATATTTTCCGCCTAAATGTTCCCCCGGATGATGCACATAATTATAAGGAGCCTGCTCAATCACTCCTACAGATTTTGCTTTACCCAGACAATCAAGAGCAAAGAGGCAATCCTCAAAATAGTGAATATTTGTCAAAAATCGATGTTTCCGATTTTCAATAGAATTAAAAATTTTGTTGATAACCGAAAACATCAGATAGTTTTTCTTCATATCTAAATACAATTGCGCCAATGATTCAGTATCATCACAACGACATTGTTTCAACCTATGCCCATCGCTACTATTAAGAGGATAATCCTTATAACCAAATAAATATACGTCTGAAGGAGTTTGACGATGCAACCTTAACACCTCTTTATAGAAACCGGGATCAATAAAATCATCCGAGTCTATAAAAGTAAAGTATTCACCTTGAACATGTTCAATACCATAATTACGCGCATTGCCTACTCCTCCGTTGGGAATATGAAAAGCATGAATCCAACTATACTTCGATGCATATTCATCACATATTGCCCCCGATGCATCTTTGCTGCCATCATCCACCAACAGCAATTCTATTTCATCACTCATATCTTGGGCTATGACACTATCAATACAACGATGCAAATAAGGTTCTACGTTGTATACAGGAATAATAACTGAAAGAAACATATTTAATTAAAGTGAACGATGTTTTATCCCTTTACCGGCTAGTACAGGAATGTATTTATTGATTAGTGGTATCATTATCAAACAGCAGGAAAATACAAAAATAAACTGAACTAACTTACCGATAGCAAACGACGGTATCAATGGACGCAAAAAATAATCAGCTAATGATATAAATATACCCTGAACAGACATAATTATCAATGTATTTCTACCTATATATATCAATACATTTCCTAATTTAGGCATTCTTTTGAGAGAAAAAACCGAGAATGAAGCTACACCGACAATAGCGCTGAAACAAGCAAGAACCATCCCTATCTCAAAATAGTTCAAAATTTCCTGACTATGTTTTAACGCATCAGTTCTCACATATACATAAGTCAAAACACACCCCAACAAACCCAACAAACAATATTTCCACAAAGACATCCAATTGCTATTCATCAAAAACCTTTCAACAATAGCATATTTTCTCAATGAATTTCCTATTAGATAGAACAAAAGACACATTGGAATTTGAATAAGCCTATATGTTAAAGGGAATTCCCAAAAACGAAAGCAAGCAGCTAAGACCACGCATAACAATATGACAAATATTTTTACCACCCCCCCTTAAAGCGAGCCACGTTATACCCTAGAACTTCTACTATAAATAATATTGGAAGAAACCAAAGTGCGCCGGGAAGCAATGTCTTCAGTTCATAATATCTCCCTTCACAAATATATTCCGGAGAAACTACAAGACTAACCACCGTATATAGAACACAAGGAACGAGAAGTGTCCAAACCCTACTTACAGCAAACGGTAACAATTGAGGATGCTTCGCTATATTGAAGCAGTATCCCGATAGCATGAAAAAAAGAGGCATGTGAAATGCATATATCCATGGACGGATATATAGTTGATTCCCAATCATGTGACCAACTACCACAAGGATAATACCTATTCCTTTTAAAATATCAAGTGAATCTATACGCATAATAAAAATACAAATTATTTCAAAGTTCCTCTAGTTTTGCCGCCTCTCAAATGTAATCTGAAAAGTATGTTTTTGATTATTTCTTTCATATACTGCACAGCATACGCCATTGATGAGGAAGGCATCCAACGCCAACTACCGGCACAGCAATGTATTGCAACGGCTTTCCCTGTTATAAGCTCCATATTACTTGCAAACAAACTTGACGAATAAATTTTTAATCCACTCTTCAAATCCTGTTCTTCATCCTTAAATTTGAAACCATAATCAATCGCAATATTTGCAAAAATAAAAGGAGAAATAATTTTATTATTCAATGAACCATCCGGCAATATAAAATGCTTATCATGATAATAGTTCATACAATCCCTCATAAAAGGATGTCCTTTTTCCGCACCAAGAATAGCCGCCTGAATCTGAATTCCGTCTATATATTGAATATCTTTTCTTTTGTTACCTTCCGCATCAACCGACCCTTCAGCATAAATTTTCTCCACTAAGTCCGGATAACACTCTACCGCACTAAATGCCCTGTTAGCAAGACAAAAGTCTAAACTATTCCTGACAAAAACATCTGAATCCATATATATTCCCCCTTCCGTATAAAGTACATATACACGAATATAATCACAAGCAAATGCCCATTTTCGCATCTTACATGCTTCTGCTACAAAAGGGATGGAATAAATATCAAAATTGTGTGTATCCCATTTCTTTATTTTATAATCAGGAAGCTTTCTCTTCCAACTTTTAATGCAACGTTTGAGCTCTGCAGGCATCGGGTCGTTACTCAACCAACAATAATGTATTATTTTAGGTATCATATTAGAATGTTAAAAAATGGCTAGTCCTCTCAAACAGTCAATGTGTTCAATTCTCGAGTTCATCATTTTCTTTTTAATAACTTTATCTTAATATTGTTTTGTATTCTCTTACGTATGCCATCATCCAAACCCAAAAACCAAACAGCCAAAGCTACGCAAACTACGCCGCTTATTGAGAGGATAAAAAAATCCAAATATGGCGTGTGAAACAATGTATTTCTAAATATATATAACAGTAATGGTATAGGCACAGAAACAACAGTTACTATGATACAAGATTTAAATAAAACAAAAATATCTGTCCACGTATATCCCATAATTTTCACCAGTAGGAAAGGCTTTATAAAAATAGCGAGTATCAGAGATGAAAATAACATGACCCAGGACAATGAAACTGGAGAATAACCTAACTTGAACAAAACATAGATGACAGGAAAGGATAAATAGCCGACACAAATGGAACATATAGTAGTTTCCTTTATCTGACCTTTTGCTGTAAACGCACTGTAAAACGATTGGTCAAACACTCCAAAAAGCGTAGTAACAATTGCGAATTGCAGAAATACAACAGAATAATCAGGTATTTGTCCCAGCCAAAGATATAATAATTGCTTTGCAACTAAAAAGACTGGAAATGCTAATATCAACATTAAAAAATATGAATATTTTGTTGATATTAGCAATAAATGCTTACTGCCATCAAAATCATTTGCCGAAAACCTCTTAACGATCTGCGGATTTGCTGCTGTTCGGAAATTGTTAACAAATGAATTAGCTGTCATAGAAACAATATTGGCCACTGAACGTCCTGTCACTATGCCCGAATTAAAAAACATATTAAGAAGAATAGTAGTACCTTGAGCATTTAATGAAATAGAAGTGTTTTCTACCAAATTCCACGATGAAAAGCCGAGTACTTTCTTTATAATAGACTTGTCAAAAGAGAAATGGTAATGAGATTCCTCATAATGACGAATACAGTAATAACGATAAAAAAAAGTAATACCACATTGAACCACAAAAAGCAATGAAGCGCAAAGCATTAATTTATCCCAATCGGAAACCATGAGTATATATACAAGCAGTAATTTCAATATAGCTTCAATAATGCTCGTATAAGCATATATATTCATTTTCTCATGTCCAATAATCACAGCGGTATATGGCACCTGCGTAATACCGACAATAGACATTAATATAGATAAATGATATGTAAATACAGCAGCGGAAAATCGTTCCGGGGGAATGACTAATTTATTATATAAAAACCATAATCCGATAGTTTCTGCCAATAAAGCAACGACCACGCCGAATAATAGATGTACAGTCAATAAAGAGGAAAAAGTATCACTTAGCTTTCCCTTATCTCTCCTCCCCATTTCAAATGTAATAAATCGCGATGAACCGGATGCCAATGAACCATTAATAATATAACTTAATAAACCTGCTACTCCACCCACAGTTTGATAAATACCATAATCATTGACACCCAATGTTTGGAGAATAATTCGTGATGTATATAATGATACGACTATTGTACACAACATTCTAAAATATAAGAATATTGTATTCTTTGCGATTCTATCGTTTCCTGACATTAAGGTAAAATTTTGTTTTTATCTATAAACGGACAGACAGACAACAATTTTTGAGCATCAAAAGTAATAGGAGAATAACTATCTTTATATTGAAGCAAATCCGATAAATCCAAACGTGATCGTATGATTAGTGGTCTATCGATCGGCCTTTTCACAGAAGCGAAATAATCCAAATATTTAAAACTTCCATCAAAGGTTTCATCAGAGAATTTAATCCAAATATTGGGAATATGATACGCATCAGACAGAATCAGACCATGCAATGAGCTAGATATAATCATTTCACATTCTACGATCTCTTTTATCACTTGCCTCCAATCCTTATAATGTTTAATATCAATCTGTCTCGCCTTGTTTCTTTCTCTTTCAATAAATTCCTTTATAATAGAATTACCTAGATCATTTTTATGTAAAATCACCCCTATTAGGTATTTTTTATTTACAAATGGAAGAGGGTAAATCTTAGGTAACAATAAAGCGGGATCTCCATATATCTCCGGGCACTCCACCCCTTGTGAGATCAAGTATTTGCGTGTAAGCGGCCCCCTAACAGCCAATACCTTACGAGGAATAGCTGGCAAAGGATTATCCGGTTCCCGCACTCCGCTCCCCCAAATGATACTATCTTTATTTGTCATCCAACCTATTATCGAACCTATAACCATAAAATTAGGCTGCTCCCGTAGATTGAAAAAATCCCAATAATTCAATATACGTTTATGACTCAATTCTTTTATAAGATAATAGTTTATGTCATCACCTATATTACTATGAAACACTTTATTACACAACAAATTCATAGACACATTAAGTACAATCTCATCTGCTCTTTTATGCAAAAGCATATAACCTGTATTTACAATAAGCCTAAATAATCTTATGATTCTACCTTTTATGCGTAATTGTTTAATTCTCATATTATATAATTCATTTGTCTTCTCCAAAATCACATTCGTCTATTCTTCTGTCCTTTCTCCCTTACCACCATGGTGTGTCTCCCCATAGCCATAACCATAGCCATAACGCTTACCATAGCCATAATATTTGCCATACTTACCGTAACCGTAATAATAGCCGTACTTTTTCTTCTGAAGATCCAAACCATTGATTACAGTACAAAGATTAGGCAACTTATTACTATCAGCCAATTCATTAATCAAGGTAAACTCTGCTTTCCGAGTATAGTCTGCCCGACATACGTAAACTGACAAATCAGCCACACGACCTACGAGCAAAGTATCAGTTACCATACCAACCGGGGCAGTATCCAAAATTATATAATCAAAGTTCTTTTTCAATACCTCAATCGCTTTATCCAAACTATCACGAGCTAATAACTCTGTTGGATTAGGTGGTACAGTTCCTCCTGGAAGAATAAACAAATTCTTACTAACATCCGAAGGCTGAACGAAATCCATCAGATTCTTGTCCGGATTCGACAGATATTGAGTAATTCCCTGCTCTTTCCTCGGAATATTAAAAATTTTATTCAAACCGGGCTTGCGAATGTCAAGCCCCACAATCACTACTTTCTTTCCTAATAAAGAAAGACTTATTGCTAGATTGGAAGAAATAAAAGATTTACCTTCACCACTAACTGTCGAAGTCACTAAAATCACTTTCTGATCATTCTCAAGCATAAACTGAAGATTAGTACGGAGATTACGGAAAGTTTCACTCATTAAAGTATTCTGATTCTCAAACACAGCAATAGAACCATTTGCTTCTTCTGTCAACGGTACATCACCTACAATAGGCAGACTTGTTAACTTCTCTACATCACCACGCCCTTCTATTTTAAATTTAGTCAAACCAATTAAAAAAATAATACTAACAGGCAATCCCACTCCTACCACTAAAGCAATTAAGTAGATTATCCTAGGCTTAGGAGAAACTGGAGCACCTTCAGCTGCTGGCTCATCAATAATCTTCGCATTATTCGCAGTAGCGGCTAAAGTAATAGCATTCTCTTCACGTTTCTGCAAAAGCATCAGATAAAGCCCAGCCTTGATTTCCTGCTGACGTGCAATACTTACATACTGGCGCTCCTGTCCCGGAGCATCACTGATACGACGGGAAAAACGACTGGACTCACGATCCAGATCAGCCTTCACGATAAGCAAGCCTTGTAAAGTCCCATCAATAGCAGCTTTTACATTTGCTTTCATGGCACGAATACTTGTATCCAGATTTACAATCATCGGGTTGCTTTCCGTAGAAGTACGAAGTAAACGCTTACGTTCAATAATCAATTCATTATAACGATCTATTTGAGTAGTTAAACCATTATCGGATAAACCAATATTACTAGGTAATACTTCATACTCATTCGACGGATTATTGATATATTTATTAAGATCACGAACTAAATTAATTTGAGTTCCATTTTCTACACGTTTTCTTTCATATTCAGCATTTCCCGATACTGCTAATTGGGCATCACTACTGATATCCGTCAATCCTGCATTTCTTTTAAAAGCTTCCAGCTTATCCTCTGTAGTGCCAAGTTCCTCATCAATAATCTTAATACGTTCATTGATAAACTCTCTCGTCTTTTCGGCAACCTCATTTTTATCATTATTCGTATTCCGATTATACATTTCCATTAACTTATTAATAAAGTCCTGTCCCCGCTGTATATTCGTATTCATCAATGAAACAACTGCTACAGAAGTCGTTTTTGAGGTAGGTGCTATTTCCAATGCCCACTGATATCCTTTTGCCACCCCAAAAGGCTGACTAACTACAGCGCTGATATTTCGTACTACACTTTGCCCTACTATCTTCCCATTTGATAAAGAATCTTTCAATGTAAACCCAAATGTACCTGCATCCGTAGGTAACACTGCTGGAAGTTTATCAAAATGCTTATTATATTCATTCAAGCCTATCTTTAGATTCACATCCAGACCACCCTCTGGAGATAACTTCATATCAACCAAAGCTACATTTGGCAATTTATCCGCCTCTTGTGCCGTCAAATTCACAATTACGGGAGAGGTTTTATACAGTTCCTTTTTAGGAAACTCATCCTCATCATAGTAAGTAATATAAAGTTCCAGATTATTAACGACCTCTTTCAGTATTGTTTTTGAGCGTAGCACTTCTATCTCATTATCAATACTCTGCGTAGAAGTAATCACTCCACCTAATCCCAAACTTTCCAAATCTGCAGTATTTCCACCACCATTCTTTTTATCATTCTTTATCATGATAGAAGCAGAAACCTGATACACGGGAGTTTGAAAATGCAAATACATCCAAGCACCAATAAAACAAGCTAAAACCGAAGCAACAAACCAAGGCCAATGAATTATATACTTAAAGAGAAGTTCCTGATAATTAACTTTCTCTTCGTCTAATTCACTCATATTATTGTCATACGAATTCTCTTTCATTACTAATTACTTATTTAATAAAATTACCAATATGTTTGCAAGTGAAACCAAGATAGAAGTGGCAGAGACCCACAATCCCGTATTAGTTCCTATATCCGAATTCTTAGCCTTAGTCTTATTAGGTGTCACGTAAATAATATCATTCTGCTGTAACTGATAATAAGGAGACAATACCGTTTCAGCCTTATTCAAGTCCATAGTAATAATTTCCTGCTTGTTATCTTGCCCTGTCCGGATTAATTTCACATTATCACGCATACCATAAATAGTCAAATCACCAGCCATAGCGAGCGCTTCCAGCAAATTAATCTTCTCGTTAGAGACTACAAAGCTTCCTGGCTTAGTAACCTCTCCCAATACCGAAATCCGGTAATTAACAATACGCACAGTTACAAGCGGTGCTTCTTTCAAATAAACCTTCAACTTATCTATAATCAGATTTTCTATCTCCAGTTTAGTCAATCCACCTACATGAATCTCGCCCAATACTGGAAAGTTGATATTCCCCTGATTATCTACTAAATATTGCTTTAGAGCAGATGACGCGTTTCTTTGTCCTACCGTCTTTCCCTCCGTTCCACTAGCAGTACCCGAATTTACCAGATTGAAAGGTGCAGCCAGTTCCGGAGTAGAACAAGATACGGCAATCGTCAACAAATCCTTGGGCATAACCTTCACACCTGTCTGACGAACACTCTGTTCTGTATCATTCACAAAAGCCGTATCCTGCAAATAAGGCACTTTCTTATATGATTGGCAGGATACCAGCAAAAAAGCAAGTAACGCACCCAAAGTCAATCGTTTCAATTTTCTCATAACCACCTACTCATGTAATTTTACAACTATTGATTTAATTTTTATTCAAATTCCAACTCTTCACCTAATAAGCCTCTTTATCCCCGCGGATTACGTTATACACAGTCTTATACATGATATATAAATCCAAAAGAAACGTCCAATGCTCAATATACCAGATGTCACGTTGCACACGTCCTTCCATCTGCCAAAGCTCCTTCGTTTCTCCACGGAAACCTGTCACTTGTGCCCAACCTGTAATACCAGGCTTTACAAAATGACGGACCATATATTTATTTATTAAATGGGAATATTCTTCTGTGTGCTTCAACATGTGCGGACGGGGACCCACTAAAGACATATCCCCTTTCAGGACATTAATAAATTGAGGAAGTTCATCCACATTCGTCTTACGAATCAGATCACCGATTCGGGTTTTACGAGGATCATGTTCTGTAGCCTGTAATGTATCACATTGAGCATTTACCCGCATTGAACGAAACTTATAACACCAGAATTCACGACCATCCTCCCCGCTTCGTTTCTGTTTGAAAAAGACAGGTCCAGGTGAACTTATCTTTATAGCCAGTCCCACAATGATGTATATAATCGGGAAAAGGGTACAAAGGAACAGTAGCGAGCAAATAATATCAAAGCCACGTTTCATAATACGGTTCTCCAATAACTCAAGTGGCTCACGACGGATAGAAAGTACCGGGACATTACCTAACATTTCAAAATACATTCTCCGTTTCAAATAGTTCCGGACATTGGGAACGCTAAAGAAACGAATCAGATGATTCTCACAATAGTTGATAATCGGCACAATTTCAGCACTACGGGCGGAAGGAAGGCTACAATAAAGCTGATCCACCTTTCCCGCATTACGAGTCAAATAATCAACAGCTTCACACGGCTGTCCCAAATAAGCTATATTCATAGGATAGCGGTCTGACGGAAAATCTTCAAAATATCCCAATACACGATACCCGGATGTCGGATCATCCGTCATGGAATGATAAAGTTCCTGCATATTTTCATGGCTACCCACCAGCACTACCTTTCGGACATTTTTCCCACTTTTGCGATAAAGCTCCAGAATAGATCGGAACGTCAGACGATAGGAAATGATAACGATAATGAGAACTATATAAAATACCCCTAACTGACGCAGATTGACACATTCAAAATGGAATATGTATGAAAGCCCAAAGACTATCAACACAAAAGGAATCATATTCCGGGCCACCCGAAGCATAATTTGTTCCGGGCGAACCACCGGACGATGAAGGATCACTCCTGAACGGATGTTGCAAACCAGATAACATAAAGTCATCAGAGCCATGTTCTGGAGAAGAGGCATTGAATACTCAAATGGAGACCGGTTTTCCCAGATCGAAGTAAACATCCATAACAGCAAGTTCAATAAGATGATGTCCCCTAGAAGGACAAAAGATTTTAGGACTTTATTGAAACGTTGGACTTCCTGCATTATTTTATTATCAACTGATTAAATTTCTTTCCCATCACCCGTGTTTCTCACGATAATCAATATAACGGTCGACCCATTCAATTGCTTTGGCTCGAAATTCCTCTTTGGTATGACAGTCATAGAAGTAAGCCAAAAGACGGGTGAAATGGCTTAAACGAACGTCTCCCCTTTTATAACCTTTGCATAGTAGACAGCTTTGCCCAAGCCTATTTCAGCGCACATGGGAGCTATCTTCACACCTGCTTTCTTAAACTGCTCGGCGATGAAAAGACCGAGTGCTACATGAGAGTACTTTTTCATTTTTGTAATTCTGTTAATTGTTAAAGTTATTAAATAATACATGATTCTACCTATAACTGTTCTGATATGTCAGAACAGTTGATTTAAAAGCTATTCCTACCTTCGCCCCGCGTTTTGAAAATTCAAGGCGATAATCAAATAATTAGATACGTTATGACAAACGATTTTAGAATGTCTTATTTCATGCCTCCCATTGCGCCCATTAAAGACGAACACGGACAATTAGTTACTCCTCCTACGCTTATTCCCTGCTGCGAAGTCTCCGTAGAGCAAGTCTTTCAAATGATTACCTGCAACGAGAATCTCAAAGTTCTGACCGAACAAGTACGCAACTCCGAAGATATACGGACGGCAAAAGCATCACTATTACCATACGTGACTCCCTGTGGTACATTCTCGCGTCGCAGCAGCAAATGCCTCATAGGTCCTTCCCTCCTAACAGTAGTAGATATAGACTACCTCACCTCCTATCAGGAAGCAGTGGAGATGCGTAAGACGTTGTTCAATGATCCTCTCCTCCACCCTGTGCTCACGTTTATCAGTCCTAGCGGACGAGGCGTAAAAGCCTTCATACCCTATAATCATTTACCCACGGTCGATGACGCAAACTGTATTACGGAAAAAATGAAGTTAGCAATGTTATACACTGTGATGATCTATGGTACAGAAACACCTCCTCCTTTCGGAGAAAAGAAAAAAGGCGTGGACTTTTCCGGTAAAGACATTGTGAGATCCTGCTTCCTTTGCCATGACCCGGGAGCATTATTTAGAGCCACCAACGAATAACCATAAATCATAAATTATAAATCATAAATCATAAATCAAAAAAATGACTGATATTGAATCTTTACGCCGCCTCACTGAAGCGGTTGAAACTGCAGGAGCGGATATTGCTCCTACCTATGCTGAATATGTACAACTGGCGTTTGCCATCGCAACGGATTGCGGAGAAGCGGGACGCGAGTTTTTCCACCGTTTGTGCCGGATGTCCGCCAAGTACCAACGTGAACATGCCGAACGGATATTCTCCAATGCTCTCACTACCCGACATGGGGAAGTGCACCTGGGTACAGCTTTCCATCTTGCCGAGACGGCAAATGTGAAACTCTGTAATACGGAAGTTATGAACAACCGTAGAAATACAGAAAATACGGAAAATACACCATCCAAAGTTCTCACACACGCACACGTATATAATAAGGTGGAGAATGACGAACCGGACGAATCCGAAGAGCTGCTGAACGGTAGTGACCCCAACCAGCCATTGCCTACTTTCCCCGAAGCGGACTGGCCGAAAATCCTCTTGCTCATCATGAGCTATGCCACCAGCCCTACCCAGCGTGACGTCATGCTGCTCGGAGCATTGACTGCCATAGGTGCCAGCATGGAACGATATGTGAGATGTCCATACGCTGGCAAACTCCAGTCTCCTTGCCTGCAAAGTTTCATCGTGGCTCCTTCTGCCTCGGGTAAGGGAATTCTTTCGCTTATCCGTCTGCTCGTCGAACCTATCCATGACGAGATCCGCCAGCAAGTAGCGGCAGAGGTCAAGGCTTACAAAAAAGAGAAAGCCGCCTACGACGTCATGGGAAAAGAGCGTAGCAAAGTGGAAGCTCCCCAAATGCCCAAAAACAGAATGTTTCTCATCTCGGGCAATAACACCGGAACAGGTATTCTGCAAAATATCATGGATGCCAACGGCACAGGACTTATCTGCGAAACGGAAGCAGATACTATTTCTGCTGCCATCGGCTCGGAATACGGACACTGGAGCGACACGCTCCGCAAAGCGTTCGACCATGACCGTTTGTCGTACAACCGGCGTACCGACCAGGAATACCGGGAAGTAAAGAAAAGCTATCTGTCCGTCCTGCTTTCCGGTACGCCCGCACAAGTGAAACCACTTATTCCCTCGACAGAGAACGGCTTGTTCTCGCGCCAACTGTTTTATTACATGCATGGTATATGGGCATGGATCAATCAGTTTGAAAGTGGCGAAGCCGATCTGGAAGCTATCTTCACAGACATAGGCCTGGAATGGAAAAAGCAACTCGACCTGATGAAAACACATGGAGTCCATACGCTCCGGCTCACCGACGAGCAAAAGCAAGAGTTCAACGCTCTCTTTTCCGATTTGTTCTTCCGTTCGGGACTTGCCAACGACAACGAAATGAGCAGTTCCATCGCCCGACTGGCTGTCAACACGTGCCGTATCATGGCAGAAGTAGCTATGATACGTGCATTGGAATGTGATCAACCTTACCAATTCAAGAATTCTTCTATCCATCTGCTTACTCCTGATAAGGAGATTGCCACTGATAATATCAAAGACGGCATTATCACCCGTTGGGATGTAACGATCACCGCCGAAGATTTTCATGCGGTTCTGGAACTTGTAACTCCGCTTTATCGTCATGCCACGCATATCTTGTCTTTTCTTCCTTCCACAGAAGTCAAACACAGAGCCAATGCCGACCGGGATGCACTTTTCGAAGCAATGGGCAACCAATTCACCCGTGCACAGCTGTCGGAACAGGCTACAACCATGAAAATCAAACCTAACACTGCTTTCGGCTGGTTGAACCGTCTGATTAAAAAAGGATTGTTTACCAACGCAGACGATAAAGGCATCTATACACGCACGCACGTGTGCGTGTGTTAGGGAGAGGGGGGTAAAAGTGTATTTCTTGTATTTTAATAAAGCATCGCTTTAGCGTTCGTAAAGCATAGGTTTAGCAACCATAAAGCACCGCTTTATCCCACACAAACCGCCTCTATTCCTCTCTCCATCTCCCACTTTCATTTTTCAACTCTCAACTCTCAATTCTCAACTCTCAACTTCTTCAAGGTTCTCCCAAAGCGTCCACAATCACTCTCACCTCCAACGGTGTGAATGAGCGACGCTTTGATTCGTACCCTAAGTCGTACAGACGTTGCAGAAGTCCGGGACATAAAGAGATCCATTTCTTCATTTTTCGATAAGCAGCAATGTCGGTAAGTGTCGGAGAATAAAGTTGCGCCAGTTCCATGCGCCCATAGGCACGTATTTTGAATTCGGTCATAATGGATAAAATTTTGATTTACAGTTACAAAAATAACAAAATAGTACCACATAACCAACGCTTTTCCATTGAATAAACGACCATTACGACATATAATTGACAACAATCGTGTGCAATCGCAAACAATTGATTTATCGATATTTCAGGGTAGTATCTTTGTATTGTCGGAAGGGGAAAAGAATCCCCGGACAATATGTTTAACCCTTTAATTTATTGTTTTATGATTCGTTACAAAATTTATCAAAACCAACAGCAGAAAGGCCTGAATGCAGGCAAGTGGTTCGCCCGTGCGGTAAGCGACGAGACGTTTGATTTGGCCAAGCTTGCCGAACACATGTCGAAACACAATTCACCGTATTCCGGTGGTGTCATCAAAGGTGTACTTTCTGACATGGTAGACTGCATCAAAGAATTGCTGCTCGACGGCAAATGCGTGAAAATCGACGACCTTGCCATCTTTGGGGTAGGCATCCGAAGTAAGGCGGCTGAAACACTGGAAGATTTTTCGTTAGAGAAAAACATCACTGGTATGCGCCTTAAAGCTCGTGCCACCGGTAATTTGTCGACTACCAACCTGAAACTCGACAGTCAACTGAAGCAGCAAGCGGAGTATCAGAAACCAACCACCCCTGGTGGAGATTCCGATTCAGGCAATACGCCGAATCCGAATCCGGGCGGAAGCGGTGAAGCACCTGACCCGGCTGCCTAAGGGAATATTATTAATTTATTTAAAACCTCTTATTTATGAGTAATTCATCTTCTCCCCGCTCCGTATGGAGCTTCATTATCAAAGTGATTATCACCGTTGCCACCGCTATCGGAGGCCTGATTGGAGTACAAAGTTGTATGTAGCTCATGCGCACCATTACGCTGATTATCATTCATTGCAGTGCCACGCCGGAAGGAAAATTCCTTTCGGCGGAGGCTTGCCGACAAGATCATATCCAACACCGTGGGTTCCGTGACATTGGTTACCATTTCTACATCACCCGCGATGGAGAAATTTGCCAGGGCCGTCCTCTGGAAAAGGTCGGGGCACACTGCCGTGACCATAACACCCATTCGATAGGTATTTGTTACGAAGGAGGGCTGGATATTGCCGGACGTCCCCAAGACACACGTACATTGGCGCAACGAGGTTCCTTGCTCGCTTTGCTCCGCGAATTGAGGAAAAGATTCCCCAAAGCATTGATTGTAGGCCATCATGATTTAAATCCGATGAAGGAATGTCCGTGTTTTAACTGTATCAAAGAATATGGAGAGTTGTAAGGATCATCTAAGTATATTGACCAGCAGACTGGCAATAGACACTAAGATAGAAAATCCCGAAATCCACATCGTGGTACTTGTTCCGATGTCCGCGCTCTGTGCTTTGGTTTTATTGGGAGTGACATACAGGATGTCATTCTGTTGCAACTGATAGTAAGGAGATAATAACAAATCCGCGTCGTTCAGATTGAGTGTAACAAACTGTTTATGCCCGTTCTTGTCTTCGCGGATTAGTTTCACATTATCACGAACACCATAAATGGTCAAATCTCCTGCCATGGCAAGGGCTTCGAGTACATTGATCTGCTCATTCACCACCGGATAAACACCCGGAGAGGCCACTTCTCCCAAAACCGAAACTTTAAAACCGGACATGCGGACTACTACCGTAGGTCTTTCTTTCACGTAAGATTTCAGTCGCTCCGTTATCAGGTTTTCAGCTTCGCGACTCGTTAATCCGTTTAAAGGGAGTTTACCTAAAACCGGATAATTGATATTTCCCTGGTCATCCAACAAAAAGGTACTGCCTTGTGCATTGAATGGCTGCGAAACAACCGGATCGGAAGTAGAAACAAGAATGGAAACCTCATCTCCCGGTATCAACCTGGCGTCCTGAACAGGGGAAACTTGCGTATTCACCTGTTTCAAAACCTCCGCATCCTGCAAATAAGGTACTTTCTTATAGGATTGACAAGCTGAAAAGAAGAAGAAAGAGAATATCAGTGCAAAAGCACAAGAAAACTTCATATTCATGTAATTTGTGGATAAATGATGACGAGTACTAGTTTTTCTCGCAGATAGCTTCGACATAACCAATAGGCATATTCACGCAAGCGCATCCCAGCATATTCAGCCGGACGGCAATCTTGCTTTTGCCATCTACATTAACCAGTTCACCAACCAGCCCGGTCAGAGGTCCTTTCACAACACGAACCTTCTCACCACGTGCCAAAGGAGAGCTGTTCATACAAATAGCTTCCTCTGAATAGTCGAGCATGAAACGAAAACGAGCCATCTGCTCATCTGGAATCACCGCTGGAGAGCTCTCACCACGCATCACCATATAACGGCTCACTGTAGAAAAACTTAAAACTTCTTTGCGTTCTTTCGGATTAACGTGTACAAACACCATCATTGGAAGAAGGACAGACTCAACCATCTTGCGCCGGTCACTCCACTGATGAATTTCCTGCTGAACAGGAACAAAATTCTCAATCCCTATTTTATCTAAACGTTCGGCTACTTTCTTCTCATGATGCATACGAACCAGAGCAACATACCAGCGTTTAGAGTGTGCTACGCCTTCCCCTGTCCCATCGCTAGGCCCAGCACTAATTGATTTCGGCTTTGTTAAAATCATGTTTTTTACCTCATGTTCTTCCGTTACTTCTTAGGTAACGGACAATACATACACAGGACACACATCTCAACAAAAAATGGAAATCACATATAGAAATAGGGCATAAGAAGGAAACAGCCTAATACTCAACGGGAAGAATTCAGAGATTAGGCAATAAAAAGTATAGGGCATGAAAATAATCTTATTTCATGTTCGGATAGTTTTTTTCCTATATTTTAGATAAAACGAAAAAAAATGGAAGAATATTTGCTTACTATTTATGTTTTTGTCTATCTTTGCGTCAAATTTAAGTTCCGTTACCTAAGAAGTAACACACATATATCAGTCCTGATTATTAGAACTTTACACTTTTATTTCTGCCTACACAACAGTTTCTTACGTAAGATAAATTCCCTTTATTTACCTCCGTACGTTCTTTAAGCTCAAAGCCTTTCAAATAGATTTGTGTGGTTTTTATAGATTTATGGCCCAATGATTCACTAATCATTTCAATGGAGACTCCCCGATACTTCGCAGTCATTGCCCAGGAATGACGAAGCGTATAGGAAGTGACAGGAGATTGCAAATGCAAGGTTCTTGCCAAATCCTTCAGATTATTATTAAATCGACGAAGAGCGGACTGATATTCCCGATAACCTCTTTCATCTTTCCGTTTCTTATCCCCACGAAGAATATC
The DNA here is from genome assembly GCF_003602705.1 of Bacteroides sp. AM16-13. NCBI lineage: Bacteria > Pseudomonadati > Bacteroidota > Bacteroidia > Bacteroidales > Bacteroidaceae > Bacteroides > Bacteroides sp. AM16-13. Next base: position 28,349 of record NZ_QTLK01000001.1, read on the forward strand.
AAACAGATAATCCGGACAATCGGGGTGAGAACTTTCCTTACTACGGAGCTGGTTAATCATTTCCTTTGCTGTATTCAGCACTTCCACGCTCATCGGAGTTTTGGTTTTGATACGGTTGTATCGCAACACATTCTGATTCAAAGCCGACTTCTCCAAATGGGCTAAATCGGCAAATGACATTCCACAAAACTGAAACATCAAGGCAGCGATAGCTTGCGTACGACGTAAACGCTCCGATTTTGGATCTTCATACAGAAGCTTATGCAATTCCGTAGCAGGCAGAGCCTTTTTCTGGCGGACATCCACACCTGTATAAACATCATGAAACAGTCGCGGCACGTATGGCGCACTGCCCGCTTCCACTCCACGGTTATAGATACTACGAAGCATACGCATATACGTAGAAATCGTATTGGGCTTCAAGCCACACTCATAAAGATACTGACCGTAACGCCGTAAACGCTCACGGGTGACCAGTCTGAACGACACGTTAGACGTGCCGCAAAATTTGCTGAAAGAAAAGAGGGCATTCTTGTAGACATGCGCCGTAGAATGCCGTCCCTCCTTTCGCAAACGACCGATGTAGAATTCCGCACACCGGCTAAATCCATTTTTGTTCCTCATTACATCATTAATTATTTGGTATATTATGCCATTTGGCAAGTGGCAAAAGAACGAAAAACTTTCTAATTCTTTCCTATTTCAAACGAAAATCTTATCTTTGCAGCAAGGAAAGTATGCTATTACATAAATTGAATTTAGCAAGCTGGTTAAGAAATTAACAGATCGGCTTGATGTCTTCTTCGGAAGACTATAGGTTTTATCATTTGCCGTAGTCGCAGACTGCTCTGCGTGCTCGTTTATACATAAAGAATTTTTTAGTATACTTTCCTCTATTAATGACAGAGCAAGAAATTAAGATACGTCAGCAAGTAGCTCAGTCTTTTCAAGATATAAAGACTGTTGCAGATTTGACTAAACTGATGAATGAGGTTTGGTCATACTTATGCAAAGGTGTACATAAAAGAATTCCACTAAAAGACGTGACCTATTTTAGTAATTATAAATTGGCTAAAGATGCATATTACAAGTTTTTAATTCCTAAAAAAAGCGGAAAAACACGTGAAATACAAGCACCCATAAAAGATTTAAAACGTCTGCAAATATGTCTGAACTTTATCCTGTCCAGTCTCTATCACCCTCATCCTTCCGCTAAGGGTTTTATTTTGGGACAAAACATAGGTGACGCAGCAAAACCACATGTAAGAATGCCTTATGTTTTTCATTTAGATTTAAAAGACTTTTTTACTTCTATTTCTCTTTATCGGGTAAAGGCCTGTCTTACATTACCTCCATTCAATCTGAATGGAGATAAAGAAAGAATAGCTTATTGTATTGCCAATATATGTTGTACTAATGACGGCAACAGAGCCTTCTTACCTCAAGGCGCACCGACTTCTCCCATTTTATCTAACATTGTAAGTCTGCGTCTGGATCGTAAACTTACCGGACTTGCCAAAAGATTCAGTGCTAGATATACACGCTATGCAGATGATATAACTTTTTCATCCTATCAGGACATCGCAAACAACACAGAGTTCCAGCAAGAACTAGTCAGGATCATTTCGGGACAGAACTTCCAAATTCAACCTTCCAAAACCAGAGCAGAAGGCAGAGGCTACAGACAGACTGTTTGCGGCTTAACGATCAATGAAAAGGTAAATGTCTCAAAATCGTATGTCAAAGAGATTCGGTTATATTTATATTTATGGGAACGATATGGATACGAACGCGCGCAGATGTATCTCGATTCAGATATAAAGAAAACGAAAGACAACTGTTCTGACATTCCTCAATTATCCAACTATTTAAGTGGAAAAATCCAATATATGCGGATGATAAAAGGAAATGGTGATACTACTTATAAAACATTGCAAAATAAATTTATTTACTTATATATTCCTCAGTGGAAAGAATGGAAAAAGAATATACTCGACTTCTGTGATGCGGTACAGAACTCTAAATTAAGTATAGAAGAGCTAAATAAATGGTATAAAACAATTAGTACAAACATCAACATACACCTGCTAAAAGACACACCCCTCTATACTTCACTTACCAAAGCTCTGTCTTGTTTAACTTTAAAAGCATCTGATACTCCCACACAGACTGTCTTTAAGGAACAAATACACAATGCCACACTACTACCATCCTTTTTATATGAGAATTTCAGCAAAAACGATCCGCTCAAATTTATCACTCATATCTGGGATGGAAATGCTGACAATTGCAAATTTGAAGGATATGAGGATTTTATCCGAAAGGAACAAATTGCATTTAAAGAGATAACCGAACGTTTTAAAACAATAGATAAGAATCTTTTTTACTGTTTTTACGGTTTTCTACATAATCCCCTCAACAACAGAGGATGGGGGCAATATAAAATAAAATCCGGATGGAGTTCTTCATGGCTAAAAGCATGGTGTTCTGAACATCCGGAACGTTCTCCTTTCGATTGCCCGATTCCGGAAAATAAACGCGAAATAGCAAAAAATGTAAAATTGAACTATTTCAGTGATATCGTAGAACTATTTAAGTCTGAATTTCAGTTCAGGCTGGAGACACATCAACTAAAGAAACTTCTGCGAGAACTAGTCAAGCAATATTTAAATTTCGATTTTCATGTTACTTTTGAACTAACAGACACCAAATTATACACAAACGTATATATGATACGTAATATTCTATCCGACATACTACATGACATGGCACAAAGGAAGCAGTTTCCCAACATTCTCGTAAAAGTAGAAGACCTTGGTTCTGATTATGTAGACATCTTACTTAGTCAACAAGATTCGAATTATTACGCCACTCACCAACAACTGATGCAGGAAATTGAATCAGGAGATTTTTGTGAATGGAAAAGAAAAATGATAAACTTATGCGACTGGTATGTGGAAGCACAATGTAAAGATGGAGTATTCCGCATCAAGTATTTAAATAGTATTCAGTCTGATCGGACAATAGCAGAACCTTTACTTTTAGATGGAGTAAAGGGATTCACTCACCGAATCCGTATATATAAACATTATGCTTATGAAAATCCTAATTATAGATGAAAAGAAAACACGGCGAGAAGAGCTTGCTTCAATAAATAAGGAAGTAAACAACATATTGAAGAACTGTGACCAGCTTCACATCCTGACAGGGAACGAATGTACTTCTTTTATTGAAGAAATTCGTTCCAACAAAGAGACATCCCATATTGCGAAGTATGCAATCATTTGTTGCCACCACACATTTGTGGAAAAAATAGAAGATCAGCTAAAAAAGATATGCCGGAAAAACAGTATTCCACTAATTTTCTTTTCCGGACGTTATTCCTACTCCTACATGAGTGATAATGTATTGCAACTGAGCGTCGACAAATTTTACACACAGGCATTGCCATGCATAGTGCAAGATATAAAAGCAGAAAATCCGCTGATACTTGAAAAAATAGAATTCGGAGAAGATTATGAAGTTGCCATATTAATGAACACAAGAAATAAATTGATAGAATGGCTTGAAGCTGAAGACGACACGCAGACATATTCAGAACTTGATTTAGACAGTTATGTATTAGAATTAGCCAACGATGCTTCGTTAACCGAATGTGTGCATGAAGATAAAGGGTATAATCCGACCCTATTACGCGAACAGATTAATAGTATATCCTCACTTATAAAACAAAAAATATGAAACCTGCCTTGATTTACTATAAAGAAAATGTATTTTCTCAACTTGATTATTTTCAAAACATCCGTTTAGCCACTTCCGGACACACTGTTGATGAAAGATTTTATCTGACATTCAATGACTTATCAGAAAGCTACAACAAAGAAGAAATCACAGCCATTTTCATTATGAACACATTATCTGATAATGCTATAGAATTGCAAGGACTTCAGATGGCACACTATATACGTATTATAACCAGAGGCGAAGGAGTAGGAAAGCTGCCCATTTTCTTAATTGGTTCAGAAAATATCACCGAATTATTACGTCTTTCAGATTATTCCTCCATTCTACAGACTCCGGCGGTGGAACTTTTACCTTATTCTAAAGAAAAAGTGAAAAATGTCATTGACAATATTCATACCTATAAACATCTGGAAAATTATGAAGGATATCTAAAAAAAACTCATATACCTCAACCTAACAACTATCTTTCCCATCATTCTATAACAAGCGAGTGGTCTCTCTACCAATGGTCTAAATGTCTGAATATCAAATCGGCTATAGAAAATCATATTGAAAGGAATTTATATTACAGGTATGTTACATCACAACACCCCGAGTGCGGCGATAAAGTAACGATTGATTATCCTCCATATCCATCAGAATCAGAGTCGGAAAAAAAACGCATTCTTATTATTGATGATGAAGCAGATAAAGGATGGGGTGAACTTTATAAGAGACTATTTTCCCACTACTCCAACATTGAAGTAAATACGCTGAAAGGCTTTGATTATGCATCTGACACCAAAGAAGCCTTACTTCCAAAAGTAAAGGAGACGATTGAAGAAAAACCGTTTGAACCATACCATTTAGTATTACTTGACATCCGGCTACTGCAAGATGACTTTAACAAGAAAACAGACTTCTCCAGCTTTGATGTTATCAATATGTTGCAAACACTTAATAAGGGAATCCAAATTATCATCGTGACAGCCTCCAATAAGGCATGGAACCTACAATATACTTTAAACAAAAATGTATTTGCTTATATCACTAAAGAATCTATTTTTGATAAAAGTTGCTCTAAAGAAAAACTGGAAGAGTTATTAAAACAATCTGTCAATGCAATCTCTAAAAGTCATTTTCTCAAGAAAGTGGCAGAAAATGAAAAAAAGATTTTGGACAGATTAAACGATAAAACAAGCACAATAAGTGTTCCTATTAGAAAAAAGATGCTTGATAATATAAGGGAACAAATAGAAATAGCATGGATCATGTTAACAAATTACCGCTTTGATGAAAGATATCTACGATATGCTTACTTGTCATATTATCAGATTCTAGAACTTTTTGCAGAACCAAGCCCTGATATGTATATCAAAATCAAAAACAAAAAGGATATTTATTGCGAAGATATAAACGGAAATGATATTAATTGTTCTGAAAAGCTAAAAATGATATATGATAAAACCTGGAAGGGCAATTTGATTCAACAAACACAAGGTACTCATAAAGAAAAAGAGTTAGAACTGACACCATACGCACGCATTGGTTCATGGATGTTTGCCCGTACCACAAACCGACATTTCATGACATTATTGGAATTAAACTCTACAAGAAACAACAACACCCATGGAGGAAGTAGCACTTCCAATATTGATTTGGAAAAAAGACTTCTAAAAATGATGGCTCTCATCATCGATTTCATGGATAATGCATAACATTCTACACATTTTATTGCCAATTTTTCCACTTTGCCAAATAATAAGGGACATCCTTCAAAAGAATGCCCCTTTATACTTCCTGTTTCCTAGTTTTATACGTATGTTTCCAACAATTTCACATTTCCTCCTTCAGGAGTGATTGTGATGTCTTGTGTAGTTGCAGGCAACAAAATAGATTCTCCAGCACTAACAGTCAGTTCATTGCCTTCATTGTCTCTCATCTTGCAGGATCCTTCCATACAGATAAAGATCACGAATGAATCGAGTTCGGAATAGTCGCAACTGATTTCTTCAGTCATGTCATACAGAGAAGTCGTGAAGTAGGTGCAGGCAACCAGTTCTACCGGTTCGTCTTTCAGCGGTTCGTATTTAGTGCGATAGTCATCCAACACTTCGTAGTTGATGGCTTCACGGGCTAAGTCGGTGTGAAGTTCGCGGGTTTTACCATTCGCATCTTTACGGTTAAAGTCGTAGATACGGTAAGTAATATCAGAGGTTTGCTGAATCTCGGCGATGAAAGAACCTGCCCCGATGCTGTGTACGCGTCCGGCAGGAAGGAAAAACACATCACCCGGATGGATCTCATATTCCTGCAATACGTCGGTAATCGTATTGTTCAACACGCGTTCTTTATATTCTTTCGGGGTAATCTGTTCAGAGAATCCTGAACGCAATTTAGCTCCTTTGTCGGCATCTACCACATACCACATCTCGGTTTTTCCCATCGAATTATGGCGTTTCTTCGCCAACTCATCTGTTGGGTGTACCTGGATTGACAAATCCTGTTTGGCGTCGATGAACTTAATGAGCAACGGAAATTTGTTGCCGAAACGGGCATAATTCGCTTCACCAACCAGTTCCTCACGATACTTTCTTACCATATCGGCTAAGGTTAAACCTTTATCCGGGCCATTAGCCACTACGGATTCATTGTCCTCAACGCCAGAAATCTCCCAGCTTTCTCCTACTCCTTTCAAGTCAGAGTTCAAATGCTTGAACGGAATAATTTTGTCGCCCCCCCAAAGCGTCTGCTTCAGAATTGGTTCGAATTTTAATGGATACATTTTTGTTTTTCTTGTTATAAACCTAGATTAAATTCGCTCGGATTGTTACAATCCGGGAACAAACATACAAAAAATTGTTCAGTTTTTAAGAAAAGGAGGATGAAAATTCATTTAAGAAAGATTCTTTCGTTTTTATATCGAATATTTTTCAATTCCAATTCTGTATTAACGGCAAGACTTTTGTCATTTCCGAAAAAAACATGAAGTAATAAAGCTAAACTTTCCTAAAGTACCTGTTATATTTAGTCGGAATAATTTGTGAGTAAGAAAGAATTTCCCTTTATTTGCAGGAAATTTTTAATAATACCAGACATGAATAACACATTCCCAACAGAAGGGAATCTATCAGGGCTCAGCCGGAAAGATTTCCAAAAGGATATAAATGATAAGAAAACTGATTTATTTATCCTCAAAAACACAAAGGGAATGGAAGTAGCTGTAACAAATTACGGATGCGCCATTCTTTCTATCATGGTACCGGACAAAAACGGTAAGTATGCCAATGTAATCCTCGGACACGACAGCATCGACCACGTCATCAACAGCCCGGAACCTTTCCTAAGCACTACTATCGGACGCTACGGCAACCGCATCGCCAAAGGAAAATTCACTCTGTTCGGCGAAGAACATGAACTCACAATCAACAACGGACCTAACTCCCTGCACGGAGGACCTACCGGTTTCCACGCTCGTGTATGGGACGCTATACAACTTGACGAGAGCACAGTGCAATTCAACTATGTTTCTGCCGATGGCGAAGAAGGATTCCCCGGCAACCTGGAAGTAGAAATGACCTACCGCCTGGAAAACGAAGTAAACGCACTGACTATCGAATACCGCGCAACAACCGACAAAGCCACAGTCGTTAATCTGACTAACCACGGTTTCTTCAACCTCGCCGGTATCTCCACTCCTACTCCTACCGTCAACGACCACATCGTTACTATTAACGCTGATTTCTATACGCCTATCGACGAAGTTTCTATCCCAACAGGCGAAATTGCCAAAGTAGAGGGTACTCCGATGGATTTCCGCACTCCGCATACCGTAGGCGAACGTATCAATGACAAATTCCAGCAACTGATTTTCGGTGCCGGTTACGACCACTGCTATGTACTGAACAAGATAGAGAGCGGCTCACTCGACCTGGCTGCTACTTGCAAAGACCCAAAAAGCGGCCGTATCATGGAAGTGTATACCACCGAAGCCGGCGTGCAACTCTATACAGGCAACTGGCTGAATGGATTTGAAGGCGCACACGGAGCTACATTCCCTGCAAGAAGCGCTATCTGCTTTGAAGCACAGTGTTTCCCGGATACCCCGAACAAACCGCATTTCCCATCGGCTACTTTGCTGCCGGGTGATGAATACCAACAGATCACTGTCTACAAGTTTGCTGTGGAAGAATAAGATTTGAAAAAACAACTAACCTAATTTTATAAACTAACATTTTTTTTGAACCATGACACAAGAAAAAAAGAACGGTAAAATCATTGCAATCATTACGATGATTTTCCTTTTTGGTATGATTTCATTTGTTACCAACCTCGCTGCTCCTATGGGTATCGTGTTGAAAAACCAGTTTGACGTATCAAACGCATTAGGTATGCTGGGAAACTTCGGAAACTTTATTGCATACGCAGTAATGGGTATTCCGAGCGGTATCCTGTTGCAACGCGTGGGTTATAAGAAAACAGCACTGATCGCAGTAGCTATCGGTTTCATTGGCGTAGGTATCCAATTCTTATCCGGTCATTCAAGCCCGGAAATGGCATTTGCCGTTTATTTGATTGGTGCATTCGTAGCAGGTTTCTCTATGTGTTTGCTTAACACTGTTGTAAACCCGATGTTGAACAAACTGGGTGGCGAAGGTAACAAAGGTAACCAGCTTATCCAGGTAGGTGGATCTTTCAACTCTGTAATGGCTACCATTACTCCGATGTTTGTAGGTATCCTGATCGCCGGATCTATCGAAAAAGCTACTATTTCTCAAATATTCCCTGTGATGTACACTGCTATGGCTGTGTTCGCTTTCGCATTCTTCGTACTTCTGTTTGTACAAATCCCCGAACCTAATGCCAATGCTGCAACAGAGCCTATCGGCAAATTGATGAAGGGTGCTTTAAAGTTCCGTCATTTCATCTTGGGAGCTATTGCAATCTTTGTATATGTAGGTATTGAAGTTGGTGTACCGGGTACTTTGAATCTATTCCTGACAGACCCTGTAGAAAAAGGCGGAGCAGGTATCGCTTCTACTATTTCAGGTTTCGTGGTAGGAACTTATTGGTTCTTAATGTTGATCGGCCGTCTGGCAGGCGCATCACTCGGTGCTAAAATTTCCAGTAAAGCGATGCTTACGTTTACATCTGCACTGGGTTTGATTTTAGTATTCCTTGCTATCTTCTCTTCTACCGGAACATTGGTTAACCTGCCTGTACTTCAACAGAGTGCTACCGGCGGTTTGTCATTCGGTTTTGCTGAAGTACCTATCAACGCTATGTATTTGGTATTAGTAGGTCTTTGTACTTCTATCATGTGGGGTGGTATTTTCAACCTTGCAGTAGAAGGACTAGGAAAATATCTGGCTGCTGCTTCCGGTCTGTTTATGGTACTGGTTTGTGGTGGAGGTATCCTGCCTGTTATCCAAGGTTGGGTGGCTGACATCGCCGGTTTCATGCCTAGCTACTGGGTTATCATCGCCGCACTTGCTTACCTGCTGTTCTACGGCCTAGTAGGTTGCAAAAATGTAAACAAGGATATTCCTGTGGAATAATTTTCGATTTCTGATTTATGATTTCTGAATTGCTCATAATTCAGAAATCATAAATCAGAAATCTCTATATTATTATTATTATTATTCACCTTTAAAATATAAATATCATGGATACAGAATACGTAAGAAGTCGCTTCATTAAACACTTTGACGGAACTACTGGATTTTTATATGCTTCTCCGGGCCGTATCAACCTGATCGGTGAACACACTGACTACAACGGTGGATTCGTATTTCCGGGAGCCGTAGACAAAGGCATGATTGCTGAAATCAAACCAAACGGCACTGATAAGGTTAAAGCTTACTCTATCGACTTGAAAGACTATGTAGAATTTGGTCTGAACGAAGAGGATGCTCCACGTGCCAGCTGGGCAAGATATATTTTCGGTGTATGCCGTGAAATGATTAAACGTGGCGTTGACGTGAAGGGATTCAATACTGCTTTTGCAGGTGATGTGCCTCTGGGTGCAGGTATGTCTTCTTCTGCTGCTTTGGAAAGTACGTATGCTTTCGCATTGAACGAACTGTTCGGTGAAAACAAAATAGATAAATTTGAATTGGCTAAAGTGGGCCAGGCAACAGAACACAACTACTGCGGTGTTAACTGCGGTATCATGGACCAGTTTGCTTCTGTGTTCGGTAAAGCAGGCAGCTTGATCCGTCTGGATTGCCGTTCACTGGAATATCAGTATTTCCCATTCCATCCGGAAGGCTATCGTCTGGTTCTGATGGATTCAGTGGTTAAACACGAACTGGCTTCTTCTGCTTACAACAAGCGTCGCCAAAGCTGTGAAGCTGCTGTTGCCGCTATCCAGAAAAAACATCCGCACGTAGAATTCCTGCGCGACTGTACGATGGCTATGCTGGAAGAAGCGAAAGCTGATATCAGCGCTGAAGACTATATGCGTGCAGAATATGTAATCGAAGAAATCCAACGTGTACTCGATGTTTGCGAGGCATTGGAAAAGGATGATTACGAAACTGTAGGTAAGAAGATGTACGAAACTCATCACGGCATGAGCAAGCTGTACGAAGTAAGCTGCGAAGAACTCGACTTCCTGAATGACTGCGCTAAAGAATACGGTGTAACCGGTTCACGCGTAATGGGTGGTGGCTTCGGTGGTTGTACGATCAACCTTGTTAAGGATGAGTTGTATGACAACTTCGTTGAAAAAACAAAAGCTGCTTTCAAAGCTAAATTCGGCAGAAGCCCGAAAGTGTATGACGTAGTAATCGGTGACGGTTCTCGTAGACTGGAATAAGAATTTATTCGTTATTAAATAAGTAAGAAGGGCGGCTTCCGTGATGGGAGCCGCCCTTACTTTTTACAATTAACAAAAATCTAAAACCTATTGATCTAGTAACATCTAATTAGTTCTACTTATTTCTTCGTGAATTTATATACCGCGAACGTAGTGGGTTCCAGTTCGGTAGTAAACACGTTGCCTTCAATAGATACCGGAGTTTCCTGCGGAACAATGGCAAAAGGTTGTTCAAGTGTATTATCCTTATCCAAATCAAGCGAACGAAGTTTGATACAACGGCCATTAGACAATACATCTTGTTTTTTTAATCCTTCAAAATTCAAGGTAATTGGCTGTATTGTGGCGGAAGTATTGGCAACCTTTACAATCAGTTCATTCTTATCCTTATCGAAAACAGCACTGGCAAAGAGTCCGTTCTGTCCTTCGGCTCCCGTTACATTTTTCTTGTTCATGGTAAGGGGAAGTACATTTGTTCCTTTGTTTTGTGCATACAATTGTTGTACATAATAGCTAGTGGTACGTACAGAATTCAGGTTATCGAACCAAATCATATCAGGACGCCATTGCCATCCTTCCACATGAGCGAAAAGCGGAGCATAGGTAGCCATGTGAACGATGTCAGCATTACGTTCCAATCCGGTCATGAAAGCAGCTTCGAGCAAAGCAGCATGATAATGGTTCCATTTCTTTCCTTTTCCATGGCAGGCATATTCGCCGGCAAAGACTTTCGGACCTTTACGATCGTAGTTATCATAGCGGGCACCTTGTGCCAGGAACCAACTTTCGGGACGATAAAAATGTTCGTCCACCAAATCGGCTTTCAGACGTTTCATTTCAGGCCACAAGTAATCAAATTCTTTTCCTTCGGAATTCGGACCGGAGCTACCTACTATTTTAATTTCCGGGTGAGCTTTACGAATGGCTTTGATAAACGGTTCGAGACGTTCGGGATATTCTTTTCCCCATTGTTCGTTACCGATACCGACAAACTTCAGGTTAAACGGTGCAGGATGTCCCATATCGGCACGTACCTTTCCCCATTTGGTATTCACGTCTCCATTAGCAAACTCAATCAGATCGAGTGCATCCTGAATATAGTTATCCAAATCACAAACGGCTACGTGAGCTTTCGGATCATTATTCTGATATTGGCAGGAAAGTCCGCAATTCAGAATCGGCAGAGGTGCCGCACCCATTTCTTCAGACAGCAGGAAATATTCGTAGAATCCCAATCCATAGCTTTGATAATAATCAGGGAAGAATCGGTGAGTAAAAGTATACTGCCAACGATTTTCATTTAAGGGACGGTTCTCTACCGGGCCAACTGATTTTTTCCAGTCGTAACGAGTCTCCAGGTCGGTACCTTCTACAATGCAACCACCGGGAAAGCGAAAGACTCCGGGATGAATATCCGCCAATGCTTGTGCCAAATCTTTACGAAGACCATTTTCGTGTCCCTTCCAAGTATCAACCGGGAAAAGAGAGACGTGCTCCAAATCTACTGTTCCTTTGGAAGTAAGGAAAATACGAAGTACGGATTTCGGATGAGTACTGCCGGGCTTCAAGATTATCTGGTATTTTTTCCAGTCCTTAGAATCAATCGTAAGATTCCCTGCGACAAGCGCCTGACGTTCGCCCATTGATTGGGTATCTACAAGTTCGATTCTCAATGTTTCTTTCGTACTTCCTTGCGGCAAACGCGCCCAAACGGAGAAGCGATACTCCTCCCCCTTCTTGACACCGATACCAAAGAAACCTTCGTTATCCAATCCGGTATGTTTATGTGCATGTCCGGGGTTAGAAAGGCGCACGTAATGCGGATTGCGTTCAAAAGGGCCATCATTCATTAAGGATACTTTTCCATACGTTTTCCATCCCATCAGGTGTTGTGGAAATTCAAAGGAACGATTCTTCACCAGTTCGGCATAAAGTCCGCCGTCGGCAGCATAGTTGATGTCCTCAAAAAAGAGTCCGTACATAGTAGGTTGGATTTCTGCACCCAGCTTCTTCGTCTGTATCACCAACTCATTAGTTTGCGCATGAAGCGCAAGGTTAGTAGACAAGGCTAATACTGCCAATAAATTTGCGTATCTTCTCATGGTTCTCAATAAAAAATTATATATAGTTAAAATGCAAAGATAATCAGATTCTCTATTTTCCCCGTACCCGATTTTATCATTAACAGGTGTATATCGGTCAAAAAGGATCAAATTCCATTCATTTGCACAATTTTCCATCCGTATCTGATATTTATAATACGAAACCAGATCAAAAAATACCTATTAACCCGCTCTATTATATGAAAAATAAACGGATGGAAAGCGTACATTTATATATATAATAAGGTGTATGGGAAATCATAAAATATACCGTTTATGCTGCATAACATACAAGAGTGTATTTGATACACCAAACAAAAGTGTTACTTTTACACCCAAAATAAGATAAATATCTCATTTACATTAAAAATAAAGCCATGAAAAAACATTTTCTACTTGCAGGATTTGCCGCGCTGATGCTGGTTGCGTGCAATAACAAGCCGGCTTCCGAGCTGACCTTGTCCGGTCTTGATCCGGTAAAATTTCAAACAGAAGTGAACAATGCCAAAACAGCTCTTTACACCTTAAAGAACAAGGCAGGCATGGAAGTATGCATCACTAACTTCGGAGGACGTATCGTGTCTGTCATGGTACCCGACAAGAACGGTAAGATGCAAGATGTAGTTTTAGGTTTTGACAGCATTGCTGACTATATTAATGTACCCAGCGACTTCGGTGCTTCTATCGGACGCTATGCAAACCGTATCAACCAAGGACGTTTCGCATTGGACGGTGACACGATCCAACTGCCGCAAAACAATTTCGGCCACTGCCTGCACGGAGGTCCGAAAGGTTGGCAATACAAAGTTTATGAAGCTAATCTGATTGATCCGACAACGCTGGAACTGACACTTGTCTCACCGGACGGAGACGAAAACTTCCCGGGTAATGTGACAGCTAAAGTGACTTACAAACTGACTGAAGACAACGCTATCGACATCAAATATAGCGCAACTACCGATAAAAAGACGATCATCAATATGACCAACCACTCTTACTTCAACCTGGCTGGTGATCCGTCAAAAGCTTCAACCGACAATATATTGTATGTGAACGCAGACTACTATACCCCAGTAGACAGCACCTTTATGACTACAGGCGAAATCGCTCCGGTGAAAGACACTCCGATGGACTTCACCACTCCGAAAGCTGTAGGCAAAGAGATCGACAACTACGATTTCGTTCAACTGAAGAACGGAAAAGGATATGACCACAACTGGGTACTCAACACAAAGGGAGATCTTTCGCAAGTTGCTGCAAAACTCACCTCACCTGAAAGCGGTATTACTCTGGAAGTATATACCAACGAACCGGGTGTACAGGTTTACACAGGAAACTTCCTCGACGGAACCGTAACCGGAAAGAAAGGCATCGTTTACAACCAACGTGCTTCTGTGTGTCTGGAGACACAACATTATCCTGACAGTCCTAACAAGGCAGACTGGCCTTCTGTTGTACTGGAACCGGGACAAACTTATAATAGTGAATGTATTTTCAAATTTTCTGTAGAGAAATAATATTAACTCATAAATCATATTTATTGTGGAAGCATTAGATTGGCTAGTAATCGGAGTCTTTTTTCTGGCTCTGATCGGTATTATTGTTTGGGTAGTCAGACAAAAACAAAATGACTCGGCAGATTATTTCTTGGGCGGACGCGACGCAACATGGCTTGCGATCGGTGCCTCTATTTTCGCATCCAACATCGGTTCGGAACACTTGATCGGACTGGCAGGAGCCGGTGCATCCAGTGGTATGGCTATGGCACACTGGGAAATTCAGGGATGGATGATCTTGATTCTGGGATGGGTGTTTGTACCCTTCTACACACGAAGCATGGTATATACAATGCCGGAATTTCTGGAACGCCGCTATAATCCTCAATCACGTACCATCCTGTCGGTCATCTCTTTGGTAAGTTATGTGTTAACCAAAGTAGCTGTGACTGTATATGCCGGTGGTCTTGTATTCCAACAAGTATTCGGTATCAAAGAGCTTTGGGGAATTGATTTCTTCTGGATTGCAGCTATCGGTCTGGTAGTGTTAACTGCACTTTATACGATCTTCGGTGGTATGAAATCAGTTCTTTACACTTCTGTTCTTCAAACCCCTATCCTACTGCTAGGATCATTAATAATTCTGGTACTCGGCTTCAAAGAATTAGGTGGATGGGACGAAATGATGAGAGTCTGTGGGGCTGTTACCGTAAATGATTACGGTGATACAATGACTAACCTGATCCGTAGCAATGATGATGCAAACTTCCCTTGGTTGGGCGCTTTGATCGGTTCGGCTATTATCGGTTTCTGGTACTGGTGTACCGACCAGTTCATCGTTCAACGTGTACTTTCAGGTAAAAATGAAATGGAAGCTCGTCGTGGTACTATTTTCGGTGCTTATCTGAAATTGTTGCCTGTATTCCTTTTCTTGATTCCTGGTATGATCGCATTTGCATTACATCAAAAATATATCGGTGCCGGTGGCGAAGGTTTCTTGCCGATGCTGGCCAACGGAACAGCAAATGCTGATGCCGCTTTCCCGACATTAGTAGCCAAATTACTTCCTGCCGGTGTGAAAGGTTTGGTAGTATGTGGTATTCTTGCCGCCTTGATGAGTTCTCTTGCATCTCTGTTTAACTCGTCAGCCATGCTGTTTACTATCGACTTCTACAAACGTTTCAGACCGGAAACTCCGGAGAAGAAACTGGTAGGTATCGGTCAGGTTGCAACGGTTGTAATCGTTATTTTAGGTATTCTCTGGATTCCTATCATGCGTAGTGTAGGCGATGTACTTTATACTTATTTGCAGGACGTTCAATCCGTACTGGCACCAGGTATCGCTGCGGCTTTCTTACTGGGTATCTGTTGGAAACGTACTTCCGCCCAGGGTGGTATGTGGGGATTGATTGCTGGTATGGTAATCGGTTTAACTCGCCTCGGTGCAAAAGTATATTATAGCAATGCAGGTGAAGTAGCAGATTCTACATTCAAATATTTGTTCTATGATATGAATTGGTTATTCTTCTGTGGATGGATGTTCTTGTTCTGCATTATTGTAGTAATCGTAGTCAGCCTGGCAACCAAAGCTCCGACTGCAGAAAAGATTCAGGGACTGGTATTCGGTACGGCTACCAAAGAACAAAAAGCTGCTACACGTGCTAGCTGGAATCACTGGGATATTATTCATACTGTAATTATCCTGGCTATTACAGGTGCTTTCTACTGGTATTTCTGGTAAAAAATAAGCCCTTCCTTCAATCTTCTCTTTGGGAAAGGTTGAAGGAAGCTAAAAATAGTCTTGCCAACGGAAAGACTGGTTTATTATAACTAAAATCACAATCTAAATGGATAAAGATAATTCACAAGAGTCAATGATAAGCTCAAACTCCCTCTCTTTTGGAAAGAACCGGGGGGAGGCTTATTATAGCTCGAATCCCACCTTTTATGTCGGCATCGACTGTATCATCTTTGGTTTCAACGAAGGGGAAATCAGCTTGCTATTGTTGAAGAGAAACTTCGAGCCGGCAATGGGTGAATGGTCACTGATGGGAGGATTTGTGCAAAACAATGAAAGTGTGGATGATGCCGCCAAACGTGTATTGCATGAGCTTACCGGACTGGAAAACGTTTACATGGAACAGGTAGGAACTTTCGGAGCAATCGACCGCGATCCGGGTGAACGGGTTATCTCCGTGGCTTACTATGCATTGATTAACATCAATGAGTATGACCGAAAACTGGTTCAGAAGCACAATGCTTACTGGGTGAATATGAACGAACTTCCCCCGCTTATCTTCGACCATCCTGAAATGGTAGAAAAAGCACGGGAACTGATGAAACAGAAAGCATCCGTAGAACCTATCGGATTCAATCTGCTTCCGAAACTCTTTACATTATCCCAATTACAAAGTTTATATGAGGCCATTTACGGTGAAACAATGGATAAACGGAACTTCCGTAAAAGAGTGGCTGAAATGGATTATATAGAAAAGACTGATAAAATTGATAAACTGGGTTCCAAACGGGGGGCTGCCTTGTATAAGTTCAACGGCAAGGCTTACCGCAAAGACCCGAAATTTAAAATATAATCATTATGCTGGAAGAACTAAAAGAAAAAGTATTTCATGCCAATCTTGAATTGGTAAAGCATGGATTAGTCATCTTTACCTGGGGCAATGTCTCTGCTATCGACCGTGAAAGTGGATTGGTAGTAATCAAACCCAGTGGTGTAAGTTATGATGATATGAAAGCCGAAGATATGGTAGTAGTGGATCTGGATGGCAAGGTCGTTGAAGGACGACTGAAGCCATCCTCGGATACACCTACTCACGTAGTACTTTACAAAGCATTTCCGGAGATTGGCGGAGTGGTACACACTCACTCTACTTATGCGACTGCCTGGGCACAGGCGGGATGCGACATTCCGAACATCGGAACGACTCACGCGGATTATTTCCATGATGCCATTCCCTGCACGGCAGATATGACGGAAGCGGAAGTGAAAGGCGCTTACGAGCTGGAAACCGGTAATGTGATAGTGAAACGTTTTGAAGGATTGAATCCTGTACATACACCGGGAGTGTTGGTGAAGAATCACGGTCCTTTCTCTTGGGGAAAAGATGCGCACGATGCTGTACACAATGCTGTGGTAATGGAACAGGTAGCCAAAATGGCAAGTATCGCTTATGCGGTAAACCCGAATTTAACAATGAACCCATTGCTGGTAGAAAAACATTTCAGCCGCAAGCATGGTCCGAATGCTTATTATGGACAATAACAATTAAAAAAACAGATATTAAAAATTAAAGCAATAACATTATGAATAACGTATTTGATCAATATGAAGTATGGTTCGTAACAGGAGCACAGCTTCTGTACGGAGGTGACGCAGTAATCGCAGTAGACGCACACTCTAATGAAATGGTAAACGGACTGAATGAATCCGGTAAACTTCCTGTCAAGGTGGTATACAAAGGTACTGCCAACTCTTCTAAAGAAGTAGAAACTATATTCAAAGCAGCCAATAACGATGAAAAATGTGTCGGCGTAATCACTTGGATGCATACTTTCTCTCCTGCTAAGATGTGGATTCATGGTCTGCAACAGTTGAAGAAACCGTTGTTGCACCTGCACACACAGTTCAACAAGGAAATTCCTTGGGACACAATGGACATGGACTTCATGAACCTGAACCAGTCAGCTCACGGTGACCGCGAATTCGGACATATCTGTACCCGTATGCGCATCCGTCGTAAAGTAGTGGTAGGTTACTGGAAAGAGGAAGACACTTTGCACAAGATCGCTGTCTGGATGCGTGTTTGTGCCGGTTGGGCAGATTCACAGGATATGCTGATTATCCGTTTCGGCGACCAGATGAACAATGTAGCTGTAACCGACGGTGATAAAGTGGAAGCTGAACAACGTATGGGTTACCACGTAGATTATTGTCCGGTAAGCGAATTGATGGAATACCACAAAGAAATCAAGAATGAAGATGTAGATGCATTGGTAGCTACCTACTTCAAAGAATACGACCACGATGCTTCTTTGGAAGACAAATCGACTGAAGCTTATCAGAAAGTATGGAACGCCGCTAAAGCAGAACTTGCCATGCGTGCTATCCTGAAAGCTAAAGGCGCTAAAGGATTTACAACCAACTTCGACGATTTGGGCGACATCGAATACAATGGTTTCGATCAGATCCCGGGTCTTGCTTCACAACGTCTGATGGCGGAAGGTTACGGATTCGGTGCTGAAGGTGACTGGAAATCGGCTGCTCTTTACCGTACAGTATGGGTAATGAATCAGGGACTTCCCAGAGGTTGTTCATTCCTGGAAGACTACACGCTGAACTTCGACGGTGCCAACAGCTCTATCCTGCAGTCACACATGTTGGAAATCTGCCCGCTTATCGCAGCCAACAAACCGCGCCTGGAAGTACACTTCCTCGGTATAGGTATCCGCAAGAGCCAGACAGCAAGATTGGTATTTACTTCAAAGACAGGCGCAGGATGCACTGCTACAGTAGTAGATATGGGTAACCGCTTCCGCCTGATTGTGAACGATGTGGAATGTATCGAACCGAAACCGCTGCCTAAGTTGCCGGTTGCTTCTGCTCTCTGGATTCCGATGCCTAACCTCGAAGTAGGTGCAGGTGCATGGATCCTGGCTGGTGGAACTCACCACTCTTGCTTCTCTTACGACCTGACAGCAGAATATTGGGAAGATTATGCTGAAATCGCAGGTATCGAAATGGTACATATCAACAAGGATACTACGATCAGCTGCTTCAAAAAAGAACTGCGCATGAACGAAGTTTATTACATGTTGAATAAAGCGCTTTGCTAAAAAGCCGATCTCTCAAGTTTCGCAAGAGCTTAATCCAATCATTAAGCACCTGCGAAACTTGATTTTTTCTATCATTATCGTTATACCTTAAAATATTGATTTCAACATGAAATTAGATGCAAAATCAACCATCGAAGCAGGCAAAGCCATTCTTGGTATAGAACTGGGGTCAACACGAATTAAAGCAGTTTTGATTGACCAGGAAAACAAGCCGATTGCTCAAGGTAGCCACACTTGGGAAAACCAGTTAGTTGACGGACTTTGGACTTATAATATTGAAGCTATCTGGTCGGGACTGCAAGATTGCTATGCTGACCTTCGCGCTAACGTAAAGAACTTATATGGCATAGAGATTGAGACGCTGGCTGCTATCGGTGTCAGCGCCATGATGCATGGTTATATGCCGTTCAACAAAAAAGAAGAAATCCTCGTACCTTTCCGCACCTGGAGAAATACGAATACAGGTCGGGCAGCAGCAGCCTTATCAGAACTGTTTGTCTACAACATTCCGCTACGATGGAGCATTTCTCATTTGTACCAGGCTATCCTGGACAATGAAGCGCATGTGAATGACATTGATTTCCTGACTACTCTGGCAGGTTATGTGCATTGGCAGATAACTGGCGAAAAGGTATTGGGTATCGGTGACGCATCGGGTATGCTCCCTATCGATCCGACAACCCACAACTATTCGGCTGAAATGGTGGCTAAGTTCGATAAACTGATTGCTCCGAAAGAATATAGCTGGAAACTGGAGGATATTTTGCCTAAAGTATTGTCGGCAGGTGAAAATGCCGGCGTCCTCACTCCGGAAGGAAGTAAAAAGCTCGATGCATCGGGTCATTTGAAGGCAGGAATACCGGTTTGTCCGCCGGAAGGAGATGCAGGTACCGGAATGGTGGCAACCAATGCAGTCAAACAACGCACCGGAAATGTATCGGCAGGTACTTCTTCATTCTCTATGATTGTATTGGAGAAAGATTTGTCGAAGCCATACGAAATGATTGACATGGTGACCACTCCTGACGGAAGTCTGGTAGCCATGGTGCATTGCAACAACTGTACTTCTGATCTCAACGCATGGGTCAACCTGTTCAAGGAATATCAGGAACTTCTGGGCATACCTGTAGATATGGATGAAATCTATAGCAAACTTTACAATATTGCGCTCACCGGTGATACCGATTGCGGAGGTTTGCTTTCATACAATTATATTTCAGGCGAGCCCGTAACAGGATTTGCTGATGGAAGACCGTTGTTTGTACGCTCGGCAAATGACAAGTTCAACCTGGCAAACTTTATGCGTACTCACTTGTATGCTTCAGTAGGAGTACTCAAGATTGGCAACGATATCCTGTTCAACGAAGAAAAAATCAAAGTGGACAGAATTACTGGTCACGGAGGATTATTCAGAACCAAAGGAGTAGGTCAAAGAATACTTGCTGCAGCTATCAACTCGCCTATTTCTGTGATGGAAACAGCCGGCGAAGGTGGTGCCTGGGGTATTGCCCTGTTAGGTTCTTACCTCGTGAACAATGAAAAGAAACAATCTCTTGCCGATTTTCTGGATGACAGTGTATTTGTCGGTGACGCGGGTATCGAGGTATCACCTACACCCGAAGATGTAGCCGGCTTCAATACATACATCGAAAACTATAAGGCAGGATTGCCTATCGAAGAGGCAGCAGTCAAATTTAAATAATTGACAGTCGGCAATCCATTGTTATTCATCAAAGATTGCCGATAAATCGCTGTTTATCAAGAGTCAATTCTAACTAAGTATTAACATTAATTATCTCCACCCCTCTCCTCTTTTGGAGAGGGAGATGGGGAGACTATTATCATGAAAACCACCTCGTTCATACTTGCACTTGTCCTGTCCACCTCACTGGGCAAAGCTCAAAACGCCCCACAAGTGTCTTACTTCCCTTTACAGAATGTGAAACTATTGGATAGTCCGTTTCTGCAAGCTCAACAGACTGATTTACATTACATACTTGCATTAGACCCCGACCGTCTGCTCGCTCCTTTTCTCCGCGAAGCAGGGTTACAGCCTAAAGCCCCCAGCTACACCAATTGGGAAAATACCGGATTGGACGGACATATCGGCGGACATTATTTATCCGCACTTTCTATGATGTATGCCGCCACCGGAGATACCGCAGTCTATAATCGCCTCAACTACATGCTGAATGAGTTGAACCGGGCACAGCAAACTGTCGGCACAGGATTCATCGGAGGAACTCCGGGAAGCCTTCAACTTTGGAAAGATATAAAAGCAGGAAAAATCCGTGCCGGAGGTTTCGACCTTAACGGCAAATGGGTGCCTCTATACAATATACATAAGACTTACGCCGGATTGCGGGATGCATATCTCTATGCAGGAAGCGACCTTGCACGCCAAATGCTTATCGCTTTTACAGACTGGATGATCGATATCACTTCCGGCTTGAGCGACGAACAAATGCAGGATATGCTTCGTAGCGAACATGGCGGATTAAACGAAACGTTCGCTGACGTGGCCGAAATCACAGGCGACAAGAAGTATCTGGAACTGGCACGCCGTTTCTCTCACAAGCTTATCTTAGACCCGCTTATCAAAGAGGAAGACAAATTGACGGGGATGCACGCCAACACACAGATTCCGAAAGTGATCGGCTACAAGCGAATAGCCGAAGTGTCACAAGACGACAAGACTTGGAATCATGCTGCAGAATGGGATCATGCCGCCCGTTTTTTCTGGAACACGGTAGTCAATCACCGTTCTGTCTGCATCGGAGGAAATAGCGTCCGCGAACATTTCCATCCGTCGGATAACTTCACGTCCATGCTGAACGACGTTCAAGGACCGGAGACCTGTAATACTTACAACATGCTCCGTCTTACCAAAATGCTTTATCAGAATTCTCACAATCCGAATCAAACAAACGAACCTGATCCCAACTACGTAAACTATTACGAACGTGCGCTTTACAATCATATTCTAGCGTCACAAGAGCCGGATAAAGGTGGATTTGTCTACTTCACTCCTATGCGTCCGGGACATTATCGCGTGTACTCACAACCGGAAACATCAATGTGGTGCTGTGTAGGTTCAGGCTTGGAGAATCATACCAAATACGGTGAATTTATCTATGCGTATCGGAAAGACACTCTTTATGTCAATCTCTTCATTCCTTCACAACTGACCTGGAAAGAGCAAGGCATTATTTTGACACAGGAAACCCGTTTCCCCGATGACGGCAAGGTAACTTTACGAATAGATGAAGCCCCTAAGAAAAAACGTACTTTAATGATACGTATTCCGGAATGGGCGAACCAATCCAAAGGATATAGCGTCAGCATCAATGGAAAAAGAAAAATGTTCGTTATGGCAAAAGGTAACCAATATCTTCCTCTCTCCCGCAAATGGAAAAAAGGGGATGTCATTACTTTCCACTTGCCTATGAAAGTCAGCGTGGAACAAATTCCCGACAAGAAAGATTATTATGCTTTCTTATATGGTCCGATCGTTCTTGCAGCTTCCACAGGCACAGAACATCTTGACGGTTTATATGCCGATGACAGCCGTGGCGGACATATCGCTCATGGCAAACAAATTCCTCTGCAAGAAGTTCCGATGCTGATAGGAAATCCAGATTCAATCTGCAAGTCTCTTCAGAAAGAACAGAATAGCCGGATTACTTTCAGCTATAACGGAGAGGTTTATCCTGCACAAGGCAAAGCATTGAAACTCGTTCCGTTCTTCCGCCTGCATAATTCCCGTTATGCCGTTTATTTCCGGCAGGCAAGCGAAGAGCAGTTTAAAGCGATTCAGGAAGAGATGGCAACAGCTGAACGAAAAGCAACGGAGTTGGCTAATCAAACCATTGACCTTATCTTCCCCGGTGAACAGCAGCCGGAGTCTGACCATGGCATCCAGTATGAGCAGGCAGAAACAGGAACGAATAAAGACCGACATTTCCGTCGCGCCAAAGGTTGGTTCGGCTATCAATTGAAGGTAAAAGAGGAAGCAAGCCGCCTCCTGATTACGGTACGGAAAGATGACCGCAATAAAGTGGCTATTCTTCTGAATAACGAAAAGTTGGCTGTTCATCCGACTGTCAGTGAAGCGGATAAAGACGGTTTCATAACCCTTTCATACGTTCTGCCTCAAAAACTGAATACGGGTAGTTGTCCGATACGTTTTATCCCTGACGGGACGGAATGGACCTCTGCCGTTTATGAAGTTCGTTTACTAAAATAGAAGTCACCACAGATTACACGGATTAACACAGATTATTTATGGGTTATAACATGATAGTAGTCAGAATAAAATCAATCTGTGATAATCTGCGTAATCTGTGGTAAAAAATAATCATTAAACAAATACCATTTATGAAAGCAAAACTATTAGTCAGCACGGCTTTTCTGGCAGCATCTGTATCTCTTTCTGCACAAAAGAGTGCTACCATAACCGTACATGCCGACCAAGGCAAAGAAATCATACCGAAGGAAATTTACGGCCAGTTTGCCGAACACTTGGGTTCATGTATCTACGGCGGTCTTTGGGTAGGCGAAAACTCGGATATTCCTAATATCAAGGGATATCGCACAGACGTATTCAATGCACTGAAAGACTTGTCCGTTCCCGTTCTTCGCTGGCCGGGCGGATGCTTTGCCGATGAATACCACTGGATGGACGGCATTGGTCCGAAAGAGAACCGTCCGAAGATGGTGAACAACAACTGGGGCGGTACCATTGAAGATAACAGTTTCGGAACGCACGAGTTTTTGAATCTTTGCGAAATGCTGGGTTGCGAACCATACGTGAGTGGAAATGTAGGTAGCGGCACAGTGGAAGAGCTTGCTAAATGGGTGGAATATATGACTTCTGACGGAGACTCGCCTATGGCCAACCTTCGCCGTAAGAATGGTCGCGACAAAGCATGGAAATTGAAATATCTCGGCGTAGGAAATGAAAGCTGGGGATGCGGTGGCAGCATGCGTCCGGAATATTACGCAGACTTATATCGTCGTTATTCTACTTATTGCCGCAATTATGACGGCAACCGTCTGTTCAAGATTGCCAGTGGCGCAAGTGACTATGATTACAAATGGACAGATGTATTGATGAATCGTGTAGGACACCGGATGGACGGTCTTTCTCTGCACTATTATACCGTAACCGGATGGAGTGGCAGCAAAGGATCAGCCACTCAATTCAACAAGGATGATTATTACTGGACGATGGGCAAATGTCTGGAAGTAGAAGATGTACTCAAGAAACATTGTGCCATCATGGACAAATATGACAAGGACAAGAAAATCGCTCTCTTACTGGACGAATGGGGAACCTGGTGGGATGAGGAACCGGGAACCATCAAAGGACATCTGTATCAGCAGAACACATTGCGTGATGCTTTCGTGGCTTCTTTGAGTCTTGATGTATTCCACAAATATACAGACCGCCTGAAGATGGCAAATATCGCACAGATTGTCAACGTACTTCAATCGATGATTCTGACGAAAGACAAAGAAATGGTGTTGACGCCTACTTATTATGTCTTCAAAATGTATAAAGTACACCAGGATGCCACTTATCTTCCTATCGACCTGACTTGCGAAAAGATAAGTGTACGTGATAACCGCACTGTACCGATGGTGAGCGCCACAGCTTCCAAAAATAAAGATGGGGTGATCCATATTTCTCTTTCCAATGTAGATGCTGATGAAGCGCAGGAAATCACCATCAATCTGGGTGATACGAAAGCCAAGAAAGCTATCGGAGAGATTCTGACCGCTTCCAAACTGACCGATTACAATTCTTTTGAAAAACCTAATATTGTAAAACCGGCACCTTTCAAAGAGGTAAAAATCAATAAAGGTACAATGAAGGTAAAACTTCCTGCTAAGTCCATTGTTACTTTAGAGTTACAGTAATTTTAGAGCAATTACTTATTGTATCACAAACAAGAAGACCGTAAAATTGTCGATAAAAAAGATAGCTCTTTTGGATTGTTAAATCCACATAAAGAGTTATCTTTGCGAACAATCTGACAGAAATCAATTAAATTTTAATGATATGAACGATAACAAACTTATGAATCGTGCAGCGGATAACATCCGTATTCTTGCTGCTTCAATGGTTGAGAAAGCCAATTCCGGTCACCCGGGTGGCGCCATGGGTGGTGCTGATTTTGTAAATGTACTCTTCTCTGAGTTTCTAGTATACGATCCTGAAAATCCCCGTTGGGAAGGACGTGACCGCTTCTTCCTCGACCCGGGCCACATGTCTCCGATGCTTTATTCTACGTTGGCATTGACAGGAAAATTCACGCTGGACGAGCTGAAAGAATTCCGTCAATGGGGAAGCCCTACTCCGGGACATCCTGAAGTGGACATCATGCGTGGCATCGAAAATACTTCTGGTCCGTTGGGACAGGGACATACTTTTGCAGTAGGTGCTGCTATCGCTGCCAAATTCTTGAAAGCCCGTTTCGACGAGGTGATGAATCAGACCATTTACGCTTACATCTCTGACGGTGGTATTCAGGAAGAAATCTCTCAAGGTTCCGGACGTATTGCCGGTGCACTGGGATTGGACAACCTGATTATGTTCTATGACTCCAACGATATTCAGCTTTCTACAGAAACGAAAGACGTAACCGTTGAAGATACTGCCATGAAATATGAAGCATGGGGATGGAACGTACTTAATATCAACGGTAATGATCCTGACGAAATCCGTGCGGCAATCAAAGAAGCACAGGCTGAAAAAGAACGTCCGACACTAATTATCGGTAAAACCGTAATGGGTAAAGGTGCACGCAAGGCAGACGGCAGCAGCTATGAAGCTAACTGCGCTACACACGGTGCTCCTCTCGGCGGCGACGCATACGTAAATACAATCAAGAATCTGGGTGGTGATCCTACTAACCCGTTCGTTATATTCCCGGAAGTAGCCGAATTGTATGCAAAAAGAGCAGAAGAACTGAAAAAGATCGTTGCTGAAAAGTATGCAAAGAAAGCTGCATGGGCGAAAGCAAACCCGGAACTGGCTGCAAAACTGGAACTCTTCTTCTCGGGCAAAGCTCCGAAAGTGGACTGGGCTGCTATCGAACAGAAAGCAGGTAGCGCTACTCGTGCTGCATCTGCAACCGTATTGGGCGCACTTGCCACACAGGTAGAAAACATGATCGTTGCTTCGGCCGACCTTTCTAACTCTGACAAGACTGACGGTTTCCTGAAAAAGACTCATTCTTTCAAGAAAGGTGATTTCAGCGGAGCATTCTTCCAGGCAGGTGTATCTGAATTGTCAATGGCTTGTATCTGTATCGGTATGTCTCTCCACGGTGGTGTGATCGCTGCTTGCGGTACATTCTTCGTATTCTCCGATTACATGAAACCTGCTGTACGTATGGCTGCTTTGATGGAACAACCGGTGAAATTCATCTGGACACACGACGCATTCCGCGTAGGTGAAGACGGTCCTACTCACGAACCGGTAGAACAGGAAGCTCAAATCCGCCTGATGGAAAAACTGAAAAACCATAAGGGACACAACTCCATGTTGGTACTTCGTCCGGCTGATGCAGAAGAAACAACCATCGCTTGGAAACTTGCTATGGAAAACATGTCTACTCCGACAGGATTGATCTTCTCTCGTCAGAATATTGCCAATTTACCGGCAGGAACAGATTACGAACAGGCAGCCAAGGGTGCTTATATCGTAGCAGGTTCCGACGAAAATCCGGATGTTATTCTGGTAGCTTCAGGTTCTGAAGTAGCTACATTGGTAGCCGGCACAGAGTTACTTCGCAAAGATGGCGTGAAGGTACGCATTGTATCTGCTCCGTCTGAAGGTCTGTTCCGCAACCAACCGAAAGAATATCAGGAAGCTATCCTTCCGGCAGATGCGAAGATTTTCGGTATGACTGCCGGTCTGCCTGTCACTCTTCAAGGTCTGGTAGGTTGCCACGGTAAAGTTTGGGGATTGGAATCTTTCGGTTTCTCTGCTCCTTACACAGTGTTGGATGAGAAACTTGGATTTACTGCCGAGAACGTATATAACCAAGTAAAAGCAATGCTCTAATGAAAACAATCGGATTAGCATGCGACCATGCCGGTTTTGAACTGAAAGAATATGTTCGCGGCTGGCTGGAAGCAAAAGGCTGGGCTTACAAGGATTTCGGAACTAACTCTACCGCAAGCGTAGACTATCCGGATTATGCTCATCCGCTGGCTCTTGCAGTGGAATCGGGAGAATGTTATCCCGGTATCGCTATCTGTGGCAGTGGAAACGGAATCAATATGACGCTGAACAAGCACCAAGGGGTTCGTGCTGCTCTCTGCTGGAATGCAGAAATCGCACACCTGGCTCGTCAGCACAATGACGCTAATGTACTGGTTATGCCGGGACGCTTCATCAGCACTGAAGAAGCGGACATGATTTTGACAGAGTTCTTCTCTACCAAATTTGACGGCGGCCGTCATCAGAACCGTATTGATAAGATTCCGGTAAAATAAAGCCTGAAGATAAAAACAAATAAGGCAGCTATTATTATTCGGGGGATAACCTCAAATAAAATAGCTGCCTTTATTTTTCTGAATAACTGAATCGCACATCTAGGAAATATGTATTCAATATTTACCATTCAAACATTCTAAAACCATTCACTCGTATTCTCACCTTCGCAATCCATTGAAAATAGTTTATCTTTTTTACACAAACTCTTTTTAAGTTTATAATAAAAACGTTTATAGTTTATTAGAAACGGGTCTACAGTTTATTATAAACTCTTATAGGACATTTCAGTAGTTTATATTTGAATTTATACAACAAAAAAGGCTACAAAACCCGTAAGAGTTTGCAGCCTTAAGCTTTTAAATGGATTAGTTATGCCCTAATTTCCACAAGTATCAGCCATGGAATTTGTTATAATATTGCACTTTATCGTAGCTAAATATAGACGCTTATATGGATTATATTCTTTCATTTTCAAATTTTAATTTATAGTTTTACTGCACGTTTCGTCTACAAATATACAACATAAAAATGCGTTTGTCAAGTCCTTCGGGGTAGTTAAGCGTTCATTTCCGTACATTTATGAATTAACTCCGCCAACAGATATTTTTAAGTGAATTCCAAGATTACAAAAAAGCGGTTGGTTCGTCTTTATAGAAGACGAAATAATAAAAACTGAAATTATGGGTAAACTGAATATGAAAGAATGGATCAGCCAAACGATCCAACGTAAGGAAACGATAGCAATTCCGATCATGACACATCCGGGTATTGAGTTTATCGGGAAAACGGTACATGATGCAGTGACAAACGGACAGGTTCATTATGAGGCTATCAAGGCTCTTTGTGACAAGTATCCGGCTGCGGCAGCAACCGTTATCATGGATCTGACGGTAGAAGCGGAAGCTTTCGGGGCAGAGATTATCTTTCCGGAAAATGAGGTGCCCAGTGTGTCCGGCCGTTTACTGGCGGATGAAGCTGCTATTGAAAAGCTGGAAGTTCCGGCATTGAATAAAGGAAGAATCCCTGAATACCTTAAAGCAAATATGCTGACAGCCAGAAATGTAACAGACCGTCCGGTTTTTGCCGGTTGCATCGGTCCTTATTCGCTGGCCGGACGTTTGTATGATATGTCGGAAATCATGATGCTGATTTATATTAATCCCGATGCAGCCAATACGTTATTAAGAAAATGCAGTGACTTCATCACCCGCTATTGCATGGCATTGAAAGCAACTGGTGTGAACGGTGTAGTCATGGCTGAACCTGCTGCAGGACTGTTATCCAACGAAGATTGCCTGCAATATTCTTCTTTATTTGTGAAAGAAATAATAGAGAAGGTACAGGATGATCACTTTGCCGTAGTACTTCATAATTGCGGAAACACAGGGAATTGCACGCAAGCGATGGTTTATACCGGTGCAGCCGCTTACCACTTCGGGAATAAAATCAAGATGGAGGAAGCGTTGAAAGAGGTTCCGGCCGATGCACTGGCAATGGGAAATCTGGACCCGGTGAGCCTTTTCAAGATGGCAGGCCCGGAGACTATGAAGGAAGCGACTTTGCAACTATTGGAGACTACCCGTGCATATCCTAATTTCGTATTGTCAAGTGGTTGTGATATTCCGCCACATACGTCTTCTATTAATATAGACGCATTTTATACCGCATTGGAAGAGTTCAATAATGGTTGAACAGGAACTTACTTACCAGAAACTGCAAATCCCATCGTCCGATATCTACGAGGCGATGGGATATAAAGATTCTATGCCGGATGGAATGGTTATAGAAGAAATAAATACGTTACTTGACCGTATCACTCCCCTTCTTCGTCCCCGTTTTTTCTTTTTCCTCACTGACGGACTGCTTGACACTGAAAAAGCAACACTGACTGTAAAAGATACGGTTCTCTCAATCGGTAAAACCATTGCCCGCCAACTACGGGGTTCGGAAGCCTTTGCCTTTTTTACCGCCACTGCGGGAGTTGAATTTGAGGAGTTTCAACATCTGCTTCAGCAAGAGGACGACATGGTGAAAGCATATATAGCAGATTCATTGGGGAGCATCATTGCAGAAAAGGCTGCTGATTGCATGGAAGAGGAGTTGGCTGCATTCATCGAAAAGAGAGGTTGGAAGCACACTAACAGATACAGCCCCGGTTATTGCGGATGGCACGTATCGGAACAACAAAAACTATTCTCCTTATTTCCGGTCGCTTCGCCCTGTGGTATTCAGTTGACAGATTCCAGCCTGATGATTCCCATCAAATCTGTAAGTGGTATTATTGGAGTGGGTTCTCATGTCCGTAAGCTAGAATATACTTGCGGGTTGTGTACGTATGAGAATTGTTTTCGTAGAAAATAGTTTCACCACAGAGGACGCAGAGGACACAGAGGAAAAATAGGGCGTAAACAAGTTATTCTAAATTTGGTTTACATACACTTCTTGCTTTACCCTTCTAAAAATAGATATAAATTGAACAGAAAAACATATTATATATATATTATTATTCAGAAAATTACTACCTTTGTAGTATGAACAATGTATTATCAAGATTAGGCAATATACCTGTGACGACGCCCATGCTGGAATCACTTTATCCGCATCTTAAAGGAGGAAATCAGAAAGTCAGGTTACTTGAGAGGGACGGAGAAATCATCCGTCTCAAGAGAGGCTTATATGTATGCAACCCGGAAATAACAGGAAAGGCATTGTCTACGGAATTGATAGCCAATCATCTTTATGCTCCCTCATACGTTTCCCTGTCGTCGGCTCTACGCTATTACGGGCTGATACCTGAAGCAGTATATACCACGCAATCAATGACCCTGAAACATTCCAGAGATTTTGATACTCCGATAGGAAGATTCGAATATATTTATATGCCAAGAGAAACCTTTTCTATTGGCCTGTCAAGTATCAAACAGGATGGATATGCTTTTGTTATAGCTACTCCCGAAAAGGCGTTATGTGATTTGATAGCTAATTCCCCTAATGTGAATCTTCGCTATCTGAAGGACGCGGAAGTTTATTTGGCAGAAGATATCCGGATGGAAATAGAAGATTTCAAGCAGATGAACACAAGCATATTTGAAAAGTATATTGAGATTGGCAAAAAAGCCGAATCGATAAAAACACTACTTAGATTAATGAAAAAATGAAAAATGAGATTTATGATAATATGCTTTCTGCATACGACTTGTCTACTGAGCAAAAGAAGCGTAATGCTATTTTTGAAGTAAACCAACAAGTGATACTTGCCGGTCTTTATAATGGTGGTTTCTTTAGTGTAGCCACCTTCTATGGTGGTACTTGCCTTCGGATTTTCCATGGCCTTCAGCGTTTCAGTGAGGACATGGATTTTTCTCTTTTGATTCCTGATGATAAATTTGATTTCACAAAATATTTTCAACCTATTATAGATGAGTTTGCAATCGTTGGCAGGCTGGTGGATATTAAGAAGAAAGATAAGGCAAGCTTTGGAAAGGTGGAATCTGCCTTTTTAAAAGACAATACCGATGTTTATGATGTCTCTTTTCAGACAGATAAATCCATAAAAATCAAGATAGAGGTTGACACCCACCCTCCTTTGAAGTTTCGGACAGAGCAGAAATTGCTTTTACAACCACATTCCTTTATGACCCGTTGTTTTGTTCTTCCGGATTTATTTGCCGGAAAAATGCACGCACTGGTATATCGTACTTGGAAAAACAGGGTAAAAGGTCGGGACTGGTACGACTTTGAATGGTATATCCGCCACAATGTTCCTCTTGACTTCGTTCATCTAGCCGAACGTGTCCGCCAATTCAACAATAAAGAAATTGATAAAGATTCATTTGTGGCCCAATTGAAAGACAGATTATCCTCGGCAAACATCAATCAGGTAAAGAGTGACGTGCTGCCTTTTGTCAAAAATCCCAAAGAATTGGATATTTGGTCAAATGATTACTTCGTTCAGTTAGCTGATATGATAAAGTTTGATTAAGATTGCAATAGTTCTCATGTCCGTAAGCTGGAATATACTTGCGGGCTGTGTACGTATGAGAATTGTTTTCGCAGAAAATAGTTTCACCACAGAGGACGCAGAGGACACGGAGATTATTATCTAATAATAAAAGACTCTGTGTCCTCTGCGTCCTCTGTGGTGAATAAAAATTAGTGGCCATTGAAGAAGATGTAAAGCCCGATCATAGTCACAATAAGTAATCCCCATAGGATAAGAACAATTCGTGCAGGTTTATCCTCTAGCTTTTCCATATTCAAGATGCCCAATTGCGGAGACTTATCCCACAGGCTGACTACTATCATGCCTATTCCGATGATAACGAATAAGTAGAAGGAAAGCAGCATAAAATGAGGCCATGCATCATATTGTTCTGCCGGAAACACCCATAAATACAAGATTCCTACTCCGATACTGAACACTGTTCCCAATGTTAGAGCCATATTAGCTGCCAGAGTAGTGGTGCGTTTCCAGAACACGCCAAAGAGAAATACAGCTGCCATCGGAGGAGCTATAAATCCCAGTACAGACTGGAAAACATTAAATAGATTCAGTCCCTTGATGCTGTCGATCGCTATGGTTATTATCACAGAGATCAGTGCACCGACTACCGTAACCACTTGTCCCACTCTGATAATCTCTTTCTGCTTGGCCTGCGGTCGGATTTTCTTCACATAGATATCCATCGTGAATACCGTGCTTAATGCATTCAAAGCAGAGCCGACAGTACTTACCAATGCTGCTGTCAATACAGCCAATACCAAGCCGACCATTCCTGTCGGAAACAGATGAGTCACCATTGTCATGTAAGCCTCATCGGGATTCTCCAATTGTGGGAATAAAGCGAGGCAGATAATGCCGGGAAGAATATAAAGAGGTACATCTAATATTTTCAACCATCCGGTAAAGTTGGTTCCCATCTGTCCTTCTTTGAGATTCTTGGCAGCAAGAACCGGTTGCACCATCGACTGATCCGTACACCAAAACCAAACTCCCATAATAGGATAACCCAGGATAATAGGTAGCCAGGGAAAAGCCGGGTCATCATTTGGATGGAAAAGATTCCAGTAATCCGCCGGAACGGCATCCACCAGTGCTCCTACGCCGCCTACTTTATAGATTCCCATGATAGCCAGTGTGGCTGATACTACAATTAACAGTATCATTTGATATACATTCGTGTAGGCCACAGCTTTCAGTCCGCCAAGCATCGTGAAGAAAGCGGAGATGACAAGTAACAGCAGTGCCGATTGCCACATAGGAATATCGAAGACTTGACGGATCAGGACTCCACCGGCAAATAAAGTCAATGCAAGCCATGAAATAAGAATGGTAATAATGGTATACCAGGCAAGGATGTTACGGGTAGATTGTCCGAAACGTTTTCCCATAAATTCGGGCAATGTCGTAATGCGACTACCCAAATATCGGGGAGCAAAGACAAAAGCAAGCAGACATATAAAGACAAATGCATACCAGGCATAATTCCCCGAAACAATACCGGTAGTAAATCCGGCACTTGCGGAAGCTATCAACATGGAAGGTCCCACATTCGTCCCCCACATGGAAAAGCCGATATGATACCATCTCAACGAATTCTCCGCAAGGAAAAGACTACTCCCCTTTTTTCGTTTAGAACTTGCCCATATACCAATAGCTATCAAAATAAGGAAGTAGGCAATCAGAATACTCCAATCTAATGTCTCTAAGAATTTCACATGCATAATTCAAGTATTAAATAAGTAACGTAAGTTTAAATCTAATTTTCTTTCAGGCAAGGATTACATGGATTTCACGGTTTTAATAGGCTATGTAATTAAGAGCCGTGTTGATCCGTGTAATCCGTGCCTTTTTATTCTATTTTTTATTTCCAATCAGTTCTTTGGCAACTGCTACGGCTGTATTCGCATTATCACTATATCCGTCCGCACCGATTTCGTCAGCAAACCCCTGACTGACGGGTGCTCCGCCAATCATCACTTTCACTTGATTACGAATACCGGCCTCTTCCAATGCCTGGATAACCTCTTTCATATACGTCATGGTAGTAGTCAGCAATGCGCTCATGCACAAGATGTCAGCATGGTTTTCCTTCACGGCTTCCACAAACTTGTCACAAGTCACATCAATACCAATATTTATGACTTCAAAGCCGCACCCCTCCAGCATGGAAGCCACCAGGTTTTTACCAATATCATGGAGATCTCCTTTCACTGTACCGATGACAATCTTACCGATTGTAGTGGAAGCACTTCCTGCCAATAAAGGTTTCAGTAGTTCCAAAGCCCCTTTCATGGCACGTCCTGCCATCAACAGTTGGGGAACAAAAGCTTTTCCATCCTGGAAACGTTGTCCCACTTCACCCATTGCTTTAATCATATAATTATTGATAATCATTTGGGGAGCTACTCCTTCCGCAATGGCTTGCCGGGTGATTTCAACCGCAGGTTCCAGCTTCCCGGCAACAATGGCTTCATACAGAGGTTTCAGTTTATCCTCTTCCAAGTGTTGTTCTTCCCGTATACAAATACGTTCCTGTCCGGTAGCTGCCATGTCGGCATCCTGTTGATGTTCATTGGTATTTACAGAGGTAGAAGAACCGGTATATTCTTCAACAATCCGCATGGCCTGTTCCACTTCCTTTTCGTTATGGAAATCCATTTCCAAATGTACACCGTCCGCACCGATGTGATCCAATAGAGGTTTTAGTTCGTCTAATGTCACCCAGCAAGCCATCACGCTCTTTCCTCCTGCCAGAATCTTCTTATACAGATCGTACCATTTGGGAGATCCTCCTTGTGGTTCGCCCACTCCGGGGGTCCATTGAATCGCATTCAATTCTTCAATTTCAAGCAAGGCAGGCAGGTGATGCATGGCTCCCACTCCATCCAGATGATAAAGGGTATAATCAATCTTCTGACATTGTTCACGAATAAAAGGTTGCACAAACCGGCGATAATCATCCTGACTAATCATGGTTGAAATATCACTTTGCAGTTTACTCATCTTTCCGGGAGCCCAAGACGAGAAATAACAGAAAGCCATCTCGTCGCCTTCACGGATAATGTCGTATAGTTCATCAAATACTTTGAAGTAGATGTCGTTGATTTGCTGCATCTGCTGTTCCAAGATTTCGGGCTGCATCACTGTGTCCAATAATACCCTATCCGTTCCTTTCAGTGCGGCCAGAACATCCAGTCCTTCCATCAGGTCGGGCATACCGACAAAGTAGTGTCCGTTGGCTTTCGCTTTACAGGCTTTCAGGAGTTCTTTATGAAGAATCCAGTTCGGGTGTTCGGGGTTAAAGACTATTTCATCGGTGAAATCCGGGTTGGGATGAATCCAAATGGTGTCTTCCCCGCCTTCAAACACTCCGCCTAAGATGGCGGCCAGTGAGCCGGGACCCAGTTGGGTATTCGCAACCGGAAGAATATCCGCTTTCAGACTGCTGTGCGCTACGTACCAGTCCAGATATTCTGCCCTCCATTGAGGGTCGAACCATTTTTGCGACAAATCTTTTGCCGGTGCGGGAGGCATTATCTCTGCATGTGGTTGCACTCCTTCCTGGAAGTGCTCCCACATATTGAGAATGATTCCTTTATGGTTCCACCAATTTATATAACGTTGTTTTGTTTCTTCTAAATTACTCTTCCATGTTTTCATACTCTGCCATTTTATTTATTCTACTCAAGTTTCGGAAGTAATTTATTAGGTTGAAAGCCTCTTGGTATATAGCGTAAGGTATCACTCTACGCTATATTATGTAAGCCTTTCAGGCTACTTACAAAACTTGAGTTATTTCTATTTATCTATTCCAAAATCCTTTATAATCATTATCTATGCGTAAAGCTATGCTCTTGCTTAAATCCATTTCATCCGTACAGTCCACGTCTTCCGGATAGATGGGGATCACGGCATTTGCACGCACATATACGGGCATTTCTTCCAACGGAACATACACGTCTCTCAACCAGCATGCTCCTTCCAGACGTTCTCCCGTAAAGAAGTTCACCCATTTTCCTTCGGGAAGATAGATATCCCGACGGTTCTCGCTGTTCATCACCGGAGCTACCAGGAAATCATTTCCGAAATAGTATTCATCATCTATATGCCAACAAAGTTTATCTTCCGGATGATGCAGAATGAGTGCCTGCAAGAGCGGATAGCCGCTTTCTATGGCTAGTTTACTTTGTACTACGATGTATGGAATGAGCGAATAACGCAATTTCCACCACTTTTTCACCAACGGAGCTATGGTCGGATAGTGCCAGGGTTCACGCTTATTGGTTCCGTGATAACGGATATGCGATGTGAATACGCCGAATTGGGTCCAACGCATGTACACATCATCTGCTACTACCGAGTTCATAAAATTGGGCAATGTATGGAAGCCGGGAACATCATGGCTCCAAAAAGCAAATCCCGACAGGCCGAAATGTAGACCGCCTTTCAGAGAACCTGCCATTCCATCCCAGGAACTACAGGAATCGCCTCCCCAATGCAAAGGATAACGCTGGCATCCCGCCCATGCGGAACGTGCCCAGACTATGCCGTCACCTGTCACTTCTTTCGTAATTTCGTAAGCGGCCTTTTGATAAAGCAGGGCATACAGGTTGTTCAACAATTCCGGCTTCATACCTTTATAGAGGGCGTCCATGTGAATGTTTTCACCGAAATCGGTTTTGATACAGGTTACTCCCATATCCAGGAGTTGTTTCAATAGTCCTTTGTACCATTCGGTTGCTTTCGGATAAGTAAAGTCGATTGTTCCGGCATAATCCAGGGCGGAGAAGTTGGAACCATCGGTCGCTTGTTGTTTGGTCAATGGGGCTATATAATCATTGGCTCTGGCTTCATCAATCTGCTCTGCATTTTCTGCAACGTATGGAAGTTGCCATAAAGAGACACGATAGCCGTTCTTTTTCAACCGCCCGATGAATCCTTTCGGATCGGGGAACCGTTCTTCATTGAATTTCCATTCGCAGAGCCAATCGGTACGGAACCAGCCCGTATCTAGATGAATTACATCACAGGGATAGTGTTCGGTACGCATGCGGTCGCATATTTCGTCTACTTCATCGGCACTGAAATAAGTCATACGGCTCATCCAAACGCCAAAACTCCAAAGAGGAGGCATAGACGGATAGCCGGTCAGGTCACGATAACCGCGAAGAATATCTTCCATCGTATCACCGCCTATTACAAATACATCCAACAATGCCTGGTCGCTTAGAAACTGGACGGAACGGGTGGAATATCCGGCCAGTGAGAGCTTGCTATGAGCACATGTATGGTAGAATGTTCCGTACATTCGGCTGGATAGATAGAAGGGGATATTCTTATAAGTACGCCGGTTATTGACTCCTTGCCCATCCTGGTTTTTCAGGAAGAAAGTCTGTCCGCTCAAGTCCATTTTAAAGAAACGTTCTCCGGTTCCGGCAAAACATTCATCGGGCTTACATTCAAAAGAAAGCGTTGCCCGTTCTTTCCGACCATCGCGTTTGCAAAAAGCAACAGGTAACGCATCGTAGCGGGGAGGCGAAAAATGGTCGTAGGCTGACAAGCGGATTTCACGCTTTCCATCAGGGTATAAAGTGATGTCAAGCGTTTCTTGAGGGTCGGGAAGCAATTCGCTCCATCGGTCTAATAGAGGCTCTTCCACATTGATAACGGCACGCTTCGTTCCGTCTTCCGTCGAAAGAATCCATTTTCCTTTTTGTTCTTTTATAAACAGGGGTACTTTCTGAATCCGGTCACTGAATTGCAGCATTTCCGACTCATCTGTCAGTACATAATCGCCGAAGCCAAGAAACAGACGGGTGATGCCGATGTTATACTGACGGATGATTAACGTATATTCCTCCTGGGGAACATCGGTATCCGCCATCATATCGTTAGCCAGCTTTTGCTTCTGAAAGGGAACTGTTACGTAAATATCTCCTTCCTTTTCATAAACAGCCGTTGGCTTGTATGCTTTCCAAAGCGACTCATTCCTTAATAACTCGGTATCGAAATCAAGGAAATCAAATAAATGGTAGTTCGTTGGTTTCATCTATTTTATTGATTAAATATCGTTTATTGATTACTATAATTATCATATTAGTTTGAATGATTACCATACTAGTCTAGTTCTAATGATTATTACACTAGTTTATTGATTGCTATACTAGTACATTGATGACTATGTTAATCCATTGATTTGTTTCAATCTTGCTTTATTCTTCCGGCTTTGTATTTAATACTGTCCGCCACTTGAGGGCCGTTATTCTTCCACACGTTCTTTTTCCCGGGGCGGTTCGAATCAAAACGTTCAGCAGGACACCAGTTGTTCTCCATTGTATATCCGTCCGTAGCTTCATCCAGATAGATATAAAAAGCCCGGTCATTCGTAGCGTAGGGGGCTTCGATTAAATATTCGATCCGATTATTTCGCATGACGGAACCCGGCTGGTTGGAAAGAGTATACAGACCGCCTGCATCGTATAGCCGACGGGCAAAGTGATGTACATAGTTTGCTTCTATCCGGTTGTTACACATTCCGCTCTCCAGCGATGTCCATCCCCAGCCTACACAAATCCCTGAATAGTTCAGATGGCAGACTTCATTATGAGAAATATCCATGTTTCTGACATATCCAGCGCCGATACCTACACATCCCCAGTCTTCATTAGTCACATTACTTATGAAATTGTTTCTGATAGTAATATGGGAACATAATTCCCGTGCGTCAGCAGGAATAAAAGAGACGTGTGTCTCAAATCCTCCGTCCGGGAATGCACCGACCAGTAAAGCCGTTCCTCCAATATCCGTAAATTGACAATCTTCGACGCTCGATGCTGTGACTGCCCATTCATAATCCAGTCCGGTGGACGATAAATGACGGAAGGTGCAATGCTTGAAATCAATATGTTCGGCACCTCTTACACGTATCGCTGTTTCGGGACGGGTGATCCAAGCTTGGTTCTCCAGTTCCGCTTTTTCCGGAAGCCCCGGTTCTTGTAGTTTATAGGCATCCAATAAAGGAAATCCCCCTTGCAGAGTGACGTGTCCCTGATAAGAAGGACGCATCCAGGAGGTATGCTCAAAAGTAATTCCGTTAAATTGTATATGTTTTACCGGACGGGGCAATGTACCGTCTATGGTCACTAAAGTTTCCAAGGCAGGGATAATCACTTCAGCTGTTTCCATATTTTCGTCCGCCTGCGGATAATAGTAAATCGTGCCGGAAGGATATTCCTGAAACCATTCACCGGGTTGGTCCAGCAATTCCAGTGCATTGGTCAGGCAAAAGGAAGAATTTCCTTTCTCTCCTCCGATGACGGGTTGCGGCCAGGGATGCGCAAACTCCAAGTGACTTTCAGGTTCATGGAAGCGAACTACAGCTTGTCCGCCTTTCACGTCTATACTTTTCACACGCAAAATAGCAATTGCCCAGCGTTGATGGACAATCATTTCCAGTTGACCGGCATTTTGAAGTCTTTCCGAATTTACACTTTGAGAAACGGGGATCGTAATTGTCTGCTCTTCCGGATTGAAGTCAATCATTCGTTCCAATCCTCCGTCAGGAAATTGCGCAGCTCTTTGAACTTTATGACCGTTCACCCACATTTGCCGGGTTTCTACCCTTCTATTTCCTATTAGGGGAGCCTCTGCCGACCATATCTTCTGCTTTAGCTTTTCAGGAATTGCCGGATGATTACATCCACGCTTCCACCCCGTAACAGCAACTCCACCACTAATCACAGGATGAGCACCATCTACTGCACAAATCACTGTTGGAGAATCGGGTGTCCCACTATCTTCCGGACGAAGAAACAGAGAATTGCGCTGGGCATAAACACCCTCTTCCAAACGAATATAAATTCCTCCGGCTACTTCCGGCCGATTCAGTCTACGCCATTCACGAGCCTGTTTGATCGCCCGGTTTAATGTATAAAACGGGGCTTCCTTTGTCCCGGGATTCTTATCATTCCCCTGCAGGGATACATAAATTTCTCCCGCAAAAAGCGAGGGAAACCACCCCAAGAAAATGATAAAAGAAAGATAAGTAAAAGTCTTTTTCATGGTACTACCTCAATGTGCTACTTCAATAAAGACGAACGCACATCGATTTAGTACTCTATGTAAAGGCAATAGATAGGTTATTCTTACGAATGTTTTACAACATCAAATAGGTTACCGAATAAGACCTATGATAAATTGATAGCAAAAATAGCCACAGACAAGGAACTTCAGTAAAGTTCCGAATATAAATCCGAGTAAAGAGCCCACACCTGATTTGAGTGCCTGCGAGAACTCTTTATTTCCTAATAGTTCACCAATCACCGCTCCTAGAAACGGACCAAGAATAATACCCCAAGGCAAGAAAAGAAGACCGACAAGAGTTCCTACAATACATCCCCAATTCCCCCATTTACTACCGCCACTATATTTACTTCCCAGCATCGGAGTGAAATAGTCCAATACCTGCAAAACAGCTACAATCAATAACCATACGATTAATTGTGTCGTAGAATATTGTACCTTATCCGTGAAGTGCAGAATGACCAACCCCACATAAGCAATAGGCGGACCGGGAAGAAACGGCAGAATACAACCTGCTAACCCGGCTATCATACAAAGGGCACTAATTACGATCAAAATAATGTCCAACATAATCTGTTTTTTTAGTTCTGCACAAAAATACAGTATCTTTCATTAAATACAAGCTAACCCCGAGAATTATTTCCGCCCTTCACTACTGTTTCAGAAGAGTTTTGCCAAGGCTGCAATTCTTAGTGTGAATGAGTTTTTCCAATACTTTTTTGAGGATGCCTCGTACCCAACAAGAACTTTTACTATCTTTGTGTCGTTAACGCTAAAGAAGCAAGTTGTTAAATAAGAAATCAGCAGGAGGACAGAAGATGGATCCAATGGAATATATAGTACCCAACAGAAAGCGTTTACCTTACGGTATGATGAACTTCGCAGTCATCCGCCGCGAAGACTATTATTATGTAGACAAAACCCGCTTCATTCCTATGATAGAGCAGGCAGACCGGTTCTTTTTCTTCATCCGTCCCCGCCGCTTCGGCAAAAGCCTCACGCTAAACGTACTGCAACACTACTACGATGTGCGTACCCGCGATAAGTTCAACGACTTATTCGGCGACCTCTACATCGGGAAGCATCCCACAGTAAACCGCAACAGCTATCTGGTGCTTTACCTCAACTTTTCTGGTATCACCGGCGAACTGAACGATTATCGAAAAGGACTGGATGCACATTGCCAAATCCGCTTCGACTTCTTCTGTGAAGTCTATTCCGACCTCCTGCCACAAGGTATCAGAGAACGATTGGACGAAAAGGACGGGGCTGTCAACCAACTGGACTATTTGGTTTCGGAGTGCGAACGTGCCGGACAGAAAATGTATCTCTTCATCGACGAATACGACCACTTCACCAACGCCATCCTTTCCGATGCGGAAAGCTTGCACCGCTACACTGATGAAACGCATGGCGAAGGTTATCTGCGTGCTTTCTTCAATAAGGTGAAGGCAGGAACTTATTCCAGCATAGAACGTTGTTTCATCACCGGCGTAAGCCCCGTAACGATGGATGACCTGACGAGTGGCTTCAACATCGGCACGAACTACTCACTTACCCCCCAATTTAACCAAATGATGGGGTTCACCGAAGAAGAAGTGCGCGAAATGCTGACTTACTATTCAACGAACAGCCCTTTCCGCCATACTGTTGACGAACTGATGGAAATAATGAAACCGTGGTACGACAATTATTGCTTCGCGCAGGATTGTTACGGTGAAACTACCATGTACAACTCCAACATGGTGCTCTACTTCGTGAAGAATTACATAGATAACGGCAAAGCACCACGAGAAATGATAGAAGATAATATACGTATCGACTATGAAAAGTTGCGTATGCTCATTCGAAAGGATAAGGAGTTTGCACACGATGCTTCCGTCATTCAGACTTTAGTGAGTCAAGGTTATATCACTGGTGAACTGAAGAAAGGTTTCCCTGCCGTCAACATCACCAATCCGGACAATTTTATAAGCCTGCTCTACTATTTCGGAATGTTGACCATTAGCGGAATGCATGAAGGAAAAACCAAGCTGACCATTCCCAACCTGGTGGTTCAGGAGCAACTATACACTTATTTACTGAATACCTACAACGACGCAGACTTGAGTTTCAGCAGCTATGAGAAAAGCGAACTTTCAAGCCAGCTGGCTTATCGAGGCGACTGGCAAGCCTATTTCGGCTACATTGCCAACTGCCTGAAACGTTATGCATCCCAACGTGACAAGCAAAAGGGCGAATTCTTCGTTCACGGCTTCACCTTGGCCATGACTGCGCAAAACCGCTTCTACCGTCCTATCTCCGAGCAAGATACACAAGCGGGTTACGTCGATATTTTCCTCTGTCCCATGTTGGATATATATTCTGACATGAAGCACAGCTACATCGTTGAGTTAAAATACGCCAAATATCGCGATTCCGAAAACCGTGTGGAGGAATTGCGTCAAGAAGCCATCGCCCAAGCCAACCGCTATGCCGACACGGACACGGTGAAGC
Source organism: Bacteroides sp. AM16-13 (assembly GCF_003602705.1). Lineage (NCBI taxonomy): Bacteria > Pseudomonadati > Bacteroidota > Bacteroidia > Bacteroidales > Bacteroidaceae > Bacteroides > Bacteroides sp. AM16-13. Next base: position 70,431 of record NZ_QTLK01000001.1, read on the forward strand.
AAGCTATTGGCTCCACGCAACTACACAAGATTGTAGTGGTATATAAAGGTATGGAAATGCGGGTATGCGAAGAGTTATAATGAACAATCTCTTCACCCTTCACTTTTCCTTGTATTATCCTATCTATAAGCAGTTTATAGGTGAAGGGTGTTCCCTTCACCCATCCTTTCACGTTTTTTCTTTTTCAAACTGTACCTTTCCACAATAAAAGCACTACCTTTGTCAATTATGTATGTAATATACAATATAAAATGAACGACAATAAATTAAAAAACAAAACAGTCCCTTTCAACTACGCCCGCTGCTACAACGAGCAATGTCCGAAAGCTTGTAACTGCCTGCGTCGGGTGGCTGCACTTCTCACTACCGCTGACACGTCCTACATCAGCATCGTAAACCCAATGTGTATTCCGGCCACCGGCATTGACTGTCCCCACTTCCAAAACGCAGAAAAGATACATGTGGCATGGGGTATCAGCCACCTGCTGGACAACGTACCTTATAAGGACGGAACAAATATCAAGCAACAACTGATCGGACATTTCGGAAAAACGCTTTACTATCGCTTTTATCGCGAAGAACGCTTCCTAAGCCCCGCAGATCAAAACTATATCCGCCAACTTTTTCACCGGAAAGGTATCACCGAAGAACCGGTCTTTGACAGTTACACGGATGAGTATAATTGGTAAAGCCGCGTTCTAACCAGTTTCCAGCCTGCTGAAACTTTTTGTTTCAAGCGCTAGAAACTAAAAGTTTCAAAGGGTGAAACGATTCGTTTCACACCGAGAAACAAACTGTTTCACTACGGGAAACCATTCGTTTCAAGGTATGAAACAAAAAATGGAACTAGTTAATGAAAGCAGAAGAAGTATCAGTGAAGGATATATCGTCTAAAAGTTATATGTAATACAAGTGTTATTGGTGAATTTTCAGAATGTATGTGAAAGATCAGAATAAAGAGTTGAAGTGTACAGCGTAAAATTCTCCAATATTGTAATCAAATAGACAAGAACGGAGTGAAAAAATATTTAGAAAAAATAAATATGGAAGAAGTAATAAGAAAATATGTAGATGAATGTTGGGGCTTTGTGCAAGAACACAGAGAATATCTTATGTATGTCCCTTCTTATGAAGAACACATAGAGCCTGAAATGCAGGACACATTTGATAATATTATACCACAAGGGAAATCGGTTAAGATATATGTCACTCAACCGGAACATACTAATTATATGGTGGACATTATTACGGAAAAAGACCATGTATGGAAAGCGATAGATAATCAAATTTCAGACGAGGATATTTCCAAATTAGAAAGTAAATTAAATGTTATTCTTCCGCTTTCATATAAGATCTACTTGAAATACAAACACTTTTATGAAATATTTTGGGATTTAGATGTTCGTCTATATCCAAAGCCCATTCATTCATGGAATAAAATCTTAATTGAAAATAATGAGGAACTGCAAGAAGAAATTCTTAACAAAGGGTATTTTGCAATAGGTCGATATTCTGATTATGGCGTGATAGCTCTTAAATTGACAGATGATGAGAATAAAGAAGGTGAAATCCTTCTCTTTGATTACGAAACGCCTGAAACAGAAGTATTAGCACCCAACTTTATAGAATTTCTTAATCAGATATTACAAAATCCTAAACCTGTTCTTCAAGAATTAAAAGGTTGGGAGAAAAAAATGTATAAAATGGAATGATGCTACTAACAAGCACCTGTACCACATAAACGGCAGCAAGCCGCAAACCATTACCGATAGTGCAATAATAAAATGAAAAAGAATGATTTTATAAATAATCAACTGCTATCAATGGGCTATTTGCCATTGCCATACAATAAAGACCGCAATAAAGTCTTTTATAAAGAAATGGATAATGGCTTAATAGTCTGTGTAGGTATTGAGTCTTCTTCTTTGTATCAAGACAGAAGAAAAACTGTTTCATTTTATACAGCATTGTCATATACATGGGCGATGTATTCACCTATATTATTGCCACAGGATTGTTACTTACGAATAGGTGAAATATTGGGTAAGAATGATTTGTGGTTTCAAACTACCACAAAAGAAGAAAAAGATTTTATGTGCCAATCGATACAGCAAGCGGCAAGAATCTGCGAAAAGCAAAGTAAAATCATATTGCACTATATCTTAAAAGAAAATCAATATGTGGAGTATAAAGAATATATATGCAGATTGAACTGCATAATAGATTTTGTTAAAAAGCAGGGAATCACCAGTAATGCAGATATAAGTATCATTTATGAAGTGATTAAACCAGTATTAAAAAGAATAGGTGTACCGCTTTCCAAGCATACTACAAAACTATATGCAGTGGATGCCATGAATTGCATCCACTGCTCTTCGGACATAAATAAGCAACAAAGAAAAATAATAGCAAGCGAAATAATATCAGTAACAAACGGGTAAATTGTCCTAAAAGAAATGATCCGTCTGAGATTAACATTTATCAAAATAAAAAAATAAACGAGGAAACAGCAGTTAGCTGAAACACATTAACAGTAGTACAACAAAATCAATATGGAAGTAATAGAAAGTAAATGGTATAATAAAGAATGGTGCAAATACAGCGTCTATTGAAGACGTAGAAAAACTTCTAAATACAACCTTGCCCTATCAGTACAAAAGATTTCTGTTATGGAGCAATGGTGGCGAGGGTAAATTAGGAGATAACTACATCTATATATGGGCTATTGAAGATATTGTTGCTTACAATAATGACTATGGAATACACAAATATCTTCAAAAAGAGTATTTAGCATTTGGCATGGATGGTGATATTGGATATATTTTCCACCTGCCAAACAATAGTATATATAGGGTAGATTTAGGAGATTTAGATATAGCTTCTATTAAGTATATAGCACCCTCTTTTGACGACTTTTTAGGCAAGGCTATTTATCTTAATTTCGATAAGCCACAGAATATTGTTGACAATAGTTCAACCATATAAAGTGATTAGACATGGATATAAATAATGAATAAACTACAACTCCAAAAACAATAATAACTCCTGATTCATATCGTTTTTTGATTGTAAGCGTCTCCGCGATTCTATATAGTTTGCTAAAATAAAAAGGCTAATGCTCCCTTTTTATCCATTAGCCTTTTCCCATCTGTCAGGAAGCAGTTCCCTGTATTTTTCAAGTGGTGTGTTTGGTTGCCATTCAGCTGTTCTGTTTATCACATCCGTGAGATACTCAAATAGATTCACTTTATGCATCCTACAGGTGAGTGCTATCGTGTAGAGTATGGCGCCTCGTTCGGCTCCCTTATGGCTGCCGAAGAACAATGAGTTTTTTCTTGATAAGGATATGTACCGGTTCATCCGTTCAACTATATTGTTGTCCAGGTAAGTGTCACCATAATTAAAGATGTCCACCACTGCATTCCACTCATTGCGAAGATAGGTGATAGCTTCTTGTAGTTCGCTCTTTGGTAATAAATCCCCCCGCTCTTCTATTTCATCAAACACATCTTTTATTTCTCCGAGTATGTCCGGCGCATACTTTTTTCGATGCATAAGATTCTGTTCTACTGTCCATCCATCAACCCCAACTTTATGCTTATGCTCGTTTTGATAAAGAGTGTTTATCAGCTCCACGATTCTTTTTGCATCCGGGTCATTCTCACCGCAATCTATAAATTTCCGTTTTATATGTTGCAAGCACGGGATGCGTGTGATATTGGGATAAGCATCGCTTTCGAGCTTCCGGTAAGGTGAGTAGCCATCGCTTTGTATGATACCTTTGCAACTGCCTAATTCGTTAAGAATAACTCTTTCAGACCGGGAGCCGTCATCATAGAGCAGGTATATCATCCTGGTGTTTATGCCGACAACCACCCAAAGGTATCCCTTTCTAACTCCTTTTCCCTTACTGTTCTTTTCCGGGACGAGTATTTTGTAATAGGTTTCGTCGGCTGCCTTATAAGGATCACTCAAAGCTGTCTGCCGGATACACTTATAAAGATTTTCGAAGAGGCCTGAGGCTTTTTCTATCAACTTATGAGCCGTAGGTTTCTTCAGCGTAAAGCCATGACCTTCGAAGTAGTTGATGATTCTTTCAACAGGTAGCGATTGTATATAACGTAATTCCATCAATCCGGCAATAAATGAGCCGTCATAGCTGGAATTTAAGAAAGCCGAGACCGGGTTTTTTCCCTCAAACAGGCGACCGTCTTGCGTATAGGTGTGTATCTTGTAGACGTGCTTGATGAAGCGCATGGGTACACATTCATAGCGGACGCATATTCTGGGAGCGGTAGTAAACAACCGGGCTTTATTGATGTCAAAATCGGGATCATCAGGATAAACGACATGTTCTTCTTCCTCCATCTCATAATGCATGTCACGTTTGGCACCATTGTTCTTTCTGGCTTTACGCTTATCTGCTTTTTCAGCTTCTCTCTTCTGCCGCTCTTCTTCGGACATGGCAGGTTGGGGAGCTTGTTGCTGTTCGGATGTGTTGGATACAAGTTTGGCGAGCCCCTTAGCAAGGCGCTGTTGTTTGCTAAGAGATTCGCCTTTTTGAAGGAGTGCTTCTTTAAGGGAAGAAACCTCTTTTATCAAAGCATCTACTTGGCCCAAGAGTCTGTTGTTGTCATCTCGTAATCCCTTGATCTGTTCCTTCAATAACTCTATGATCTCATCCTTTTTCATGGTATAAAGATATAAAAAATCAACGAGTTGACCAAATAAATCGGATGATATACTTAGTACAAATAATTAACAATCAACATATTATATTAAATCCTGAAACGTTTTCGCAACCGTACAGACTTCAATGACACTCCATTTAAGATAAAAGACAAAACCTGATAAGAAATCTCGTAATTGCCTGTATGGGGGTTAAATGTTGGTAACTCAAAACTTCCACCTTCGAGGCGCTTGTAGTACAGAAGAAAGCCATCGCCATCCCAACGCAGTATTTTTACACTTTGTCGGTTTTTGCCAAAGAATAAAAATATATCTCCGGAAACGGGAGACAAGTCCTTCATTTCCAAGCGTATAATTTTGAATAAACCGTCGATGCCAAGGTTCATACGAACAAAGCCGGTTCTTAATCAAATTCCGTGCTACTTATTTATGTTCAATAACCTTATTCATGGCTATTCCGGGGTACTTTAAGATGCATATAGCTTGGATAATTTATTTGCTATTTCTAATATGCCGATATCCCTTTATCCATCAACCTTTCAATGAGCTTTACTAGCACGGAATTTGAAGAAGAACCACAAAGCCTGGTACAGATAGTATCGATTGGCTGATGTTAGAGAATACATGGATCTCCCTCCTTTCTTTCGTAATCGAGCAACATTTTAATAACACTACCGGGTGTGGCCCGTTTGACCGAAATGGTGGTTCCACTGTTAAACGTGATTGTGATCCCGGCAAGACTAAACTCTTCTTCCGACGACATGGCGGGTGCTATTTGAGTGAACGCAGGAGAGGTAGTGCTCAGTGGGGACGGCTCAACGCCGCCATAATAATCACGAACCACATCTGCCTTAGCTTGTTTAACGCTATAGCCCCGTCGGGACATCCAGGAACTCATACCTCCAAAAGTGGTATGCTGCTCGCGGCAAACATCCGCTAAAGAACAATTGTAGTCTGTTTTTAAGACTTCTTGGAAACGTTTCCAAGTTCTTCTAAATCTATTTTCTAAATCCATAATGCTTCATTTTTATACCTCGCAAAGATATGAGAGCTAAAAACGGACAGCAATATAGAATCGCGGAGACGCTTACGTTTGATTAATAAAGTTACGGATATGTCAAGAAAAAGGCAAATTCCACCTCTACTATACAATATGCAATAAACTCAAAACGTTGCAAATTTCCGTCCTCATTTGCCCTGTTTACATAAATAAAAACTATCTTTGCGTTTCAGAATCCCGAAAGACGAAAAGAAATGGAGCAAATAGACAACCTAAAAGAGCTTATCAATCAGGGGGATGTGGACACAGCGATTAAGCAATTGGACCAGCTTCTCCAGGACAGTTCTGTCGAAAAAGAGAAAGATACTCTTTACTATTTACGGGGAAATGCCTACCGAAAGAAAGGAGATTGGAAGCAGGCACTGGACAACTACCAGTATGCCATCGAGATCAATCCGGACAGTCCTGCCGTTCAGGCCAGAAAGATGGCAATAGATATCCTCAACTTCTACCACAAGGATATGTTCAATCAATAAAAGAGATGTATAATCAATAACCGTACTCAAAGATAACGTAATAAAATAAAGATTATGGCAAAAATCAAAGGAGCAATCGTAGTCGACACGGAGCGTTGCAAAGGATGCAACCTGTGTGTAGTGGCGTGTCCGCTCGATGTAATCGCCCTCAATAAAGAGGTAAACATGAAAGGCTATAACTATGCCTGGCAAGTGAAGGAAGATACCTGTAACGGATGCAGCTCGTGTGCAACGGTTTGTCCGGACGGATGTATTTCAGTGTATAAAGTAAAAGTAGAATAAAAGAAAAGAATATGGCAGAAGAAGTTGTATTAATGAAAGGAAACGAAGCCATCGCCCACGCAGCTATCCGTTGCGGTGCCGACGGTTACTTCGGTTATCCTATTACTCCCCAATCGGAAGTGTTGGAAACGCTTGCCGAACTGAAACCGTGGGAAACAACCGGCATGGTAGTACTCCAGGCGGAAAGTGAAGTGGCAGCTATCAATATGGTATATGGAGGTGCAGGTAGCGGAAAGAAGGTAATGACCTCATCTTCAAGTCCGGGTGTGAGCTTGAAACAAGAAGGAATCTCTTATTTGGCCGGTGCCGAACTTCCTTGTCTGATTGTGAATGTAATGCGTGGCGGTCCCGGATTGGGAACTATCCAACCTAGCCAGGCTGACTACTTCCAGACAGTAAAAGGTGGTGGTCATGGAGACTACAAACTGATTGCCCTCGCTCCGGCATCCGTACAAGAAATGGCGGATTTCGTAGCATTAGGATTCGAACTGGCCTTCAAATACCGTAATCCGGCTATTATCCTTGCCGACGGTGTGATCGGTCAGATGATGGAAAAGGTTGTTCTTCCTGCACAAAAGCCACGCCGCACGGAAGCAGAAGTAATTGAACAATGTCCATGGGCTGCTACCGGAAAAGCAAAAGACCGCAAACCGAATATTATCACTTCCCTTGAATTGAAACCGGAAGCAATGGAAATCAACAACCTCCGTTTTCAAGCTAAATATCGTGAAATTGAAGAAAATGAAGTACGCTTCGAAGAGATCAACTGCGAAGATGCAGAGTATTTGATTATCGCTTTCGGTTCAATGGCACGTATTGGCCAGAAAGCAATGGAACTAGCCCGTGAAAAAGGAATTAAAGTAGGTATCCTTCGCCCGATTACACTGTGGCCGTTCCCAACCAAAGCGATTGCTGCATACGCTGATAAAGTAAAAGGTATGCTCGTTACGGAACTAAATGCCGGACAGATGATTGAAGATGTCCGTCTCGCTGTTAACGGTAAAGTAAAGGTAGAACATTTCGGACGTCTAGGTGGCATCGTTCCCGATCCGGATGAAATTGTAACTGCCTTGAAAGAAAAAATAATCAAATAACGAAACAATGAATCCCGATAAAATAAGAAACGTACTGAACATCCTATTTATGATATTGGCTGTTGCAGCCATCATCACCTACTTTGTAGCAAAAGATGATTTCAAAATGTTTATCTACGTATGCGGCGCGGCAATCTTTGTCAAGCTGATGGAGTTTTTTATACGGTTCACCAACAGATAAGGAGATGAAGTTATGACTAAAGAAGAAATAATCAAACCCGAGAATCTGGTTTACAAAAAACCGACTCTGATGAACGATAACGCCATGCACTACTGCCCGGGTTGCAGTCACGGTGTGGTACACAAACTCATTGCCGAAGTCATTGAGGAAATGGGTATGGAAGATAAAACTGTGGGAATCTCTCCGGTGGGATGTGCAGTGTTTGCCTACAACTATCTCGATATTGACTGGCAGGAAGCAGCACACGGACGTGCTCCTGCTGTGGCGACTGCTGTGAAACGCCTGTGGCCGGACCGCCTTGTTTTCACTTATCAGGGCGACGGTGACTTGGCTTGCATCGGTACAGCCGAAACAATCCACGCTTTGAACCGTGGTGAAAATATCACGATTATCTTTATCAATAATGCGATCTATGGTATGACAGGCGGCCAGATGGCTCCGACTACACTAGTAGGCATGAAGAGTTCGACTTGTCCTTATGGACGTGACGTTGAACTTCACGGTTACCCATTGAAGATTACTGAAATCGCAGCCCAACTGGAAGGAACTGCTTACGTAACCCGTCAGTCCGTACAATCCGTACCGGCTATCCGCAAGGCTAAGAAGGCAATCCGCAAGGCTTTTGAGAACTCCATGAACGGTAAAGGTTCCAACCTGGTAGAAATCGTTTCCACTTGTAGTTCAGGCTGGAAGATGACTCCGGAGAAGGCGAACAAATGGATGGAAGAACACATGTTCCCATTCTATCCGCTGGGTGATTTAAAAGATAAAGAATAACGCTAAAAGTCAACAGAACAATGAAAGAAGAAATAATTATAGCAGGATTCGGTGGACAAGGCGTATTGTCTATGGGTAAGATTCTGGCATATTCCGGTTTGATGGAAGGCAAAGAAGTGACCTGGATGCCCGCTTATGGTCCCGAACAACGAGGTGGAACAGCCAACGTTACAGTTATTGTAAGCGATGACAAAATTTCCTCACCGATTCTTAGTAAATACGACGCTGCCATCATTCTGAATCAGCCTTCACTCGAAAAGTTTGAAAGCAAAGTGAAACCCGGTGGTATCCTGATTTATGACGGTTACGGAATTATCAACCCTCCTACCCGTAAGGATATTAAGGTATATCGTATCGACGCAATGGATGCAGCTAACGAGATGAACAATGCCAAAGCATTCAACATGATCGTACTTGGCGGATTATTGAAGCTTCGCCCCATCGTAACGTTGGAGAATGTTATCAAAGGACTTAAGAAAACCCTGCCGGAACGCCACCATCACCTGATTCCTATGAACGAGGAAGCTATCAAGAAAGGTATGGAGTTAATCCGTGAGGTTTAATTAACAGATAATGTACAATGGATAATTGATAATTATTAGCTACGTATAGTACGTATGCAACATAATTTTCAATTATCCATTATCATTAAATCAATTAAAGTAAGTATCTTTGCCTCCAATTATGAGACGAATCTTACTATTATATATAATCTTTTCCGTTATAGGTTTGACAACTGTCCATGCACAGTTCGATAATGGTCGCCAGAGAGTGGACGAGAACGGATACGACCAATACGGTAACCAGGTGGACCCTGCCATGATTCCGGACAGACTGGATAGTGCAAATGTAGAAGTACAGGGGTTACCTCCGAAATTATATATGTGGCGTATTAATAATCAGTTGGGCGACCGGACTATCATCCCGGCGGATACTGCTTATCACCACTTCCAGAATTCAAATCTTACCGAAGGACTTACCGGACATTATAATTATCTGGCCAATATGGGTTCTCCCCGTATGTCACGCATCTTCTTTGAACGTCGTGATCCGGAACCGACTATCTTTATGGAGCCTTTCTCCAGTTTCTTTATTCGTCCTACGGAGTTCAATTTCACCAATAGTAACGTACCTTATACCAATCTGACGTATCATAAAGCCGGTAATAAAATAAACGGAGAAGAACGTTTTAAGTCTTATTTCTCTGTCAATGTAAACAAGAAGCTGGCTTTCGGTTTTAACATAGATTACTTGTACGGACGAGGATATTATAATAACCAAAATACGGCTTATTTCAATGCGGCAATTTTCGGTAGTTATATCGGCGACCGCTATCAGATGCAAGCTATCTACAGCAACAATTATCTCAAAACAAATGAAAACGGAGGTATTGAGGACGACCGATACATCACTGCGCCTGAAGAGATGGCACAAGGGCAAAGAGAATATGAATCAACCAATATCCCGACTGTATTAAGTGCAACGACCAACCGTAATCATGACTTTTATGTATTCCTGACCCAACGTTACAATCTGGGATTCAGCCGCGACATACCGCAGGCCGAAAATGATACGACTCCAGCCAAACAAGAATTTGTGCCGGTCACTAGTTTTATACATACCATTCAGGTAGAGCGTGCACGTCATAGTTTCAACTCTGATGATGACATGCGTGAAAAAAACTATTATCAAAACACCTATTTGGAACCGGATAATCCGATTGCCAGAGACAGTACTACCTATATGGGTATCAAGAATACCATAGGTATTGCTCTACTCGAAGGATTCAATAAATATGCCAAAGCGGGTCTGACAGCATTCGCTTCCTATAAAATCAGCAAGTATACTCTTATGAATATGGAGGGGAATCCATTGCCCGACAAATACAATGAAAATGAAATATTTGTTGGAGGCGAATTATCCAAACGTGAAGGAAATGTACTTCATTACCATGCCATTGGTGAAGTGGGACTCGCCGGAAAAGCAATCGGACAATTCAATGTGAAAGGAGATATCGACCTTAACTTTCCGTTATGGAAAGACACTGTGAGCCTTATAGCCCGTGGTGAAGTCAGCAATAAGCTTGCGCCTTTCTATATGCGTCATTATCATTCCAAACACTTCATGTGGGACAATGATATGGACAAGGAATTTCGTACCCGTATTGAAGGAGAATTAAGCATTGCACGTTGGAGAACACGCTTGAAAGCAGGAGTTGAAAACATAAAGAACTACACTTATTTCAACCAACAAGCAATGCCGGAACAGAAAAGCGGAAGTATACAGGTGTTGTCAGCAAGTCTTAATCAGGACTTCAAATTGGGAATCTTCCATTTAGACAATGAAGTAACCTGGCAAAAGTCCAGCGACCAGACCGTATTACCTTTGCCTGATCTTTCGCTGTATCACAATTTCTATATGCAGTTCAAGCTGGCAAAGAAAGTGCTTAGTGTACAATTGGGTGCCGATGTGCGTTATTTCAGTAAATACAATGCACCCGCTTATATGCCGGCTATCCAAAACTTCTATTTGCAACCGGAAAATGACCAGGTAGAGATAGGAGGTTATCCGATCGTGAATGTATACGCAAACTTACATCTAAAGCGTACACGTTTCTATGTAATGATGTATCACGTGAATCAAGGTATGAGTAGCCCGAATTACTTCTTGGCTCCTCACTATCCTATCAACCCGCGTGTACTGAAATTCGGTCTTTCATGGAATTTCTATGATTAACAAAATCTATACGGCTTATGGTAACACGCCCCAAATTGAGACTGTCCCGATATTTAGTGCCCGTAATCATTGTATTGGCAATCATCTTTTCCATCCGTCAATGCGGTAATCAGGAAAAGCCGTCAGGACACCCGCGTGATTATGCAGCCATTGCCAAAGAAGGTATACTGCGTGTAGCGACTGAATATAACTCGATCAGTTTCTATGTGGACGGTGATACCGTTTCCGGTTTTCATTACGAACTGATACAGGCTTTTGCCCATGACAAGGGATTAAAGACCGAAATAACACCCCTGATGAGTTTCGAAGAACGGCTGGAAGGATTAAGCGAGGGACGTTACGACGTAATTGCCTGCGGTATATTAGCCACCAGCGAACTGAAAGACTCTCTGCTCCTCACCTCTCCCATCACGCTCAACAAGCAAGTGCTCGTGCAACGGAAAGAAAACGGAGAAAACGACTCACTCTATATCCGTAGCCAGCTGGACTTGGCCGGGCGGACACTTCACGTAGTAAAAGGGTCTCCTTCTATTCTGCGTATTCAGAATCTAGGTAATGAAATTGGCGATACCATTTATATCAAAGAAATAGAGAAATACGGTTCCGAACAATTAATCTCAATGGTAGCTCATGGGGATATCGACTATGCCGTTTGTGACGAAAGCATCGCACGCGCGGCCGCCGATTCCATCCCGCAGATAGATATAAATACAGCCATCAGCTTTACACAATTCTACTCATGGGCAGTCAGCAAACAATCACCCGCTTTACTCGATAGTTTGAATGCATGGCTGGATAAATTCCAAAAGGAGAAAGAATACCAGAAGATTTATAAAAAGTACTATGATAAAGAATAACCTTATCATTTTACAGATCAGAAGAAAACAATCAAAAACAGAATGTAAGATAGATATATTCATGTCTATTTCCAGAAATAAACTCCCAAAGACTTGACTTTCGCTTTCGAATGTCGTATCTTTACAGAGTTAATGATAAAGTAGTTTCAATTAAACTACATGCAAAGGAGGGAATCGCGATTCTCTCCTTTCTTTTTATCCAGCCGGGAAAAACCTCTCCCCGCCCCGGCTTTTCCTTGCGCTTTGCCCGGTGGTTATGGTTCTTCAGCCGGAGGATCAGCAGTGTTCACCTTGCTTCTTACCGAAATGAAGTATATATCCGCCTCAAACAGACGTTCTGTTTGCCTGAAACAGAGCCTCTGTTCCGATAAAACAGAGCTTCTGTTGAAACAAAACGCAATGTCTGTTTTCCAACTGTCCCTGCTAAGTTAATAATCAATAAAGTTGCTCTTGACAAAAAATAGCTTTATCTTTGGGGTTTGTTAGAACAGACACAATAGGTATATTATATTATGAGTGAAAAGATGATCAAATGGGGCTTCATTGGTTGCGGAGAAGTAACCAAGACGAAAAGCGGTCCCGCTTTCCAGAAAGTAGAACATTCGGAAGTCGTAGCCGTGATGAGTCGTGACGGCGCGAAAGCGAAAGCGTATGCCAAAGAGAGAGGAATCAAGAAATGGTATGACGATGCACAGGAGCTGATAGATGATCCGGAAGTAAACGCTGTCTATATCGCCACTCCTCCTTCTTCACACGCTACGTATGCCATTATGTCCATGAAAGCGGGTAAACCGGCCTATATTGAGAAGCCAATGGCGGTGACGTATGAAGAATGTACCCGAATCAACCGCATATCCAATGAAACGGGGGTTCCCTGTTTCGTAGCATACTATCGCCGTTATCTTCCCTATTTCCAGAAAGTAAAAGAATTAGTAGAGAACGGAACGATCGGCAACGTTATCAATGTACAAATTCGTTTTGCCCAGCCGCCACGCGATCTGGATTACAATCGTGATAATCTTCCCTGGCGTGTGCAGGCTGATATTGCCGGAGGCGGCTACTTCTACGACCTTGCTCCGCATCAGATTGATTTGTTGCAGGATATGTTCGGTTGCATCCTCGAAGCAAGCGGTTACAAGAGTAATCGCGGCGGGCTTTATCCTGCCGAAGATACATTAAGCGCCTGTTTCCAATTTGACAACGGACTGGTGGGTAGTGGTTCCTGGTGCTTCGTAGCCCATGATTCTGCCCGCGAAGACCGCATAGAGATTATCGGTGACAAAGGAATGATTTGCTTCTCTGTCTTTACTTACGAACCTATCGGACTGCATACCGAGAAAGGACGGGAAGAAATCTGTATCGGTAACCCAGAACACGTGCAACAGCCTCTTATCCAAGCAGTAGTAGACCACTTATTGGGTAAGTCGGTTTGCTCTTGCGATGGCGAAAGCGCAACGTTGACTAACTGGGTAATGGACAAGATCTTAGGTAAGCTATAACCCTAAAAAAAGCAAAAAAAAGTTCCTTCTTTTTCCGGATTCTGCCGGTATTGTTAAAAAATAAATAGGGACATCCCATTGTATATTGTTAGTTTTTTCTATCTTTGTAGAAAGAAGCAAAGAAAAAATGAAACTAACAATATATTTTTTGTGCCATGACTAAAGAAGCTTTAATGAGAAAAGCGATCGAGCTTTCAAAAGAAAATGTTGAAAATGGTGGAGGTCCTTTCGGTGCTGTGATTGCCACGAAAGACGGAGAAATAGTTGCAACAGGAGTTAATCGTGTCACTGCATCTTGTGATCCTACGGCTCACGCCGAGGTGAGCGCTATACGTGCCGCAGCTGCCAAACTCGGAACATTTGATCTTAGCGGATACGAAATCTATACTTCCTGCGAACCTTGCCCCATGTGCCTGGGTGCTATTTATTGGGCACGCCTGGATAAGATGTACTATGGAAACAACAAGACCGATGCCAAGAACATCGGCTTCGACGACTCTTTTATCTATGACGAACTGGAACTAAAGCCTGAAGACAGAAAGCTTCCTTCCGAAATCCTACTACATAATGAAGCCCTTACTGCCTTCAAAGCCTGGATGGCTAAAGAAGACAGAGTAGAATATTAGAAAACCTCTCACTATTATTAACCTATTAATTACCCTCAAATGAAAAGAAAAAGCCTTTTATTTGTTATGGCATCAGTATGCCTGTTCAGTTGTCAACAGCAAGAAGAACTGCAAGATCCCAGTAAAGGAGTGATCGACTTTTCTACTTCTATTGACCAAAGTATCAACAATGCTCTTACTCGTAACAGCAGTAGTCTGACACTTCCGTTAAAGAGCAACTTCGCTGCCGGGGATGTCATCTCCATGTCCGTTGCCGAGCAGGATTATCATCCGTTTGCTATAGGCATGGATAGCCAGACTTGGAACGAAGCAGGCACCGATTCGGAAACGGTTACTTTCTATGCTCATTACCCTGAATTGACCGACGAAGCTGCTACTACCAGATCATTGAGCAGCCGCTATCGCGAAATCAAGGGTGGCTTAGAATATTTGTTCGGTACAGCCCAAGCCAACAAAGGTTCTAAGAATGTTGCTCTTTCATTCAAGAGAATGACAACGCCCGTCGTTCTGCTCGACGAGAACAACCAGCCGTACGAAGGTAGAGCAATCGTTAAACTGTTCTTGAAAAACAAAGGTGTGCAAGACCTGTTCAGCGGTAAAATCGAAGCTGATCCCAATGCAAAACCGGAATACATTGATATCCGGAAAGTATCTGAAGGTATCTTGACTAACTTGATTCCACAGCTCATCAAAGCCGGCGAGAAAATAGGAACGGTTATCCTGGAGGACGGTAAAGAAGAACCTATCATCGCAGAGGAGGACATTACCATAGAAGCCGGAACTCCTGTTGCGGTAAAAATGTACGCAAGACGCGGAATCATTGACGAACGAACTCCACTATTCAGATAAGACTGAAGAATAAAAAGTGATACTAATAAAAATCCCCGGAACCGCTGTAGACACTCAGCATTCCAGGGATTTTTTACACACAAAAGTTATTATTGAAATTGAAAACTGTCTTTTTTAGGTTAGAAACGCATACCTACGGTAAATAACACTTGACTACGTGTATTCGTAACTTTCGTTGCTTCCGGTGAACCAATGACTGTATTACCATCTTCATCTGTAAATCCATTCACAAACGGATAGAAATTTTCTTTATATGTAGAGTATTTATAAGCCAAATCAGCATAAAACATTGATCCGCGATAACCAATACCCAATGTATAATTACTCATTGATTTAGAATTGGCAAAGTCTGTATCTGTCTGAATAGAGTTAATAGCCAAATCTTTGAAAGCATCTTGATGGAAAGCCGCAGTACTATAATTATATCCTGCCCTAAAAGCAAACTGTGGAATCACCTTATACTCTAGACCAAGACGGACTGTACTAACCCCTTTCAACATAGACGTCGTACTATTCTCAAATTCATAAGCAGAAGAATTACCTTCAGTATCTTTAAACTTCATGGAAGAATAATCTTGATACTCATACTCTGCTCCTAAAGCCAAGCTCTTGCCTACCGTATATCCCAAACTTACATTATAAGTCCAAGGAGTCTGAAAATCGAAAGGAAGAATCATATCCCCTTTTCCCGGAAGATTATCCCATGATCTCACGTCATATCCTTTTATTTCTCCAGTTACAACATCCATCACATCCGATATAACTTGTGCACTCGTTTTATAATCCAAACTATAGAATATTGGCGTATGTATAGCTAATCCAACCCGAAAAGGCGAATATTCAAAAGGACGAATAATAGCCCCCAACTTCACGTCAAAGCCAGACCCCTTTATTCTATTCCAACTCTGCAAATTATATCCTTCATCGTTTCCATAATCCTCATCATAAAAAGTATACTTATTATAATCTACAGAATAAGCACCCAGCGTCAACCCCAAATATACCCGATCATTAAAATTAAATGATACATTAAAATCATATTGATCAATTCCACCGCGTTCTTCCGAGCGAAAATTTGCATATCCATTGTCCGGCATTCCTTCAAAATGTCCAGGAGAGATATAAAGAGGATTACCATTTATATCCTTATACTGTACCTCCTCCCCTTTTTCATCCTTATAGGTATAAGGAATATTGTTTACCCCTCCTGTTTTGTCATGTATTGTTATATCCCTAATCAGTCCAGCATCAGCTCCAAGAATAGAAAGCCACCCAATACCATTATCCGTATAAGGCGAATCTCCCCATTTTTCAATGCCAGCTGCTTGAGATGCCATTAGATAGGTTTGGGAGTAAAGCCCCAAATTACCTTCCATACGCATGTTGTTATTAAATGATTTCGCTTTATGATAGTTAAAACCGAAATTCACAAAACGCAGCGGAGTTTCATTACCAATCTTCGAAGAAAATACAAACCCGATGTTATTAAAATCTCCTTTAGTTAAATCGGAATTAAACTTTTTCCCCAAATACTGGCTTTCATTCCCATAAAGAGAAAGCCCAAATGAAGTCATTATATCATTACTGCGATAAAGGCCAATACCTGCCGGATTAGTCCCCATCGTAGATATGTCTCCTCCAAGAGCTCCCATAGCTCCACCCATACCCACAAATCGAGCTGTGCCATTCAAATCTTTTCCTGTTAGTTTGGCACCGTCATATATCGTTTGTGCCATTCCCCAAGGCGCTATCATTAGCATCCCCAGAGCAATTAAAACACTTATCTTTTTCATTCCTGTCAAAACCATTTAATTAATACTTATCTTCTGGCACTGCTACTACGAGAGGAACCTCCACCTGATGATGATCTAGAAGAAGAACCACCGCTCGAATAACTACCCCGAGAGCTACTGCCACCTGACGAAGCTGGAGAATAACTACGTGAAGAAGAACGAGAAGTACCATAGGAAGAAGAACGGGTATTACTATTACTTGCTGGAGAATAACTACGCGGTGCTTCTGAACTTCCACGACTATAAGTTGATCTTGCACTACTGCTTCTAGTAGTGGTTCCAGACGAACGCGAATAACCAGAAGAACCAGTCGAACGGGAAGATGAAGAACTTCCGCTACTTCTAGTACTACTTGGACGAGAATAAGTAGCACTGCTACGACTACTTGAGCCACTGCGTTCACCTGAAGTCCGTGTACCCACTACACGTCTGGAAGTAGTTCCCCTACTATAAGTAGAACCAGAAGAACGAACAGAACTACCTTCTGAACGAACTGCAGAGCCTCCCCGAACAGAAGAACCACTGGAACGAACGGCACTCGAACCATAACGACGAATAGTAGAAGGATTCCTGTAACTGCTTTGTCCGGAAGAACGACGGTTTGTATAGGTAGGACCTGTCCAACGACCGCTTCCACCTCCGCCCCAGCCCCAGCTAGGACCACCATGCCAGTGGTGATGATGTCCCCAATATCCGCCGCCATACCAGCCACCCCAGTAGCCGCCACCCCAATAACCGGGGTAATATCCCCAAGAGTAATAAGGACGATTCCATCCCCAGCCATAGTTCCATCCCCAGCCGTAAGAGCCATAACGCCAATCCCACCAAAGCGGGTTACTGAACGTCGGGAATGCATAAGCATACATACCATCGGTATATACGTTCCAGTCCCATGAATTCGGACCGTAAACTACATCCCAGTACAACGGACTGCTGATACTGATAGCAAAACGCGGATTGCGGAAACGAATGATACGTTCAGCGTATTCATAGTCGTCTGTTGTACCATTGAATTCGCCCGTCACCCATTCTCCGTCCAAATCCGGATTAGATTTTTCCTTTATATATAAGGTATCATTATCCATTACGAATTCATTTTCACGTGCATCGTAACGGCGGTTATATTCATCCACATCCCGTGTTCTTCCCTTACGGTCCTGAACAACTACTGTAGTACCCGGTGAAGTATAGATGTTAGTCGTCACCTGTTTCTTCGGTTCCTTCTTAACTGGAGTTTCTTTCTTCTCCTGTTTGTCTTTAGAAGGTACGAAGTAAAGGTCGTCATCAACGCTTTGTGCAAAGATACCTATCGGAAGGCACAAGGCAAATAGCAAGAAATAAACAATCTTTCTCATATCATCTCGGTTTATGTAATTACTTAAACTTATTCACGTTACAAAGATAAGGAAGAGATTTTTCGTCCGGGGGAGATTTTCCCCAAAGGATAATAGGGAAATCCCTATTTCTAACTATCTTTGTAGAAGATACAACGCTCACCGGCATAAAGTTCAGGCAAACTTGACTTTCTATACCCGGATTGCTGTATCTTTGCACATTATTCACCAGCATTAAAAACAACTATGAAGTATTTTGAGTTCACATTCCGCACCCAGCCTTGTACCGAAACCGTCAATGACGTACTGGCTGCCATATTGGGTGAAGTCGGATTTGAAAGTTTTGTTGAGTGTGAAGGCGGACTGACCGCATATATCCAACAGACATTGTGTGATGAAAACGCCATCAAGATTGCCATCAACGAGTTCCCCCTACCCGATACGGATATTACTTATACATATACCGAAGCGGAAGACAAGGACTGGAACGAGGAATGGGAAAAGAATTTCTTCCAACCCATCATTATCGGAAACCGATGTGTGATCCACAGCACTTTCCACCAAGATGTCCCCAAAGCGGAATATGACATCGTCATCAATCCTCAAATGGCCTTCGGAACAGGACACCACGAGACTACCAGCCTCATCATTGAAGAATTATTGGACAGCGAACTGAAAGATAAATCCCTGCTCGATATGGGCTGCGGAACTTCGATTCTTGCCATCCTCGCACGTATGCGGGGCGCACGCCCCTGTACAGCCATCGACATTGATGAATGGTGCGTACGAAACTCCATCGAAAACATCGAATTGAATCACGTAGACGATATTGCCGTATCAGAAGGAGATGCCTCGTCGCTTGCAGGAAAAGGACCTTTCGACGTTATCATCGCCAACATCAACCGGAATATATTACTAAATGATATGAAGCAATATGTTGCCTGTATGCATACGAATTCCGAACTCTATATGAGTGGATTTTATGTAGACGACATTGCCGCCATCCGCGAAGAAGCGGAGAAGAACGGACTGACTTTCGTTCATTATAAAGAGAAGAATCGTTGGGCAGAAGTGAAATTTATTTATAAAGGATAAGAGCCAACAAATATCTTTAAAAGAGAAAGCTCCCTTATCATTAAGAGATATAAGGAAGCAAGCAAAAATCGCAGTCGATATACGCTATAAACAAGCGTAAGGCTCCAGATTAATGCAGAAAAAAAATAGTGACGGTATACGCTTGGGATAGTGACGCTATCCCAAGCGTATACCGTCACTATTTGCATCGGATAGCGTCACTATCTTATAAAGAGAAATAAAGTCGTTACGCGAACTCTTTTTTGACTTGTTGGCACCATGCTTTGATTTTCTTTTCCGCCTGTTCGGACTGATTATCCAAATCGACAACCAACCCGCACCACTGCTCGCCACGTAAAGCCTTGGAACGTTCGAAAGTGTAACCCTCGGAAGAAGTAAAACCGACCAAGGTAGCCTCATCCTCTTCAAAGACTTCTGCCAGCAAACCGATTCCATCTGCAAAATTTTCCGGATAGCGTATCTGATCTCCCAAACCGAAGATAGCAACCTTCTTACCTTTCAATTTCATTGTCCGGAGTTCCGGCAACAGTTCGTCCCAATAAGTAGGAAGTTCCCCGTCAAACCAGGTGGAAGCACCCACAATGAAGCAGTCATAAGCTGCAAAATCATTCTGCCAGGCCTGCTCGATAGGCACTACTTCTATCTTGTCTTCACCAAACTCTTTCTGTATTTTCTCTGCCACCCAACTCGTTCTTTCGGCTTTGGTAGCATAAAACAAACCTATCTTTTTCATAATTCTTCTCTTTTAATATTCCAATAATTTCCGTGCAGCTTCGTATATCTTAGCTTCGTCCGGCAAAATTTCTCTTTCCAGTATCGGATTGAAACCGACGGGAGTAAACGTAGAACCGACACGCTGCACCGGTCCGTCGAGATAACGGAACATTTCCTCACCAATCATTGCTGCAAGCTCCGCACCGAAACCGGAGAATACTTTATCTTCATGTACAACCAATGCTTTGCTGGTCTTCTTGACCGATTCAAATATAGCCTCTTTATCCAGCGGAATCAGAGAACGAATATCGATCACTTCTACTTTCCAACCACCCTCTTTCTCCAATCGTTCGGCAGCATGCAGACAGAAATGGGTCGTATTTCCATAGGTGATAATACTCAAATCCGTACCCTCACGGCGGATACGTGCTTTTCCGAAAGGTACTTCAAAGTCTTCCGGCACCACAGTAGCAGCTTCTACCGAATTATACAATGCTTTCGGTTCGAGGAACAAAGTAAATCCCTTAGAGCGCATACTGGTACGTAACAATCCGGCTGCATCATCTGCAAAAGAAGGGCAGACAATTCGTGCTCCCGGCAATGTAGTCAAAGCTCCTTCTATATTTTGAGAGTGATACAGCCCTCCACCGATATAACCTCCGGAAGCCAACCGCAGCGTTATATTCGGGGCAAACTTACCATTGCTGCGCCAATACTCATGCGTACATTCTACATATTGTTCTACGGCAGGCCAGAAGTAATCAGCAAACTCCGCTCCCTCTATCACGACATGGATTTTAGGATCAAAGCGGCTCATTCCGTTGGCAGTGCCTACAATATAATCTTCGGCAATCGGCGCACTGAACACACGGGCTTCGCCGAATTCCTGCTGCATCCCTTTGGTGACATTAAACACACCGCCTTTCTCTCTGTTTGCTACGTCCTGTCCCCAGATAAACGTATCGGGATTGTAGCGGAATTCGGCTTTCAATGTCTCGTTAATGGCATTTACCAGGAAGGTCTTTTCGCCCTCTGCTTCATGAGTACCTTCTTTGTACTTCTGGGGTTGATAAGGTTCGGGTATCACAAAATCGTAGATGCTCTTAGGATCAGGATCGGGAGCAGCTAACGCTTTTCGGTTGGCAGCCGACAGTTCTTTCTTTGCGTCAGCTTCGATCTGTTGCAACTCTTCTTCTGTCAGGCGTTTGTAACGCAACAACATCCGGCGGAATTTCATCAGCGGATCGGCATCTTTTACGTATTCCAGTTCGTTCTCATCCCGGTACAGGGTATGTTTATCCGAGTTGGAATGGGAACCGATACGAACACAGTTGGCCTGCACAATCACCGGGTTACGGGTTTCCCTTGCATATTCGTGAGCTTCGGTCATGGCATTCATCGAATCGAATACATCTTTTCCATTGCAATAGATGATCTTCAGGTTCTTGAAACCGGAGAAGTTTTCCGCAACTTTGCGGTTGGCTGTCTGTTCCGATTTAGGGACAGAGATACCATATCCGTTGTCCTGAATCACAAAAATGACAGGAAGACGTTCAAGGCTGGCGCCATTGATAGCCTCATATACAAATCCTTCGGAAGTAGCCGATTCTCCGTGAGAAGTGATGGCGACTCCTTTGTGTCCATAATATACCATTGCCCGCGCCACACCTGCCGCATGAAGGTCATGCGTTCCCGTAGCGGAAGAAATGTTTTCGATGTGCCATTCCGGTTTGGCGAAATGGTTCGACATGTGACGTCCGCCGCTACCCGGGTCTGTCGCTTTCGAGATACCGTTCAGGATGATTTCTTCCGGAGTCATTCCGGCAGAAAGTACAGTCAGCATATCGCGGTAGTAAGGAAACAGGAAGTCTTCGCCCAAAGTGAATACCTGACCGATGGCAAGCTGAATACCATCATGCCCCGCGTAAGGAGCATGATAAGACCAACCCAAAGATTGCAGCAGGTATGACGGTGCTTTTTCATCCAAAGCACGCCCCAATGTCATCAGATGATACCACTTTTTCAGGGTTTCTACATCTGTCGTTTTTATATCATATTTCTTTTTCATAGTGAATGAAGTTCTTAATGAGTGAAACAATCAGTTATCAGCCTTGCCAGTTTTCGAGGTAGTCGGCTATAAAGTGGAGGAAGTTACCTCCCAACATTCCATCTACTACCCGATGGTCGTAAGACAAAGACAGATACATTTTATGACGGATGGCAATCGTATCGCCTTCCGGTGTTTCTATCACAGCAGGTTTCTTCTCGATATACCCTACTCCCAAAATAGCAACCTGCGGCTGATTAATAATCGGTGTACCGAACAGGCTCTTGAACGTTCCGAAATTGGTAATAGTAAATGTACCGCCATCAATATCTTCCGGCATTAATTTATTATCCCTTGCTTTCAGGGCTAAAGAGTCAATGGCAACTGCCAGGCCGTTCAGATTCAAACGATCGGCGTCATGCACCACAGGCACAATCAGATTTCCATCATTCAGAGAGACGGCAATACCTACATTGATATGTTTCTTAAAGAGGATGTTATATCCGTCTACCGACACATTCACTTGAGGATAGGCTGCCAATGCTTTCGCTACGGCCTCGGTTATCACAGGCATATAAGTCAACTTCACTCCTTCGCGACGGAAGAAAGCATCTTTATTCTTTTCGCGCCAACGCACCAGTTTGGTGACGTCTACTTCTACCACATTGGTTACATGAGGAGATACTTTCTTAGACATAACCATGTGGTCGGCAATAATCCGGCGAACACGATCCATCTCTTTCACTTCAACTCCAGGCATGGCAACAGGAGCAGACGATTTGGATGAAGTAGCAGCCGACTGTGCAGCAGGGGCAGATGCAGCCGGAGACGTTTTCGGAGTTATCGGTTCGGGAGCAACAACCACCGACGGTTTGTTTGCAGCCGGAGCAGCAACAGCAGAGGTCGGCTTCGGTTCAGCCATATCGCCTCTTTTCTTCTTTTCAATATAGTCTTTTATATCTTTCTTACTCAATCGCCCTTCATAACCCGTACCTTGTATAGTATCCAACTCTTCTTTCGGAATCTTAGCCTCCCGCGCCAACTGAATCACAACAGGAGAATACCAACGTTCTTCCTCAACAGCAACGGGTTTGGATGTATCAACGGGGGTTGATGCAGTATTCACTGATTGACTCTTAGCAATGTCTGCTGCTGATTGTGATATTCCGGAAACATCAGCGGCAACCTGACTGGCATCAGCTCCTTCGTTTGTGGCACCTTCGCTTGCCGGCTCCGTACCGGATGATTCTTCGCCATCCAAATCAATAATAGCAACTACTATTCCTACAGCAACCGTGTCACCTTCCTTATATAAAATCTCCACCACTTTTCCCGCTACGGGAGAAGGGATTTCTGCACTTACTTTAGCAGTATTCACTTCAAAAAGCACATCGTCTTCCTGAATCATGTCACCCACCTTTACAGACCAAGAGACAATGGTCCCTTCGGTTATACTCTCGCCTAACTTAGGCATTTTTATTTCGAATTTTGACATAGACAGTAAATTTATTATTCAACCTTAGATATATTACAACAATGGGCTGAAATAGAAAGTTTTAAGTTAAGTAAATTTTAACCGGACGCCAATCGGTACAACCAAGCATCAACGGCTATATATCCACTCTTTCTGAATATATTTCTCTTCCCGGAGCTGATTGACAGCTTCTATCTCCTCCTTAGTGAAAGCACTGACAGATTGCGACTTACTGAAATACTGAAAAGCCTTTTCTTTGAAATCAGTGACAGTCCCTGCCGACAAATGCCTGCGGATATTGGTCACCTCACTCCGAACAGAAGGAACAGCATATACAGACGACAACATTTCATCATCGACCATCGGTTCCGGATTCAATGCTTGATGCAACGCTGTAAGGTCCGTATCATACAATAGCGTGCAATGATACAATACCCGATCCTTGTACAGGCATTGCGCACTTCCTGATATTTTCAATCCATTCAGATAAATCCCCAATCGTTCGCCTCCTGTTGCCATCAGTCCCATAGAGTTCAGGAAATCCAACGTCCGCTGCAAATACGTGACAAACTCCGGCAAGCGGGGAGTCGTTTCTATAAAAGTCAGATTGACATTGCCCAAATCATGGTACACTGCTCCCCCACCGGAAAAACGACGGGCAATATGTACCTGCTCCCGTTCCGCCCATTCCTGATCGACTTCCGACCGTAACCGCTGATGCTTCCCTATTACCACAGAAGGAGTGTCCTGCCAAAGCATGAAAATGTCTTCATTTCCCTGCTTCAACAGATATTCTTCCGCAGCCAAGTGAAAGTAAATATCAGTAAACGGACTATAGATACATCGAATCATAAGTCAGACAGAATAAGAGTTAAAACATAATCTCGTGATAAATCTCTCCGACCGTAGGATGCGGAAATACAGTCTTCTGAAATTCTTCCACCGTATAGCCTCTCTGAATAGCAATACCTGCGATCACAATAAGTTCCGACGCCGGATTTCCCAACATGTGACAACCAATGATCTTCCCTTCTTCATCCTGAATCAACTTACAAAGGCCGTTTCCCTGTTCATTCTCGGCTACAAACCGGCCGGAATAAGCCATCGGCAATTTGGACACACGATAAGAAAGTCCTGATTTTATCAGTTCTTCTTCTGTCTTTCCTACGCCTGCCACTTCGGGATTGGTATAAACAACTCCCGGAACACAATCGTAATTCATCCGGTCTTCCACTCCCAAGATATGATTGATAGCAACTTCCGCTTCACGAATAGCGGTATGTGCCAATAAAGAATAACCTGTAATATCACCGCAAGCATATACGCGGGGATGCGAAGTCAACAGATGTTCATCTACTTTGACCCCATTCCGATGCAATTCTATATTCAGCTTGTCCAGCCCCACTCCGGATAAATTTGCCTTACGGCCTACACTAAGCAAGATTTTCTCCGCTTCAATAGTGGAAACTTTGCCTTCTTTTTCTATCACGACTCCATGAGCGTTCACTTCCACTACTTTCGTATTCAAATAGAAAGTGACTCCCCGTTTGGCATATTCGGCGCGAAGCATACCGCTCGTTTCCTTATCCATCGCTCCCAAAATCTCCGGCATCATTTCTACCACATGCACCTTTACTCCCATACTATTGAAGAAAGAAGCAAATTCCATCCCGATCACTCCACCGCCAATAATAACCAGCGTCTTGGGAAGCTCTTTTATCTCCAACGCCTCCTTGGAAGTCCAATAACTGACTCCCGACAATCCCGGTATGGGAGGAATCACTGTATCGGAGCCGGTACATACCAGCAAGTATTTCACAGAATAGGTTTCTCCATCACAAGTGATGCGAATCATCCCCTCTTTCTCTCCTTCTATAAAAGCTTCTTTCTCCACGATCGTCACTCCGTAAGAATTCACAGTCATCTTCACGCCACCCGTCAACATTTTCACTGTTTTGTCTTTGCGGCTCATAATCTTGGATAAATCGAACGAAGGAGAATCGGCAGAAACGCCATATTTGGAAGCACTTTTAATGCTATCCAGTATTTTAGCAGAATATAACAAAGTTTTAGTAGGAATACACCCCTCATTGAGACACACTCCACCCATTGCCTTTTTCTCAAAAAGAACGGCTTTTAATCCGTTGGCCCCTGCCCGTTCGGCAGCTGTGTACCCGGCAGGACCACCACCAATAATAGCTATATCAAAGTTCATAATCGTATCTTTTTTAGTAATAATACGATTATAACAAATGAGAGAAGAGATAAGTTGTTGGGAAAAGAAATACCTGTTACTTAATTGTCAGCTTTTTAAGTTCCTCTAACGAGCCATTAAACACGTTCAGGTCTACGTCTTCTTTGATGCCGGGAACACTTCCTACATCAGTATGTTGCCAAAAGTCCCATTTCCCCTGATACTTTACAGAGTCAACATAATAATGGGCAATCCAGTAAGGGTATGTATTGAAGATGGAATCGTCCAGATAACGGGTTTTAAATTTATAAGAAGTATAAAGAATAGGTTTCACTCCATAATGAGATTCCACCCGGTCCAGCCAGCGTTTAATGCCTTGCTGCAATTCCTTTTTTTCCTTCCGCCCGGTCACTTCCACATCAAGTACGGGAGGTAAATCACCCGTATCCAGTTTCACCGTACGAATAAAGAAGTCCGCCTGTTTCAAAGCATCCGTACCAGGAATATAAAAATGATAAGCACCACGGATAAATCCATGATTACGGGCATTGGCGAAGTTCGCCTCAAAGGTTGTGTCGTTATGATCTCCTCCTTCTGTAGCTTTCATAAAAACGAAATGCAAAGGAGTAGCCGTCTCTTTATTCTGCAACAGTCTTTTCCAATCAATCTTTCCCTGATAATGAGAAATGTCAATACCATGAATATCATATCCGTCAGGGATACAAACTCCGTATTCCTTTAAACCATGACAAGGTTTCCATCGATAAGCATAAGGACGGATAAAGAAATAGTAGAATACAACGGAAAAACAACCGATAATCACCACTGCCAAAATGTTACGAATCCAGACAGGCATCACAGTTCGATGCTTCATCTGTTCCTTTTTTGAGGTACGGGAAGTTTTGGAAGAAGAGGTCGTTCCCTTTTTCTTGGTAGTGGAAACAGTTCTTTTCTTCTGTACAGCAGACATCGGGTTGTTGCGTTGCGGCATTTACTTTAAACGATCAATGTTTTTAGAGATAGGCACGGATTACGCGAATTAACACGGTTTTTTAGTTATTTCTTATAAACCGTGTATTCCGTGTAGTCCGTGCCTGAAAGAATCTTTCATTGCAGCTGTTATTGCAACTGTTACATCAACAACTGCTCTGAAGTGTATTTATTTAGCTTGTTCCAGCTGCAAAGTCTTAGTTGCCTGGTCGCAAACCTCTGTAGGACCGAAGTACTGGATCGGACCCGGATATACATAATCCGTTTCGATAGCCCAACGATCACGTTGCGCAGCAAATGCCTTGAAAGGAGCGCCATCCAGTTTCACCAATGCTTTCTGGATAACCGGTTTCATTTCACCGTGGCGACGTTCCATGTTCATCATCATAGTGATAGGCACACCACCTGCGATCCATTCGGCAGCAGGAGCAGTTGTGTTGCGTACAGAAGACATATAACCAGTCTTACCGTTAGCAATCAACATAGAAGCTGTGTAACCCAAAGAGTAGCAATAGTCAGCGTCAAAGTTTGATGGAGCAGCACAACGTCCTTCATAACCGAAGAAGTGGTGTTGAGCAGCAAATTTACCAACATACTTGCCTGCTTCTTTCCATGAAGCCAATTTGGTAGCTACCATTTCAGACAACAGCTTTTCTGTTTCGATCAGTGATACCTGAACGTTTCCGTGCGGGTCACGATCCAAAGTCAGCTGGCGGGCAACGCCTTCCGGCAGACTTGCATAGATAGCAGAGTTTTCCGGAGAAAGTTTGCGGATGATATAATCACGTTGGTGAGATTTCTTAATCTGACCGAATTCTTCAGCATTAGCAGCCAGGAAGTCGTTCAATTCAGCAATCAGGCGTTTCATGGCAGGAATGAATTCTACCAATCCTTCCGGAATCAATACAGTACCGAAGTTGTTTCCCTGTGCAGCACGGTCAGCTACCACTTTAGCGATGTAAGTCACTACATCGTCCAAAGACATATCTTTAGCTTCTACTTCTTCAGAAACGATACATACGTTAGGCTGTACCTGTAAAGCACATTCCAGTGCGATGTGAGAAGCCGAACGACCCATCAACTTGATGAAGTGCCAGTATTTACGTGCAGAGTTACAGTCACGTTGGATGTTACCGATTACTTCCGCATAAGTCTTACATGCTGTATCGAAACCGAAAGAAGTTTCAATCATATCGTTCTTCAAGTCACCGTCGATTGTTTTCGGGCAACCGATTACCTGTACACCGTAGTTCTTAGCTGCATAGTATTCAGCCAATACACAAGCGTTTGTGTTAGAGTCGTCACCACCAATGATAACCAATGCTTTGATGCCAAGTTCTTTGATGATTTCATATCCCTTTTCGAATTGGCTTTCTGCTTCCAGCTTCGTACGTCCGGAACCGATGATATCGAAACCACCAGTGTTACGGTATTCGTCGATAATATCAGCAGTCAGTTCCATATAATTGTGATCTACCAGACCACCAGGACCTAGAATAAAACCATATAATTTGTTTTCCGGGTTCAATTTCTTGATACCGTCGAACAAACCGGAGATTACATTGTGTCCGCCCGGAGCCTGACCACCGGAAAGAATTACACCTACGTTCATAGCGGGAAGAGCAACAGCTTCACCAGCTTCGAATGTAATCAACGGCATTCCATACGTGTTCGGGAATAATGCTTTGATAGCTTCCTGATCGGCTACAGATTGAGTAGCAGCACCTGCTACAGCCTTAACAGCTCCTGATGCCAATGCTTTCGGAAGTTTGGGCTGGTAAGCAGCCCTTGCGATTTGCAATGCACTTTTAGTCATTTTCTTTAATTTTTTATTTAAAGGTGTTAGTAAGTTTCTTGTCAAACTTGAAAAGCGTTGCAAATTTCGCACTTTTTTCCGAATTATGAAAATTCTTCTGTTGTTGTTTTTAAGACAAAAAGAAGAAGAAAGAAAAATTAAGGCTACCTCCCGGTGTGGGAGATAACCTTTACGTTTTCTTCAATGACTGAATCGATATGATAATTCTAGGGATTTTGTTCCCAGCCTCCACCAAGAGCCTTATAGAGTTGAACTACCGCAATCAACTCGTCACGGATAGCATTACTCAACCCAATCTGTGCATCAAAATATCCACGTTGGGCATCCAATACGTCCAGATAATTAATAACTCCATTGATGTATTGCAGTTGTGCCAGGTCCATGTAGCTCTTGGCCGAACGTTCCAGATTGGCACGAAGTTCGTACACTTCCTTGATCTTGTTGAAGTTGACAATCGCATTACGTGTTTCCTTGAAAGCTTCCAGTACAGCTTTTTCATAACTATGTACTTCAGCTTCATAAGCAGCCTTTTTTGCTTTCAATGCCGCACGGTTCTTTCCCCAACCAAAGATCGGAGTCAGCAAAGCTCCTTCCATCACTGCGTATGGAGATTTCAGGAGTTCCGACAAAGAAGTACTTTCACTACCGAAACCACCTGTCAGGGCAAGACGCGGGAACATATTTGTATAAGCCACTCCCACTTTCGCATTGGCAGCAATCAATTTCTGCTCTGCCTGACGGATGTCGGGACGACGTTCCAATAATGTAGACGGCAACCCAACAGGAAGTGTTTCCGGAGAGTTGAATTCCTGAAGCAAACGGGAACGGGCTATCTTATTAGGATATTCACCGGCAAGATAAGCAATATCGTTTTCTTTCAGGGAGATTTTACGTTCGAGGTCAGGAACCAAAGTTGCCGTACGCGCCAATTCCACCTGTGCCTGTCGATAGGAAGTCTCGGAAGTCAACCCGCCGGCAAACCGGATACGTGCCAGACGTACTCCTTCTTCACGGGCTTTTAATGTTTGCTTTACGATGTCCAGTTCTGTATCTAAAGCAACCAATTCATAGTAAGCCTGTGCCACTTCAGCAACAATCGTCATCCGCAATGCGCGTTGCGCCTCGATAGATTGCAGATATTCGGCAATACTGGCCGAACGTGCCCAGCGCAGATTTCCCCAAAGATCGAGTTCCCATGAAACGAGAAATTGTGCTTCAAAGGTCTCTGATCTCTTGAAAGCATCTCCTCCATGATTTTCGAGTTCACGTTCTGCCGTTACTTTTCCTTTGATATCCGGAAGTAACGCAGCGGTGGAAATACGTTTCTGTGCTGCCATTTCTTTCACACGGGCAGCGGCAATCAACATATCCTTGTTATGATCCAGTGCACGTTCTATCAGGCTTCTCAAGGTAGCATCCGTATAAATATCCCTCCAGTCCTGGTCGCCGAAGCTGATCGAGTCTTGCGCTCTTTCCAAGCTGTCGGGCAAATGAAGATCAGGACGGACATAGCTTTTCCCTACCTTGCAGGAAGTCAAGACTCCGGCAAGTAACAGGATAGCAATATATAGTTTCTTTCGTTTCATTATTTCTTATGTTTTAAAATTTTCGACTTTGTTTTATACACCATCACAAAGAAGAACGGCACAAGAATGATACCGAATACAATGGCAAATATCATTCCGAAAAATACACCTGTACCGATTGCCTGCCGGCTTGCCGACCCCGGACCGCTTGCCAATACCATCGGAAGCATACCGAGTACGAATGCGAGAGAAGTCATCAGAATCGGACGGAAACGCAATTTGGCTGCGTAGATAGCCGACTGCACCAGGTCTTCACCTTTATCTACCTGTACTTTTGCAAACTCTACAATCAAAATCGCGTTCTTAGCGGCAAGTCCCACCAGCATTACCAGACCAATCTGGAAATAGACATCATTCTCCAATCCGCAAACCCAGACTCCTAAATAGGCTCCCAAAGCGGCAACAGGTAAAGAGAGCAACACGGCAATAGGCACCGTCCAACTTTCGTATTGAGCAGCAAGGAAAAGGAAAACGAACAGAAATACCAATGCCATCACCATACCTGTCTGACCTCCCGCCTGCTTCTCCTGATAAGAAAGGCCACTCCATTCAAGACCGATATTATCGGGAAGATGGTCACGGGCAATCTGTTCCATGATCTCCATCGCCTGTCCGGAACTATATCCTTGTGCAGCTGCTCCACGGATAACGGCCGTAGTAAACATATTAAAACGTTTAATACTTCCCGGTCCTGTGGTATAGGAGGCATTTCCTAAAGAAGTCAACGGTACCATCGCTCCATTGGAGGCCTTCACGAAGAACAGATTGATATTGTCTTTGTGTTCCCGGTAAGGAGCTTCCGCCTGAATGTAAACCTTATATATACGGTTGAACATATTAAAGTCGTTCACATACACCGAACCGGTATAAGCCTTCATGGTAGAGAACACATCAGCCAGTGGCACACCCAGCATCTTTACTTTGTCACGGTCTACATCGAAATAGAGTTGTGGTATTTCCGACTGCAAAGAAGATGACAGACCAGCCAGTTCTTTGCGCTTGGATGCGTAGTACATTAATGTATCTGCCGCGTCTACCAAATTATCGAAAGTGGCTTCTCCACGGGCTTCCAATTGCATTTCAAAACCTCCCGAGCTACCCAGTCCCGGAATAACCGGAGGAGTGGACAGATAGACTTTACATTCTGGATATTCCCTCAAATGTTTTTCCACCGTATCCATAATCTTCTCAATAGTGGTGTTCTTCCGCTCTTCCCAAGGTTTCAGGATCACCGTCAGTTCAGCACGTCCCTGGTTACTTCCAACACGCGGACTACTTCCCGTTACGTTCTGTATATATTCAATATATGGATTCTTTTCCAAATAAGCAATGGCACGTTCTGTTACGATACGGGTACGTTCCAAAGTAGCTCCCTCCGGCAATTCCAATTCAATCTTGAAATATCCCTGATCTTCCACAGGCAAGAAACTGGTCGGAATAATACGGTGAATCAGCATGATAGCAATCAACACCATACCAAAAGCACTCAAAACCCGGCGAGGATGCTTGATCGTACGAGTCACAGCAGCCACATATTTATTGCTACCGATGCCCAGCCATTCATTAATCTTCCGGAATACGATATTCTTTTTCTTTCCATTATCCGGCTTCAGAATCAATGAACACATCACCGGGCTCAATGTCAGAGCCACTACCGTAGAAATAAGTACGGACACCACAATCGTCACCGTAAACTGGCGATACAACTGCCCTGTAATCCCACTTAAAAAACTAACCGGAACGAACACTGCCGCCAATACCAGTGATGTAGCAATCAAAGCACTGGCAAGTCCGTTCATCGCTTTCTTCGTTGCTTCGTATGGACTTAGATGCTCCGCTTCCATGATATGCTCCACACCTTCCACTACCACAATCGCATCATCCACCACAATACCGATGGCAAGAATCAATCCTAGCAATGTCAGTATATTCAGCGAGAAACCGAAAATCAACATGAATCCGAAAGTACCGATCAATGAAATAGGCACCGCCACTACCGGAATCAACGTTGCACGCCAGCTTTGCAAGGATAGATAAACCACCAATACAACTAATACCAACGCTTCAAACAATGTCTTATATACTTCATGAATAGATTCGGAAATATAGGTCGTCATATCGAACGGAATCTCATAGCTCAATCCTTCCGGAAAGTTCTTGCTAATCTCATCCATAGCCTCTTTGACCCTCTCAGCTACTTCCATCGCATTTGCTCCCGGCAACATATAAATGCCAAGCACAGCAGCATTCTCGCCGTTGATACCACTTTCCGTGTTATAGGAAGAAGCCTCCAACGATACACGCGCCACATCTTTCAACCTGATAATAGATCCGTTGGCATTGGCACGCACTACAATATCTTCAAACTGCCCTACGGTAGACAAACGTCCTTGAGTCGTAATAGGAATGGTAATATCCAGTCCCTGCACCGGTTGTTGTCCCAATACACCGGCCGCTGATTCACGGTTCTGATCCTTCAATGCATTCTGTAAATCCTGTACGGTCAGCCCAAAGTTTGCCAACTTATCGGGTTGCGCCCATATCTGCATCGCATAATAGCGGCTACCTATATTAGATACACGTCCAACCCCAGGAATACGGCGAATTACATCGAGCACGTTGATAGTAGCAAAGTTACTCAAATAAATTTCGTCGAACTTCGGATCAGTAGAAGTCAAACAAAGCGTCATCAACTGACTGGGAGCCTGTTTTTCTACCGAAATACCATTCTGAATGACTTCCGCCGGCAGACGGGATTCCGCCAGTTTCACACGGTTCTGAATCTCAACGGCTGCCAAATCCGGATCGGCAGATACGTCAAAAGTGACCGTTGCCGAAAAACCTCCGGAGTTAGAACTGTTTGATTCCATATAAAGCATACCCGGCGTACCATTGATTTCCTGCTCAATCGGAGTGGCTACCGCCTGCGACACGGTAAGTGCGCTGGCACCCGGATAGGATGCGCTGATCTTCACCACCGGAGGGGTAATCTGCGGATATTGATCCACCGGAAGCATCGTCAGGCCAATAATGCCGACAATCACAATCACGATGGAGATTACAGCCGAGAAGACCGGCCTATCTATAAAAAAAGTAACTTTCATCGTTTATTCTCCTTTCGCGTTATCCTTCGTTCCGGTAGTGTTTTCTTTTACTCCGGTCACTTCATTTTTTGTCGTAGTTATACTGTCCCCAGCTTCGGCTTCCGGATCACTGACCCGTACTTTCATGCCCGGAGTCAACTTATGGAACCCTTCTACAACCACCATTTCTCCTTCTGCCAGTCCTCTTTCTACCACCACATTATTCCCGACTTCCGGTCCTAATTCGATAAAACGTTTCTCTACCGCATTATCTTTGCGCATGGTATAAATATATGCTCCACCCTTTTCGATGGTAACGGCTTTCATCGGAACAACAAGTGCACCTTCACGAACATCCAGCAACAACTTTACCTTTGTAAATTGTCCCGGCAACAATACTTGTTTCGGATTCGGCATTTCTGCACGTACAGAGAAAGTTCCGGTTTGAGGATCGACTTGCGGTTCGGCAAAATCCACATATCCTTTAAATGGATAGACGGTATTATCCGCCAATGTAATGGTAATATTCGGCTGCCAGGAACGGGTGGAATCCTGCTGTCCCAAATTAATGTTTCTTTCTTTACTCTTCAAATAATCGAGTGCTGTCATACTGAAATCCACCAATACTGTATCACTCTTCACAATGGTAGCAAGCAATGATTTTCCTCCGGGGCCGACTAACGTACCCAAGTCCACATTTCTTTCACTAATGTGTCCCGATAAGGGCGAACGAACAATGGTATAACCCAATTCCAGTTCAGCCTGTGCCAAATCCGCCTCGCTCATAGCTACCGTTGCCTCGGCACTTTCATAAGCAGCTTCCGCATTATCCAAGTCCAACTGGCTCGCAGCGTTCTGTTCAAACAACGGACGGATACGTTTTAAATCACGTTCCGCTTTCAAAGCCTGCGCTTCGTCTTTTTTCAATTGCGCTCTGGCTTTATCTGCTTTGGCACGATACTGGTCTTGATTGATTACAAACAAAACCTGATTCTTATTGACATATGTCCCTTCGGCAAAAAGCATATTTTCCAGATAACCTTCCACACGGGCACGTACTTCGACGAACTGTTGGGCACGAATACGCCCCACATATTCCCCGTATATCTCTACGTCGTCTTTCACTACCGGTTCAACAATGACTGTCGGCATTTCCGGCGCAGCCTTCTGAGGTCGGGTCAGTATCCAATACACACCCAACACAACTACCATACACATAATAGCAGCAATGGTTCTCTTTCTCCTC
This sequence comes from Bacteroides sp. AM16-13, assembly GCF_003602705.1. Taxonomy (NCBI): domain Bacteria; kingdom Pseudomonadati; phylum Bacteroidota; class Bacteroidia; order Bacteroidales; family Bacteroidaceae; genus Bacteroides; species Bacteroides sp. AM16-13. The sequence goes on from NZ_QTLK01000001.1 coordinate 104,929, forward strand.
AGTTTCAACTCATGTTTCGAAAAGAATAATCTCATATCGAATCTTATTATTTAATTTAACTTATGTTTGTTCTATATCCTTATTTACAACTCATATACCAAAAATGCGTTACCTGCATTATTTGCTTAAAATCAAAGCATTAGATATTTCTTCGTTTTGCAGAAAGTGTGGAAATTCACTGTATGGTGTAGAAAAAATCCACATTTCCGACTTTTGGAACATTTTTTTTAGTTCCCATTTCAACAACTAAACAAATTATGCTCTACATTTGTATTATATTAAACATCAACACTAGACCACATCCTAATGAAAAAACAAATCTTTTCAACATTAGTTTTATCAATTGGCATCTTATTGCCTTTTTCTTTGCATTCTCAAGAGCAAAGAAAAAAGGTAGGTGTCGTTCTAAGCGGCGGCGGTGCCAAAGGAATGGCACACATCAAAGCACTGAAAGTAATTGAGGAAGCCGGAATTCCTATTGACTATATAGCCGGCACCAGTATGGGAGCTATCGTAGGTGGTCTGTATGCCATCGGTTATACTACGGAACAATTGGACAGCATGGTACGAAAACAAGATTGGACATTCCTGTTGAGCGACCGTATCAAACGAAGTGCCATGTCATTGACTGATCGTGAGCGGTCTGAAAAATATACAGTCTCTATCCCTTTCACCAAAACTCCCAAGGATGCTGCTACCGGAGGACTCATGAAAGGGCAAAATCTGGCTAACCTATTTTCAGATCTCACTGTGGGGTATCATGACTCCATCGACTTCAATAAACTTCCCATTCCTTTTGCTTGTGTAGCGGCCAATGTTGTCAATGGAGAGCAAATTGTATTCCATGACGGAATACTCTCAACCGCTATGCGTGCCAGTATGGCTATTCCGGGTGTATTCACTCCGGTACGGCAAGACAGCATGGTATTAGTGGACGGCGGCATTGTAAACAACTATCCGGCAGATGTTGTGAAAGCCATGGGAGCCGATATTATTATCGGAGTAGACGTGCAGAATGCTTTGAAGAAGGCTGACAAGCTCAACAGCGTCCCCGATATTCTGGGACAGATTGTAGACATCACCTGCCAGTCCAACCATGAAAAGAATGTAGACCTCACAGACACTTATATCCGTGTCAATGTGGAGGGATATTCATCTGCCAGTTTTACCCCGGCAGCCATCGACACTCTGATGCGAAGAGGCGAAGAAGCGGCTAAAGAACAATGGAATTCGTTGCTTGCCTTGAAAAAGAAGATAGGAATAGCCGAAGATTATACTCCGAAGCAACATGGCCCTTATTCTTCTCTTTCCAATGCACGCACGGTTTATGTGACGGACATCTCATTTTCCGGTGTAGAGGTGGATGATAAAAAATGGCTGATGAAGAAATGTAATCTGAAAGAAAACAGTGACATTACCACTCAACAAATAGAACAGGCCTTGTATCAATTACGCGGCAGCCAATCCTATTCCAGTGCCAGCTATACGTTGAAAGAGACTCCTGAAGGTTATCACCTCAACTTCCTGTTGCAGGAAAAATATGAAAGAAGAATCAATCTGGGCATCCGTTTCGATTCGGAAGAAATCGCGTCTTTGTTGGTGAATGCAACGGCAGACCTCAAAACTCATATTCCTTCCCGCCTGGCTCTTACCGGTCGATTGGGTAAACGATATGCTGCCCGCATAGACTATACGCTGGAACCCATGCAGCAACGTAATTTCAACTTCTCGTATATGTTCCAATACAACGATATCAACATTTACGAGGAAGGTGACCGTGCCTATAATACAACGTATAAATATCATCTGGCAGAATTCGGTTTCTCCGATGTATGGTACAAGAATTTCCGCTTCGGACTCGGTCTGCGTTTTGAATATTACAAGTACAAAGATTTCCTGTTCAAGAAACCTGAAATCTCCGATCTGAAAGTGGAATCGGAACATTTTCTAAGTTATTTTGCCCAAGTGCAATATAATACATACGATAAAGGACGCTTCCCTTCTAAAGGAAGTGACTTCAGAGCTGCCTATTCGCTTTATACGGATAACATGGCACAATACAACGACCACGCTCCATTTTCAGCATTGAATGCTTCGTGGGCAAGTGTCATCCCTGTGACCCGCCGTTTCTCCGTCATTCCTTCCATTTATGGACGTATCCTGATCGGAAGAGATTTTCCTTATCCGCTGCAAAATGCCATTGGCGGTGACGTACCCGGTTTCTATATTCCACAGCAATTACCGTTTGCCGGGGTCACCAATCTGGAATTGATGGATAACACCATCATGATTGCGTCTATTAAGTTCAGACAACGTATGGGAGCCATTCATTATCTCACACTGACGGGTAACTATGGGCTAACGGATAGTAATTTCTTCGATATATTGAAAGGCAAGCAATTATTCGGTGTTAGTGCAGGTTATGGAATGGACAGCATCTTCGGACCATTGGAAATATCGTTGGGATATTCCAATCAGACGGACAAAGGAAGTTGTTTTGTGAATTTAGGGTATTACTTCTAATTGCCCAGACAATATCGGTCAAGCAAAAAGAAAAGTAAAAGAAAATCTTCACTCACGTGGAAGTTATTCTTTTACTTTCCTATAACTTAATGAACAAACTTAATAATTAACCTTTGACTTAAATATCTCAAGTACGTGTCACAAACATATAATTACCCTTTCTTAAAGTTTAAAAGGCGTCATCTTCAAATATACCCGATAATCCTTTATCATTCCCGTCTTATCGGCTTCCGCTCTTGGCAAATAAGAAAATCCCGTGACTATCTTATCCTCACCAAGATTAATCACAATCTGATGTGGAAATTTATGTTTAGCAGCTGAAGAGTAGCTAGTATGCCAGAAAGTAGATTCCTGTAAGTCAAACACGTTCGTTGCAATGTTATTTGCCTCTTCAGTTTCCTCACTATCTGCATAAATAACCTTCCAATGCTGACGTGACAAAGGTTTACCATCGGTTCCTAACAATTCTAATTCTGCAATAGCTGCAAAGTCTTTTCCATCATAAGCATTCAATGCTTCAAGGCAAAAGAAACGAGTTTCCACTTCCTTTCCAAATTTCACATGCTGCCAACCATTACCGGATTTAAAAGTCCCTTCATAAACAGGTTTTTCTCCTGTCAAATCCAAATTTTCACCAACCTTACGATGTGCATAAGCAGCACCATGTACACGAAGGTTGTCAAGAATTGGTTGTTGTAATCCTTCTGTCTGTGGCTGTACAGAACCAGCCATATCCAATATAATCACTTCATTCTCTCCTTTCTTCAACCAACATCCCGGCACATATAAGGTTTGTTGTGGCCCAATTTCCCAGTAACGTCCAATAGCATAACCGTTCACCCAAACCATACCTTTACTCCAGTTAGTCATATTCAAGAATGTATCACCAGTTTTGTCCAACGTAAAGGTTCCCCGATAGTAGGCAGGATATTTCTGGGGATTATCCTGTTTTACAAATTTCTTATTTTGCGCAAAAGCATAATCAACCGGAATATTATAAACTTTCCAGTTCTTCAATGAAGTAATAACACCATTATTCGACTGGACTTCCACTTTTTCAGTGATACCCTTCCAATCATAAATGCCTTTACCAAAATTCATACGCCCCATTGCTTCTACCAAAATATCCAGCTGGGCTCCTTCTTTCATTGGAGGAAGAATAACCGTACCTTCACCTTTTAAACGACTCAACGTAGCTAACTTCCTGCCATCTAAAAAAACTTGCGCCCAGTCATGAGCCTCTGTGATTGTCAACGTCTGTTCTTCTTTAGATGCCGGCAGTGTAGTCCGGTACAAAATACTTCCCCATCCCTGATCGAACGCCTCCATTGACTGAATGTTTTCACTAATCTTTGGCTCCGGCAAATTATCAAACAGTATCGCCACTTCATCCAACTTGAATGACGGAATGGCAATAGTCGGAACAGAATCCGGAATTTCCGGCAATGACTCGCCTTCGGGTAAATAGTTACTTAACAAATTGCGTACCTCAAAATATTTGGGAGTGACTTTTCCTGATTCATTGATGGGAGCATCATAATCATAAGACGTACACGTCGGAGAAAAATTCGGGAAATTTGCTCCTCCCCAATGTCCGAAACTAGTACCTCCATGAGTCATATACAAACTAAATGAAATATTCCGGTCAAGCATTTCTTTCATTCCTTTTACCAAATCCTCCGCACTACGTGTCTCATGCTTCGCTCCCCAATGATCGAACCATCCGGACCAAAACTCACTACACATCAACGGAATATCAGGACGGAGTTCTTGCAAACGCTTAAATTGATCGTCAATATTAGCCCCTGTACCAAAGTTGATTGTCCAAAGCAAATCATCCAATGCATTATTCTCAAAGTTCGAATTCCAGTCACATTGGAATAAAGGAACTCCTGTGAAACCTGCTTGCTTTACAATATCACGTATTTCGGCAATGTATGGTTTGTCTATTCCGAATGATCCATATTCATTCTCAACCTGTACCATAATGATATTGCCACCTTTACTAATCTGAAGATCGGTAAGCTGTTTACCCACTTCATTCATAAACAATTTCACCCGCTCCATATAATACGGATCCTGTTCACGAAGCTTGATGTCTTTCTTCTTCAACAACCACCAAGGTAATCCACCCATCTCCCACTCTGCACAAACATACGGCCCGGGACGAACGATCACATACATTCCGTTTTCCTGCGCCAGCCGACAGAAAGCCGCAATATCTTTCTGACCGATAAAGTCATATTTTCCTTCTTCCAGCTCATGGAAATTCCAAAAGACATAAAGACAAATGGTATTCATACCTAATGCCTTACACATCTTGATACGATGCTCCCAATACTCTTTTGGTATACGGGGATAATGAATTTCGGCTGCTTTTACCACAAACGTTTTTCCGTTAAGTAAAAATGTCTTATTCCCTATTTCAAATGTCTCTTTTGGAGATTGGGAACAGGAAGTGCTGAAAACAGTCACTAATAAAATAAGCAAATACAATAAAGGTTTCTTCATTTTCTAATCTATTGTTTTCATGATACAATGCTATTTCCAAATAAATTCTCCATCGGTCCATGTCTCCATTCAGGCCGACAGCAAATATGCAAACCAATCGATCTATTATCTAAAACTATACCTATTGAAAACTAAATACATTGCAAAGATGAGATATTCTTTTTATACAAAGGTCTTCAAATCGGTCAAAACAGGACAAGATTCATTCAAAATAGCCTCAATATTGCTTTTTAGCGGTTATTTTTTACTTAATATAAAAAATCCTGCCGAAACTTTTTTATATAGCATCGACAGGATTAATATTTATAATAAAGGTTAGTTAGTTTAATCTTCAAGAGCTAATTGGCAACTTCATAAGACTAATATTGCTCTGCCATTTTTTAATAATGTATAGCATGATCTTTTGAAAATTCACGACCACTCCATGCTTTCTTAGCAGTCCAATCTTGAGGAGCCGATGTCCAAAAGGAATGATTAGCAGAAAGTCCTAAAGGAAGAAAAACTTCTGATGTTATATACATACTTCCATTGTTACTATACCAGTCGGCCAGTCCAGTCTGATGTCCGGCAAAACCCAATTGCAGAAATCCTTTCTCATTGAAATTCCCGTCAACAGAGAATAAACGTTTCATGACGCAAGTTAACGCATTACGAACCTGTCCTTCCGGGAGTTCTTTAGGCAACATTTCTTTCCAGCAGAGCATTGACAATGGTTGGAAAACTCCCAATCTATAAGTCATAGAACGACCGAATACCGGAAAAGATGCTTCAGGAGATATAAAACGTTCCAAAATCATCCCGAAACGTTGCATACGTTTCTTAGCCAAATCTTCTGTTTTCTTTTGCATCTCCAAACTACGGTCATGCAATATTACTTTATGATCGTTGACAGTCTGCATCACTTGTACAAACATAGGTTGAATCACATAACTATTATAATAATCGAATGCAAAAGTTTCTCCATCCGAATACCAGCCATCACCAACGTACCATTCTTCTGCTTTTCGAACAGCTGTATGAATACGGAACAAATCGTATTGCGCATCGGCTTCCATCAGAAAAGATTCAATCATAGCTGAAAACAATAGCCAGTTTGTGTATGGAGGATCAATCCGACGCAATAACTGAAATTCTTTAATATAACGTTGTTTTGTCACTTCATCCAATGGTTCCCAAAGCTGCTTTTTAGCACGAAGAAAACTACTGGCAATATAAGCCGCATCCACCAAAGGCTGCCCTTCATTTCTCCATAAAAGATAATCAGGGCTATCCGGGTCAACAGCATGTGCATAACTCTTCAAAGCCCATTCACGCAATTGCTTGCGCATTTTACCTTCTTCCGTATCATCATCCGGCAAAGAAAGCCAGGGAGCAATACCAGACATCAGACGCCCGAAACACTCCATGTAGGTCACATCCTTACTGCGTCCATCCCATGTTGGACTGATCTCTACCTGCATATTTTCCTTCAACTCCCCTTTGCTCATATTACTCAATACAGGAGCAGCAATCTTATATGCCATCTGTGCCCAATATTCACGGTCACTGATTTCCTTTTCTACCTTCCCCTTTTTAGCATAAGTTACTGTGCTGAAAACACACAATAAAATGAAGACCAGGATATTTTTATTTTTCATCATTACATTCAAATATAAAAAACAATTCTAATTATTCAGATATTTCACCATTTCAGAACCCGCCAACAGGAAAGCTCCTACTCCAAAGTCCGCAGTCGTCTCTGGTCCGACATTCTTATGTTGATCTGCCCTTTCACCAATTGGTTGTACATAGCCTATCTTTCCATTGGGTTGCAAAGCTATTTCAGTCAAATATTTCCAACCTTGTTTAATAACAGGTTCATAAGTGGATTTATCCAAAAGTCCATTATTCACCCCCCAAAGATACCCATAAGTAAAGAAAGCTGTCCCACTTGTTTCACGCCCCGGAGCCTGCACCGGATCCAACAAACTACGAGTCCAGTATCCCTCTTCTTGTTGTGCAGCAGCCAATGATTTAGCCATAGCCTGGTATATGGTAATATATTCAGTACGATGTACATCATTTTCGGGTAAGTCTTGCAAAACTTTAGCCAAACCTGCAAACACCCAACCATTACCCCTAGACCAAAAGTCTTTCAACCCTTGATTTGTCTTATGTTTCGGGTAGATGTATTTTCCATCCCGATAAAACAGAGCACTTTCCTCATCATACATGAGGTTTTTAGCATAAGTAAAGTACTCATAGAGTTTATCCAAATATTGCTGATTACCTGTAACCTTATAAAGTTTGGTCATCACCGGCATTACCATATACAATCCGTCTGCCCACCACCAATAGTCATTATTGGGAGTTGACATCTCATATTCCATCACTTCCTTGGCACGGGCTATTTTATACTCTGCCGGCTCACGGTCCATGTTATACAAGTCAATATAAGTCTGGAAACAAATCTGCCAATCTCCGAAGAGAACATGTTCCATCGTTTCACCATAATTATATTTCCACTTGGATTTATCATCAGAAGTAGCCCCCTTCCATTGGTTCTTTTCAGCCCATGCTTCCGAATACTTCTTGTAAGTCTCATTACCGGTTACTTCATAAGCTGCAATATTTCCGGTATGATAAGCAGCCGGATGCCAAAAGGCAAATGCCGGTTCCGGATTCTCCGCCTGCCAATAATCATTTACCTTCTTAATAGTCTCAATAACGTTTGACTTTGTCCATACACTATCAACAAGCGCATCTCCCTGACTGCTATTCTTACCCGATTTACAACCTGCTATACTAATACCGCAAGTACAGCCTAATACTAAAAAAGAAAGTTTTCTAAAATTCATTTATTATACAGTTTTTCGTGGTTATTATTATAATGGCAAAGGTGCAAACTTTTTTAAACGAAAAGGTCCTAATATGATTCAAAACCGTACAAATATCATTCAATATACATAAAAAGAGAGTTATGGAAGGCACATAAAGCCTTCACATAACTTCTACCAATAATTAATCCTTAAACAATCTTTCTATTTAAACACACATCTATCTATTTATTTTGGGGAATAATCAAAAAACTAAACCCACACGGCCCGCCACCTCCATTTTCCAGCCGGACCAAAACTTTATTCCACCCCTGTCGAAACTGAAAAGGAGCGATATGTTCATCAATATTATACCAACTGGTTCCATAGTCACGCCATACATCCTTGCCGTTAATCCATACACGCCCGCTGTCATCCGTACCGATAGCTACCAGCATCGTCGTAGCTTCATCAAAATAAAGCTCGGTATAAGCATAGTAAGTTGAATGTCCGGTAGTCACAGGTGGGACATTGTGCATCGATTCACTCTGCATAAACTTCCAACGTAGCGTCCCGTCAAGCTGAACCTCGTCTCCGATAACTTTTAGCGGATCGGAATCCGTTTCCGCAATTCCTGTTCCTATCTGTCCATCAGTATATACAGCATCAAAGTCAATAGAAACTTCAGGTGGATGAACGATGGAAAAATCCTCTCGACCGAAGCTCTCCCATGGTCCAATCATATACCATGTATTGATATAGAGCCATCCCTTACGTTCTGCATCTTTAGAGAAACGCCGTCCGGGCAACGCTTGTGCTTTCACCATTTCCTTGCTCAACTTCGATCCTGAATAAGCACTGAATGTTCCCTTTCCGCCTCCAGAAGCAGAAACTTCTCCACTTCCTCCCATACCAGTTCCATTTCCATTACCGCTACCATTACCTCCAGAGCCTCCATTACCCGGGCTGCCATTACCTTGTCCCATTCCGCTCCCAGGATTACCAGCCTGACGAACTGCCCCAAACAACCCTTCCAAACGAGATTGTGCCAACCCTGCCTGACGAGTAGCTTGTCCGAGCAACCCACGATAATTATTCAAATCAGCAGTGCTCTTTATTTCCAATCCTCCACTAGCATTACTGCCTGCCGAAGTTGCCCACTCACTATCCCTTGACTGCATTCTTATCAATTCATCAAAACTCGGCATACGTGAATTACCCGCTTTCAAAGAACTATACACTTCAGGAAACGACTGTCCCTTGGATAAAGACTGTTTAGCAGCACTCACAGCCAAATGACTTTGTTGAATTTCAGCCTCATAGTCACGTAATACAGCATAAAGTTCTTCTACAGAAGCATTGGCTGACGGATTTCCTGCTTGAGGAATAGCCCGCGCTTTCGATGTATCATTCGCATCAGCAGGTGCTCCCCATGGCAATTTTCTTTTTTCCACTTTCGTCAGCATATCTTCTTTACGCCGTCTCATTGTTTCAGCCATCGTTTGAAACTTCTTCACCTGCTCTTCCAGATTCTTCTTTACCAAAACTTCCGACTGTTCTACCAACTGTCTGGCATAATTAGCAGGTAGTGCCCGTTGTGCCTGTTCCTGTTTTACCTTTTCCGTCAAACTCTTCCTGGACTTTGGATTTTTCTGCTGTTTCATTTGCAAATCCATCGCCTCCTGATCCGGAGACGGCATCTTCCAAATATAGAGTGCTCCGCCCACAAAACAAATCAATGCTATCATCCATGATAGGATAACCGTCAGACGGCTACTCCCTGTTGTAGTTTTCGTCATACGTCCTGATTCCTATATTAGTTAAGTTATAAAACTGGCAAGCATCCATCACTTCTACAAAACGTCCGAACGGAGTATGCCTGTCCATATCAATGCGAATACGCTTTCCCGGATCAGTGATACATGTCTGTCGTAACTGTTCCATCATAAAATTGGTAGAACAAGGTTGCCCGTCCCAATAAAAATTACCATCGGCATCCAACCCTACAATAGCCTGCTTATCATCCGGCTTCAATTTAACGGCCGATTGTGAAGTTGGCAGATCAACGGGAATATCCCTATTTTTCACTTTCGTCATGGTAGATACCAGAAAGAAAATAAGCAGAAGAAACACACAGTCGATTAAAGGAGACATGGAAACTTCCGGTTCATCCTCGTTATTAAATAATGATAGTCTCATAGGCTTAATAGGGTTTGCTTCCAAGGCGTACACGTGTATGTGTAAACCCCTGTATTTGACATTGGTCGAATATCTCTATTACTGTGCTTACCGGTACAGTGCGATAGGCCGTCACATCGATATTTGTTTCCACTCCCCGACTATTGCGTAATTCAGAAAGAAAAGCGCTTAAATCTTTTACAGGCAAGTAAGTACTTTCCCCCGAATAGGCATCATGCCCTACTACCTGATACACATTCTTCTTTTCGTCTACTGCGATAATCACCGCTTCCTCGCCTGCCCGTGTAGTGGAAAGGCTTGAAGTCATTGTAGGAAGAGTTAACGGAATCTGCATTTCCCATTTTTTCATCATCGTAGTTACTAAAAAGAAAATGAGCAGCAAGAACACACAGTCTATCAAAGGAGACATTTGTACTTCTACCTTATCATCATCATCATAATTCAGTCTCATTCTTTTCCTCCTTGTTGTCCAGATACAATTTGGTAATCACTTCTTCCACCTTGACCTCTACCAGTGAAGCCATACGCATGATACGATTCTTGATAATAAAGTATAAAGCAATGGCAGGAGCAGCTATAATCAAACCGGCAGCAGTTGTTATCAATGCCTTGGAGATAGAATCAGACAAAATAGAAGCACCACCTTCATCGCCATATAAAGCAACCAGGCCGAATGCCTCGATCATACCGACAACAGTACCTAACAGACCAATCAACGGAGCCAATGAAGCAATAACAGAAAGAGGATATATACGTGCCAAATGTGTACGAATATCGCGTGCAGCCATGTCACCTGCCGTCTGGCTTACAGCCTCACGCCCGGCTTTCACATGCTCAAAAATAAAACGTAGTGAGTTGGCTAATGTAGAAGGATATTTGTCACAAGCAGCCAATGCTCCTTTCAAATCTCCATTTGCCAAACATTCGTTGACACTTTTGCACAAAGGTTTCGGAGCCAGACGACCTTGACGCGAAGTTATCAGTCTCTGAATTGCAATTACAAGAGCAATCAATCCCAACAAATACAATGGATACATCATTGTACCACCTGCCTTAATCTGTGCTCCCCAGTCGATTTGTACCCCCTGACCAGCAGCAATGCTATCTGATACAGCCTCATCATACATCAACTCATCATCTTCCTCCACTGCCGGAACAACAGTAGCAACCTCACTCGGAAGTACTTTCGGAGCATTTTTTATATCATCCTGCGTTTTTGCTAAAAAGATTTCATCAAAACCCGCATCCCGTTTTTCAGGGCAGATAAATGATATACCGGCTAAAGTAATATTACCGAAATCCTTCCAAAGGTCGCGCGTCATCACCATCCAGTGTCCAGGCTTGTCACCAAGATCCAGACCTTTCAACTGGTTTATCAAATCTTTTGGTTCTCCGGCGATATAAGTAAAATCATATTTCTTTCCTCTTTGACTGGCTGACTTTTCGGAAACATGAAATTTCATTCCAATCTGTTCTCCGCCCCATTTCACCCAGGCAAAAGTAATATAACGATACTCTCCCGGTCCCGGGTTTTCTCGGATAGGAATAGATAAACCAGTCATTTCTGCGGGACTTTTAGCAGCTCCTACATATATATAGTTTTCTGCCTTCTTTGAGTACCCTCCTTTCCGAACATACTTGTTATCTTTTACCCATTGTGCCCCATCCGGCAGTTTAGTACTAAACAGTTCGTATAGTCCTTTACCGGATTTGCCATTCGTTTGTGCCGAAAGCGGGGTAGTAAACAATAGTGTTGCTCCCAAGATGCATACACCTACTATCCCTTTCTTTAAACCTGATTTCATTTTTGTGTAATTCATGTCTATTCTTTTTTTATTATTAACTTTAAATTTATAGCCAACGAAAGTCATCGAACTAATTCACAGTGGCAAAGTTCTTAAAAATAATAGAGAAACGGGTATTCTAATCATTCAAAAAGTTCCAAATCTTTGGTATACGACTTTATATGGAGTCTGATAATCATTCAAAGAGGTTCAAAAATAAATCATGCCTAAATCTTCCTTCATAAACAGTTGTTCATATGCTATAAATTAAAAGGCCATCTATCCTAATAATAGACGACCTTTTTAAAACTAACCGAACATCATATCAATATAATCCAAGAGCAACTTTTTCAAGTTGGTAAAAAATGATGATCTCTTATAATATCATAAAGAATCTAATATCAATTTTATAGAATCTCTTTTGAGTTTCCTTTACTATTAAATGAGATGAAACGGAACACGGTTTCACTCTTTCCCGCTTCATTCAATCCCCCAAAGCAGAAATAGCATACACGAGATGGCCGGACTTCATCATCCCGTTCGATAATTTGATTGTCTTTTTAACAGGTTTCCGAGGAACGGTGCGCAAAGCCCTCATGATAGTGAAAACGGAATCCACCGCCGCTCTCCGAATCTTGTCATTGCTTTTTCCGGGGTAACGATCCAAAACCTCCCGCATCAGCGTATTTTGATAATTTCTCATGATTTGAGAACTCTTTGTATAACCTTCAGAGTCCTGCGTAGTAGCCCTCAAACTATCCGCCACCAATTTTGTATGCGGTTGTTTTAGCAGTTCCTGTGCAGTCGTCAGTTTGAAAATGTTATTTTCCATCCTCTTCAGGCATTTCACCAATTCTTTCTTCTCTTCCGTTTTAACATCGCCGGTCCGAGTATTCATTAAAGCGTCCGCTTGCTCTTTTAATCGAGTAAGTTTCTCCAAATATTTACCCCGCAATGCTTCATATGACATGCCGCCGCGCTCGTCTTTATACAATTCACGATCCAACGCTCTATATTCTTCTGATATTTCTTGCGGAACTTGGGCGTACACACCGTTAGTGCCCCATGAGAGCAAAACCAATAAACTAAAGATAAAGATCATCTCTTTCATATTCCTGTTGTTTAAGTTATTAATAAATTTATAGTAATATCTAGATCTTTGCAGTAACAGCATATTCCAGTTTATCATAATTACTATTGTCTTCATCAAATGGACCAGTTTTTCTCCAAACTGTCTCATCACAATTTGTTAAAGGAGGATGTGTATAGTATTTTTTTAACCAAGTGATCGCATTATGAATTTTTAATATACAAAAATAAACTTTTTTTTCGTAAAATCATTAAAAAAGAAGAATATTCCAGACAACAAAATATTATCATTCAATAATTTAAGTTCAAATACGCCCTATAAGTTAGACAATGGAATTATGTTCTTCAGCAGAAATGGTATCACCTCCTCATATCTTATATGTATTTCTCTATAATGCCTATAAAAAACAACTAATATAATCATTACCAATACCAAGTTTATCCAATACGCATTAGATGTAACAATATTATTCCAATCATCAAATGTCATTTGTTCCTAAAAATTTTATAAGTATACAATATTGTTATTTATTAGAATTATCGTACAAATATCCTGAAAATATTAATCCAATAAGTACCCATATCATTCAAAAAGGTTCATTTTTCAATCAGACATTCAATTTAAACAAAATGAATAAAATCTCTTCACCCTTCACAGCGCCTTCCTATAGGGCAATAGCGGGTGAAGGGGTCTCCTTCACCACCAAGTTCACCCTCCTCAAACCGATATTACCCGATATACATTTCCAAACTTAGTATGTTTACGTTCTATCCCCACCGCTACCAATATTTGCGCCAAACTTGCCGGATTTGCACCACGCATAGCTGCAGGATTCCTCTTTTTTAAACATTGAAATATATCAGCTGCAGAAAGAAGATCACACTCCTCTCCTCTTTCTGCCGATCGATAACAAGCACGCAGTACATCTTCCACTGGTCCTTGACGGTAAAACGCCATATTGTTCCTTTGCAATTCCTGTTCTTCTTCTTTCGTAAACCAATAACGCTGACCTGACAAGATTGCCACTTTCAATTGTGAATAAAGTTGTTCATATTCAATCGCTTCACAATCAATAGGGCGCTCTACTTCCACGCAAATAAATCTGCGGCTACCAGTCGGGTCAGTAAGCAAATCTTTCCTGTTAGACGTACCAATAAAAGAAGCAATACGAGGTAAGGAGCGGTAGTTTTTCTGATATGCTTTGCATAGGCTCAATGAAGCCATTTGCATCAGATTCTTCAACAAAGGCATTTTTGCAGGAGAAAACTTGTCAAATTCATCCAAATTGAGAAGTCCCATCTCCGCCAGTCTACGCTCCACATTCCCCTGACTTGTTAAATCCACCTTATCCATATAATAACGCCGAAGCATAGGAGGAAGCAAAGATTTACAAAAAGTAGATTTAAAATATCCCTGTTCCGTACTGATGAGCAAGGGAGCAACACTATTCGCATGATCTCCCATTACCCCCATCCATTGTGCCGTCATCCCCAACATCCAAATGCGGAATCCTTTTTCCCACGACGGGTTTTCCGAAACCCGTCGTGCCAATGCGGACACACGATCTATCCCATCCCATTCCGACAATTCATTCAGATACAGCCTGAAAGGATGATATTCTGCTATGCGGGTGGAATAAATACACCGCGACAAATCACGATCCCAGCACCCAATACCGGCCTCATGCGCTTCCAGACAGATAGTATTCAACACACGTTGATTGACAGGTTGAAATCCCTCGTTCATCCGTTCCAACAAACGAAATTCAGTTTCTTCCGTCAGAACATTATAACGAAAATCATAATGAGATTTCAAGAAAAGGTCTACCCTTTCAGTCAACTGTTTCGTTTTAGAAAGCGAATCCCTCTCTTTTATCTCCTTTCTCTCTTTAGGCTCTTCATAACAACTAACCGAAGGCTTTGATGCGTCTTCCAGTAATCCTTCACACTCTCCGCTTTTATAAAAGCGGTTTACAAACTTCTGCCATAATGAAAGCAGCACACTTTTCTTGTCCATAAAATTTCGTTTTTAGTATTTAATGGATGCGAATATAATATCCGGAATATGGGATTTACAATTTTTTAATCCCTTCATTTTTATAAAAATGAACTTGGCGTTTTACCTTATTGTTTCTTGTTTATCTCCTAATTAAACCTTATCTTTGGTGCGGATATTTATAGTTTATCACAATAATGATAATATCTTATCACAGTAATGACATGTATATATCACGTTAATGATAAGTACTTATCACATCAATGATAAGTAATAAATATCAAGAAGAAAATTAAGAAACATCAAGAAGATAATCTACAAACATCTAAAGATAAAAGAAAGACTATGGCAGTACAATTTGAACTATATAAGACTCCGATGCCGAAGGAGAAGAAAAACAAGGTAAGATATCATGCGCGTCCGATTAGTTATGAAACAGTAAATACGAAAAAACTGGTTTACCGGATTCACGATCGCTGTTCATTAAGCCCGTCTGATGTGACAGCAACTTTGGAAGAACTGAAATACGAAGTGGCACAGTGCCTTAAAGAAGGGAAAAAGGTGCATATCGACGGATTGGGATATCTACAAGTAACTCTTTCCTGCGAAGAAGAAATACGGGATCCTAAAGATAAGCGAGTGCATAAAGTTAAACTGAAAGCAATCAAATTCAAAGCAGACAAAGAACTGAAAGCCGAACTTTCCGATATGGAATTCCACCGTTCGAAATACAGGCCACATTCTGCCAGGCTTTCTGAAGTGGAGATAGATATGGAATTGACAAAGTATTTTTCGGAAAACCAACTTATCACCCGGAAAGACTTCCAGTACCTCTGTGGAATGACACAAATTACTGCATACCGGCATATAAAAAGACTAATCGCAGAAAAGAAGTTGCAAAACAAAGGGACTACCCACCAACCCATTTATACACCCGTTCCAGGCAATTACAGGGTTTCGGTAGCTGTGAAATACAAAGAATAAGAACATAAAGGCAATGCAAAACAATAAATTATTTATATTTGTAGATGCCATTGAGTAAAAACCAATAATACATTGAGTAAAATAACTCAATGTATTGAGTAAATCAGAACGATATGTACAAAAGAGCTCAATATCAAACGATTATAAAAAGGTTAAAAGAGCCTCGACATTTTCTGCAAGTGGTATTAGGTCCTCGACAAGTCGGAAAAACAACGGTTGTGAAGCAGGTTCTTAAAGACTTGGGACTACCGTTCCAACTTTATTCTGCCGACAGTGTCCCTGCGACACAAACAGGGTGGATTTCAGACTGTTGGAATACGGCAAGAATACAAATGCGGGTAGAAAACAAAACTGAATTTATTCTAGTCATCGACGAAGTCCAGAAAATAAAAAACTGGAGTGAAGTAGTCAAAAAAGAATGGGATGCGGATACCTTCAATGACATCAATATAAAAGTAGTTCTTCTCGGTTCTTCACGTGTGTTGTTGGAGAAAGGATTATCGGATTCGATGATGGGACGCTTCGAAGAAATCAGAATGACTCACTGGTCTTATCCAGAAATGCGCGACGCATTCGGAATCTCTTTGGAGCAATACATTTATTTCGGTGGCTATCCCGGTGCCGCTTTTCTGATTGAGGACGAAGAGCGATGGAGTCAATATATCAACGGAGCAATTATTGATGCTACTATCAACAAAGATATTTTATTTGATTCTCCCATTGGAAAACCGGCCTTATTGCGCCAGACATTTGAACTGGGTGCGTCCTATTCAGGAGAAATCGTATCTCTGACAAAGATGATCGGCTCACTGCAAGATGCGGGAAATACGACAACGTTAGCCGGTTATCTGAATTTATTAGGTGATAGCGGGCTGCTTACCGGACTGCAAAAATTCGCCATGGACAAATCACGCCAAAGAGCAAGTGCCCCCAAATTCCAGGTTTACAATAATGCACTGAAAACGGTGTATAGCGACTTAACATACAAAGAAGCTATCTTGAACAGGAAAGAATGGGGACGTTTTTTTGAATCTGCCGTTGGTGCACATATTATTTCCAATGCTTTCACTGGTGACTATGATGTTTTTTACTGGCGGGAAAAAGACAAAGAAGTAGATTATATACTGAAAAAGAAAAGTCGTATAGTAGCGATTGAAGTAAAAAGCAATAGCGAAACCTACAATGCAGGGCTCGAAGAAATCAGAAAAATGTATCACCCATACGCAACAATGGTTGTTGGAGAAGGAGGTATGGAAGTTGAATATTTTCTAAGTATCAATCCTGCTAAGCTGTTCGAGTGAAAGAAAGGGTGAACCTCTCCTCCTTCACCCTCTTTTCCCTTCCCAATAAGGGTTTCAGCGAAAATGTGAAGAATAAATCTACAATAAAAAATGTGATGATTCTTTGGTAATCAGTGGTAAATAACATACCTTTGTTAAATCAAATTCTATTAAACATGCAAAATAAGACAAAAATATTTTTGATTTTAACACTGATATTTATCTTTGTCTTTATCTCTTGTAAAGATAAAGACAGTGTAAACATAGCATTAGATTATGCAAGTACCAATCGCACTGAATTAATAAAAGTATTATCACATTATGAAGGAGACAGTCTGAAATATAAGGCTGCGCGTTTTTTAATTGACAACATGATTCATCACTATTCTTTCACCAGCGAACGTTTACGGAAATATTATAAAATAATTGATAGTATTAATGTACGAAAGACCGATTATGATAGATGTTTAATATTATATGATTCCATTCGTGAAGAATTAGGACATCCAGATGGAGGACTAATGAAAATAGAAGACATTAAATATATAAAAGCTGATTACCTGATACAAAACATTGATCATGCTTTTCGCATGTGGAAAGAAGGATATTGGGCCTCTCATCTTTCTTTTGATGAATTTTGTGAATATTTGCTTCCTTATCGTGTTGGTAGTGAAAATATTGAAGAGTGGCGCCATGAGTTAGAAAATAAATATTTGGAAACTATCGAATGGATTAAAAGTCGGGATGATATGAGGAATTCTTCATATTGGGCAGCTCTTTATTTGAATGATCAATTAAAGAAACGCGGATTTCATTTGCATGAGGCACTACCGGGATCTAGTGTAGATTTACCTATGACAGTACTAAGAAATATGCAAATGGGAAGTTGCAAAGATTATGTTCGATATGCGACTTATGTCATGCGTGCTTGTGGGATTCCGGTAGGAGTTGATTTTACTCCCCAATGGCCATTTCGTTCTCACTCTCATTATTGGAATATATTACTTGAGAACCGTGGGAAAAACAAACCTTTTGTCGGTGGAGAAAGTAACCCCGGATATCCTAATAAAGATGATTATAAAATGGCCAAAGTCTACCGATGTACATTTGGCTATCAAGAACAAAGTTTATATGCACAAAAAGGGAATGATACCATACCTCAAACTTTAGATTCACCTTTTATAAAGGATGTTTCAGATGAATACATGAAAGGGGTAGATATTTCCCTAAAACTAAAGTCTACAGGAAAGAAAAAACCTCGATTTGCATATTTATCTGTTTTCGATAATCAATACTGGATTGCCGTAACCTGGAGTAAGTTCAATAATGGAAATGTGTTATTCTCTTGCATGGGAAAAGACATCGTTTATCTTCCTTCCTTTTATGAACACAACGAGATGCTTCCTGCTACCTATCCTTTGCAAGTAAAAGCTAATGGGACACAGACTTTTTTAATACCTGACATGGAAAATCTTGATACCCTTATTTTAAAACGTAAGTTTCCCGTATTCAATGGAGTATTAAGATATAGTGAGCGCCTAAAAGGTGGTTACTTTGAAGCCTCAAATAGTCCTTTATTTCATCATTCAGTACGTAGTGATAAAATTAGACGAGTCCCTCAAATGTGCTGGGATTCTTTATCCGTATCTATAAAAGATGCATATAGATATTGGCGTTATGTATCTCCCGAAAAGAGTTATTGTAATATTGCAGAAATTGAGTTTTTTTCTTCAGGAAAGCTCTTGAATGTGTCTAATTGTAAAATACTAAATGATGGAAAAATGGCATCTAAAAGTCAATTAAATACCCCTTTTGACCGTGATCCTCTTACTTATTATGAATCTTCAGAGCCATCTTCCTCCTGGATTGGAATTGATTTCGGAAGTCCCGTGGCTATAGAGCAAATTAAATATCTACCTCGCAACGATGACAACAATATCATAGCCGGACATCTCTATGAGCTTTTCTACTTTGGCAAAAATGGTCCTTGTTCTTTAGGACAGAAAGTAGCGACAGGAGATGTCTTAACTTATGATTCAGTCCCCTCCAAAGCGCTTTACTTACTGAAAGACTTAACTAGGGGAAAGGAAGAACGGATATTCACCTATGAAGGAGGGGAACAAATATGGTGGTAGTTATATTAATTGCATTATGTATTCTCCTTTTGGTCATCATATACGCTCAATCCGAAATCGTGGTAATAACGTCAATGATGCTATTAATTTTATTATTACTATGGACTAAGTATTTCAAAGGAAAATCAAAGTCTAAGAGCAGTGATGAGAATAAGATACAACAGATAGAAAAGCAAACACAAACAGAACTATACTTGAAAAAAAACAGCGCTTCAGAAAATGCCAATTTTGAAGAAGCGTTTCAAATGGCGGGAAATGGAAATTGGAGCGAGTTGGAAAATTGGATAAATAAGACACAAAACAATTTCGCTGAAAAATTACGTAGTAACTATTCTTCTTTAACAGAAGATGATTTTCATATCATCTTTCTATTACGTACAAAGAAAGACCATGCTGAAATTGCAGAATTTCTAAATATCAAAATGTCTTCATTTCGAGTAAGACGCGGTCGCTTAAAAAAGAAGATGAATATAGAGTGCAATTCTTTCACGGATTACATCAACAGCCTTTATTTGTAATATCTTTAATAGAGGCAGCATTTTGATTCATATTCAAACTACTGAATGATTTTTGAACATTTTTCTTACCGTAACATCATTTGTATACGCTAATCATCGCATTTGTATACGCCCGAGATTAGAGCTATATCCATAAAACTGCTTCCTTTGCAAACAAAAGAAACAAGTATGATATGCTCAACTATTTTAACTACATATCAAAGAAGAGAGCAACTCTCAATTGGTTGGAGAAAGTTCTGTTAACAATATTTATAGTAACATGTTTTCTCACATTGTTTGGGAAGACGCAAATGTTATCCGAAATAGAAGCGATATCTAAATGGCATTTATTTGCTTTCTCTTTTTCATTAGCCACCTGTCTATTATCTATATACAAAATAAACAATCCTTTAAGCAAGATAAATCAGAAAACCGTAATTTACTACATAAGCATAATTATAACTGATTTTTCTTGCATTTTAGCATTACATGGTTTGCTTCAGGCTATGGAAGTAGTACCTTGTAGCAGATATTTTATAATAACTGGAACTTTTGAAAATCCAGTGGGGTTGGTAGCCTCTTTATGCGCAAGCATTCCATTTATTGTATATTCAATAAGAAAAGCTAAATTTCTCCCACTGAAATATAGCAATATCAGCATCTTACTAATCGTCGTTATTTGTATTTCCATTTCAGGTTCAAGAACAGCTATATTAACAATGGGCGTTATTGGCATCATCATCATCCATCAATTAAGAAAAATACGCTTTTCGAAGAAAAGTATAATTTTATTTGCGACAGGATTAATAATACTAACCGGAGGACTATATTTTCTAAGAAAAGACTCGGCAGACGGACGCTTGTTGGTATGGAAGTGTTCCTGGGATATGTTTATGGATAAACCTTTTGCAGGACATGGAATAGGAGGATTTCAGGCAAACTATATGAACTATCAAGCAATCTACTTTGAAAACCATCCCGACAGCAAATATAGCCGACTGTCAGATAATGTAAATTATCCATTTAACGAATATCTCGGATTGCTAATAAACTATGGACTTGTAGGCTGTTTGATTGTATTTTCTGTATTTCTTGTCTTATGGAATTTGTGTAAATGGAACAGATGTGATGAAACCCAAACGGCTACATTATGCTTAACCTCTATTGGTCTATTGGCTTTGTTTTCTTATCCTTTATCATACATCTTTATATGGTGTATGCTTTTATTGAGTATAAGCATCATTTTATTCTTCGCAAACAATACTATTACATTACAAGTGTTGCGTTGGAAGAAATTATTATATTCACTCGGTGTAGTTCTTTCTACAGTCATACTATTATATTCAGGTACAAAACTATTCGTGCAATATTCGTGGGGGCAGGTAGCGAAAGCTTCGTTAAAAGAACAAACCGCAAGTACTTTTGCAAAGTATAAAGATTTGTTTCCTCTATTGAAAGACAATAAATATTTTCTCTATAATTATGCAGTTGAGCTTAATTACGGGAAACGCTACAAAGAAAGTATACAAATAGCACAACTCTGTGAGAAATTATGGGCTGATTATAATCTTCAACTTTTATTAGGGGATAATTATAATCAATTAAAACGGTACAAAGAAGCAGAAAAGCATATAATGTTAGCAGCAAACATGTGCCCTACTCGCTTTATTCCTTTATATGAATTGTTTAAAATATATAAGAATACGAACAATAAAGAAAAATCTATCAGAATGGCTAAGACTATATTAAAGAAGCCCATAAAGATAAATTCCCTACAAGTACAATATATAATAGCGGATATTAAATTGTATTTGTCACTAAAAGACTGAAACAACTGTTTTATATAAATAATTAATTAAAAGATAAAATGATTATGAAAATTAAATTTGTTAAAACGACCATGCTCTCAATTATGTTAGCCGGTCTATTGATAATTGGATGTACGAGTAATGAAGATGCTACTCCTACACAATCTAATATCACGAAAGAGCAGTATGAAGCCATGTTCAAAAAACAATTGTTGGATAAAATAAACAACAAGGAGATTGCTCCGAATTTCTTTATCCAGAATTTGGGGTACCCAGTATGGAAAGAAATGAAATGGATGAAATATGAAGATACGGAAATGATTTCAGTTCCTCTAGTTTGTGTATCAAAGTATACAAGAGTAGCTGTCGGACTTATCAACAAAGGTAATTTAGCTATTTATGTGACAGAAGCACCAACTAAAATAGTACAAACGAGAAGTACAACAATAAAAGATTTGAAAGTGTACAACCTCCAACTACTAGGCAAAATGAATATTTCAAGAACAAGAAGTAGTGGAGGTGAAATGGCTGATCTATTAGAAAACAATGTTGAAAATGGTAGTGCAGAGGATTTATATTTTGCATTAGAAGGAAATCATGATTATGATGGAAGCACCACCTTTGGGGATATTTATATTGAAACTACGGATTCCGGTTCTAGTTCTGACTCCAGTGGATCTCTGAAAATCTTCGGACATGCATGGATTAGAATAGAGGCCTGGAATGAACCTGTTGATGGTTCTTCTTCTGGTTGTGAAGAAGTAACAACATCCATTTTTATGTTTATAGGTTTGGATATCAATGACGATCTTGAAGAAGATGTTAGTGCAAGTATGAGTAATGAAATAACTTATGATGGTTTTCAGGAGGTGTTAGACTATAATGCAGAATCTTCTAATGTTAGTTATAATCTATTCTCATGGAATTGTACAGACTATTCAATGGATCTATGGAATACAGTAACAGGAGATAACATATATTTAGAAAATACTCCAAGTACTCCGTCTGCATTAACAGAATATATAGAAAGCCATTAATACTTGTAATGTTAAATATAGTTCCCTTGATTTTTAAAGAGGGAACTGTATTCAATGATTTATAGTTTATTAATCCATAATATAAATATGAAAAACAAAGGTTGTCTCATTACCCTGTCCGTGTTCGCAGCATTATTCATCATACTATTGTTCGTGATAGGTAGACCCTATAAAAATTTACCTTTGCGTATAAATGCACGTTATTCGCCCGAAATGAAATTGTTGTCCGTTTATTCTCTCTCCCCTATACCTTTATATATCATTCGTGTAGATACAACTCTATTAGGAGATACCTTACAGATAGATACTTATCAGGAATTCGCCTATCTGGTCTTTAGAAACAGTGAGCAGACTTGGGAGCGTTTCATACGCGTTCCTGATGGGATAGAATATGTAAAATTTAAAGATAGATCAAAAGTGAAAGTGAAGCGCCTGGATGAATTGCAACCTATCAATCGTTCTAATGCGATTAGATTATATTACATAGAATATTGAATCATGAAAAATATGGATATGATGAAGAATATAAAAAAGAAAACTGCTCTTATCGCACTGATCGTTTTCCTCTGTGTAGCCTTGATAGCAATAACGTTCAGCGGTAAGCCATATAAGAACAATTACAGCGTGTCTTTACGTTACGACCCTAAGACCAGATTACTAAATATAGAAACCCAAAATCCGAAAAACATGTATTTGACACATGTGAAAGGGATATGCAGGGGGAATTCATTGATATTGATCACCTATGAATCTTCCGCCAATTTATCTATCCGGAAAAGCGAAAAGACAAGAGAGAGGTTTCTACGTATTCCTAAGCACATTGAATACATTTATTACGCCAAAAATGAAAAACAATCGCTCCGTTTGGAGGAGATTCCCCCTTTGAGGATATTCGAAACAGAAAAGAAAAAGAAATAGGTGTTTACGTAACAGTAAATGACTTGCAAATGCCATGAAAGGTTTTCTTCATATATTATTGACCTGTCTTGTCCTGTATACGGGATATGCTCCGTTATGGGCACAGTCAAAGCCGATTCTCATTGACGGAATCGTGATAGATGAAGACATCCGCCTTCCGGTTGAAAATGCCACTATCCGACTATATTCCCTTCCTGATAGTATCTATATGAAAGGAACAGTCAGCGATGCTGCCGGAAAATTCACCATTTCAGTGGTCTCCGGATCTTATTTATTAAAGGTGTCATATACCGGACTAATGCCGGAATATCGTAAGGTTAAACCTTCCCACTCGTCCGACGTTCATGTGGGAGAGATACGCCTTCGTCCGGACGTCATCGTGCTGGATGAAACACTGGTCACAGCACAGGCACCACCTGTCGTCATCTCCGGTGACACAACAATTTACAATGCCTCCGCTTTCCCCGTACCTGAAGGTTCGATGCTGGAAGAACTGGTGAAGCAGCTTCCCGGAGCGGATATAGATGAAGAAGGAAAACTGACAATCAACGGACAAACAATCACCAAAATAATCATGGATGGTGAAGAATTTTTCATGAATAACATCAATGCCCTGAAAGATTTACCTGCCGAAATAGTAGAAGAACTCAAGACTTACAAACGGCAGACCGATATGGCGGCCCTGACGGGTATTGATGACGGAGACGGAAGTATAGTGCTCGACCTTGTCATCAAGCCCGGAATGAAAAAAGGATGGAACGGAAACTTCGAAGGAGGATATGGCAATGACGACCGCTACGAGGGAAGAGGCAACATCAATCGTTTCAATAAGGCCGACAATGTTTCGGCTACTGCCAATATGAATGATAATGGCACCCAAGCGGTCAAACGAACCGGTATCAATTATTCGCACACCAGTAAGAAAATAAAATATGGTGGTGGCGTCGATTATCAGAGAAATGAGCGTCATACATGGAGCAGGAGAAGCACGGAAGAGTTTATGGATAACTCTACTTCGCAATTCTCGCAGCAAAACAGCAATTCCAATAGCGGAACGAACCGTTTTTCCACCTCGCTCCGTCTGGACTGGAAAGTCAATAACCGGACAAGCCTTATTTTCCGTCCTTCCGTCAGCTATTCAAACGATCATAGCATCTCGGGAAGCGGGTCGGAGACGCAGGATGACGGACACGTACCCATCAACCGGCAAGAAGCATCTGACAGACAAAAAGCAAAGGACTTTTCCACAAATGGTACGTTGACGGTCAACCGGCAGTTTGCCAGGAAAGGCCGGAATCTCACGTTGACTGTCGATTATGACTTGACGAATAATCATTCAGACCGCAATTCCATTTCCCGGACTTCTTACTTTAAGTACGGCGACAGTGTCAAAGTACAGAATCAATGGATAGACGGGGCAAACAATAGCCACAGATATCGCGTGCAACTCTCTTATCTGGAGCCTGTATTCACCAACCGTTTTCTGGAGATAAAATACAGCTACAAGAATAACACCAGCCGTTCTGAAAGGTATGCGTACAATTGGGATGAGCTGAACAACGACTATTATCAATATCCGGACACTGCACACAGTAACTGTTATGAGAATATTAATTCCATTCACACTGCCGGGATTTCTGTCCGGACCGTCCGTCCCAGTTATTTCTATCTGGTTGGAATCAACCTGGAAGCGCAACAAACGGACAACAGAAGCTATGTGCAGGACAGTATCATCAAACGTCAGTCAAGAAATGTACTGAATTATGCTCCGAATGTCACATTCAGATATAACTTCACAAAACAGACAACGTTGAATGTCAATTATCGCGGAAGAAGTGTGCAGCCTAGTATCAACGATCTACAACCGGTAAAAGATATTTCGGACCCCTTAAATATCCGGACCGGTAACCCCGACTTGAAATCGACATTCAACAACTCGGTCATGACGACTTTCAGAACCTATTTGCCCGCACATTTCACTAGCCTGAACATCGGACTTACCTACAGCAATACGTTGAACAGCATTACAAGAATAGTCACTTACGATGAAACGACCGGTGTGCGCACCACATTGCCTGTCAATGTAAACGGGAACTGGAGACTGAACGGTTCGGTCACCCTCACTTCATCTTTTGGAAAAAAGAAGAAGTTTAGAGTCAGTTCCTTCCTGACCCATTCGTACAGCAATACCATCGGATACACCGTGGTAGATAAAAAGAAATCGGCAGTCAGGAGCAACACTACCAACCTGCGATTGTCCGAACGACTGAAGATGAATTATCGCACGAAGATCTATGATTTCGGAATCTCCACAAGCGTCAGGTATGGTAAATCAACACATTCCATCAACAGCGACAAGCGAAGAGAGACGTTTGATTATGAAATAGGCGGTAATGCGAACTTCAATCTTCCCTGGAACATTAAACTGTCAACCGAAGTAGATAGCCGAATCAGACGGGGATATGGGGGTAAAAGCGATTATACGCGAACCACATGGGATGCCCAAATCTCCAAACAGTTATTGAAAAAGAAGAGAATGACCGTCCGCCTTAATTTTTACGATATCCTGCGTCAGAATGAAGATTTCAGGAGAAGTATTTCAGAAAATACGATTACTGACAGTGAAACAAATACATCTACCATATATTTTATGGCACACCTCACCTATAGTTTCAGTTCGTTTGGGACAAAAAAGAAACGCACAAGCACCGTAAACAAATAAATCAACAGAAATAAAATAAGTTCTATATGACAGTACAATTTTGAGAGATAAAACTAATATAAAGTGTAAGCCCTCCATCCGTCTTCTCTTATTAAAGTAGAAAGGAAAGATAAAGGGCAAGATTTTTCGTCATGAGGTTACTACAATTATGAAATATCCTCCCATATTGTCGCTTTCTTATAATACTCCAAGACCTTAGATATTAAAGCGATAGAATCACGTTGGAGATCTTTTTCTGATTCGGATAATGTGTCCAGTTGTTTATACAAATCAGAGATATAATCATTCTTTATTTTTAGAACAGCCCTTCTTATTGTTTCAGGTTTATTTCCCTTCATCGCTTTTTCCTTCTCCAATTACAATTTAGCTATTTGAAGAGCCTGTTCTGTTCATTCAGAGTTAATATACGATCAACATCTAAACGCGCTATGTAGTCTAAAGCACGGCGACATCGTCCATCAAAAATCTGAAAAGTTTTAAGCCATGCATGTACCATTGGTTTTAACTCAGCCTTTTTCAAGCTATCTGTTGTTTCTCTATACATATTCCTTAGTCGATGCCACTCCATCTTCGCCGACAAACGATCGTCTGCAGCTTCCTTATATAATGCTCTCCACTGCTCCAAATCGTCATTTGACACTTGGGTAGTTTTTCTCCCCAGAGACAAACGATTGGTACTATATTGACTCTGCATTACCTTCAATTTTCTATCCCACTTTTCAACTTTCACTTTCTGTTCCTTCAAAGAAGGTTGAGCATTTATTGCTATACAGCCGAATATACAAGCAAGCATCCATACAATAACAGTCTTTCTATAAAAGTAGATCATAACTTTCAACTATTCTGAAACATTTAATTATGCCAACTTTGGCTTATATCATACAAGAGCCGAATATGTCTCAAACTTTCAACACATACTCAGCTCTTTTTTATATTCTTTACTTAATGAAGTATGGACAGCTTATTTGTCATAATCACGCCATTCCAAATCTTTCGTATAATCTCCTAAGAACATACCACGCCATACCACTTTTTTACTCTCTGCTTCATACGAGCTAGCCACACCATCCAATTTAGAGGTCTTAAATTTCTGATCACGTGTCGTTTCAGTTGGGAAAGGAACTCCCATCCATTCCAGAACGGCAGGCACTGGTAATACACTTTCCATCATTCTTCCATCGGCCAACATCGTCTGATATAGCGTATTAGGCATAGTCATATACCGCAATATATCACCTTCCTCTTTTTTAATATTGGTATAATAACTCCTACCATCGGCACCTATTATTTTCTTCCGCAAACGAATACCCTCCGTCGGTATATCCCTATACTCATATTCTACCACTTCTTTGCCATCAGCACCTATTGTACGGCTTTTTACAAATCGTTTCTTCACTGTCTTTATCTGATTGACAACAATCGAATCATCTTGTATATATTGTCCATTATCGCCCTTATAAAACTGCCAATAACCAATAAGATGTTTATAATTAGGATCTGAAGCCGTCAACTTCAGTTTATTACTGTAACTCACAACCTCCTCCGGTGCAAACTCTTTATTCCAAATACGAATTTCTAGAATGTAACGGCATGAATTTCTCATTCCTCCATTAATTTCCAAATTGAAATTATCTATAAAAGACCTACTTTCCTTATCAACCTCCTTTTCTATAACAGTAGCAGATGCCGTTTTTTTTATCCCATCATAATAATTATATAAAGCCAGTTTTCCTCTTCGCTTAGAAATATACCTTGTATATGGAGGAGTTATATTCCCCCATTGATCACCACCCACATAATTACCATCCTTGTCATATTCATTACCAGTCTCTTCTTTCGTCTCGATATATGCTTCTGAATTATAAAGTTTCATGGTAGAAGTCAACGTGTGAACCATAGGATTCAGAAAATTAGCAGCACCGTTTTGTGACATAGTCCCATCACTTTGTCCAAAAAAGGAAGCAGCTCCAGAAGTATAAGTATGATCTAATTTTACATACCAATTGCCTTTACTAAGAATATTTATCCCATTCTGATTCCAAGGAACATAGCTATGACTATTAGAAGGTCTTGCCGCCATTATGAATTCAACAGTCATTCCACCATCTAATGAATCGGGCGAATAAATCTGACGCATAGCCGCAATATCTTTCAAGTCTGGAGTACGAGTTATGGAATCAATAACTGTCCCATAAAATGACCGATCAAAACACAATACATCTTCTACTACTCCCGGATTCATCTCTTTCGGCTGTGTAAAGTGATCATAATAAAAAATACCAAACATACTTCGTTCTTCCAAAGACATCCCTCCATAAGTACCATTAGCTGTTCCGCCATGATTAGAAGTAACAACTACTAACCAATCTTCGTAATAATAATTCGGACGCGCCCTAACAGCGTCCAGCAACTGACCTATATAATCATCCATCTTCGACATAGCTTCCACATAAGCGGTATTTCCTGTATTCCATCCTCCTCCACTCACTGCAGCATCTAAAACACTTCGAAAAGAAAGATAAATTACCCGGTTATTTTCTTCATCTATATTTTGCAAAGCTTTATTCAATGTTTCCTCATCCGAAGTAGATGTGAATGTTACGCTTGCTTCATCCAATAATTTATCATTCAGTGTTTTCCATGGTGTAATAGCTAATGTTTTCATTGATTTGTTATAATCAGTAATATACTGAAAAAAGCCAGGATAAGCTTTCAATGACTCGTCAAAATCCGGATCAAACACTTGTTCCGACTGATAAGTATTATCCGACATCCCATGTCTTAAAGGTATATTGCCAGTCAGCATCGAAGCGGATGCAATTGCATTTTCCGCTGTAGATACATAGTTCTCTCCTTCCACATGCTCCGCTTCCATCCCATTCCAAGAATAACGACTGTGAGGAAGCATTCCCTTTATAGTTCCATTCTCGGGAAAAGCATTTTTTGCCAAATCCCCTCCTCCAGCACCATCGAGATTAATCCAAAGCACATACTTTTCAATAGAGGCACGGCTTGCCGTTTTGCCTTCCTCTTCCACTTCCATAGGCGTATCATATTTGGTACATGCAGTCAGTACACTTCCCAATACCATTACTACCAAGAAGCCATATTTCCATATCTGTTGTGTTTTCATATTTATCAATCCTCCTTAAAATAAAACGTTCCAAACTCTGCAATCTTCTGTATACGGTTCAGGTATTTGTTAGCAAATTCCGGGCGGTTAGGTTTCTCTTCAATCGGAAAATTTGCGGGACGATCTTTTGCCACGTGACTATCTGTATCCATAATAAGACGGATTCCTGTCACTCCGCTCTGTCTTGCAAATTCTACATAGAATGTATTGCGCCGATCCGGCCAAAACTGCTGCCCATTTACTTTCCCTCCTTTCGGATCATCTTTTGAATCATACACACGTCTCCACTGAATATCTTTAATATTGGTATACAACGTATCTATATCATCATAACTCAACAGGTCATTCGTTACCTCCACCATAATATGTTGAGGATGGAAATCATATTTCTGATAATCTTTCACATCACCATTATAAATAGATGCTTCGGAATCATAATCACCAAACGCCACATAAACTCCATCTATATCTATTCCCGCATTTCCTGGCTGAACCACTAGAGAATAAGGGTAATCAGGGGTCTTGGCTTCATAATACAATTTGTCTACTTTAAAAGCATATTTCTGCTCTCCGTCAAACCACTTTACATCAGTATAAGGATCGTGATAAGAGGACCAAAGTGTAGCAGGATCATTATCAAAAAGATTATAGGGTGAACAATACGCCTCATTGTATTTATCAGGATTATCTTCTAAATTAGTCAAATGCTTGTTACCAGAGAAATTATAACTGTAATTTTTTGCCTTCAAGTTATCTCCTTCACCCGAATAAGCAACTACAGCCCAGTCAGAACGTAAATGCAGGTATGGATATTTCCCTGATAATGTTTGAAATGCCTTTCCATCAAATACTGCAGTTTCATTTTTCTTTAATGGATTATAATCCCATATACGTTTTTCCACATGCTTATACTTGGCAGCTTCTACACGCTGTGCATCTCCTACCATAATTCCCCAACGATCAAATAATTGAGAAAAGTCGCGTTCAAAATAAGTAGTTAAACAAGTCAACATAGCATCCTGAATATTCAATCTTCGAGAGGTTGGAAACAGTTCACTCTGTTTTTTAAGAAAGCGATTGAGATAACCGAAGTATTTCCAACCATCTTTATCTGTATCAACTTGCTTATAACTCAATATAGCAGAGAAAAAAGAGAATACAGCAGGCCAAGTCTGTGCACTTCCATAATCTGATTTCACAGACTCTCCCACATTTTTATTAAATATTTTACAACTGTCCGCATTTGCAAAAGCCGCTAAATTTGTAAAGGCTGATGACATTAACTGATAAGAAGTACTAGCCATAACATTGGTTCCTTGTTTCCTACCTGAAAACAGTTTAGAAGTATTTGTCTCTCCCCACCAATTATTTTTATATAGAAAATAATAGTTAGGCATCAGTAGATACATATCTTTAAAACTTACCAAAGTACTTACTGGGAAAGAAGTTGGGGTATACATATCTGTCTGTACCCATCCCATAATATGACAAATATTCATTGCATTTTGCTTAATCTGTTCGGGATCAGTAATAGCATCAATTACTTCTTCAGAAGACAACAGTTCAACATTGGTCGTACTGTAATATGAGAAACGTTCAGTCAGTAAGTGCGCATCCAGCACTTCTCTAAATGGAAATCCTAATACAGGAAAGTCCGGATAGTTTTCCATATCTTCTCCATCAAGCCCGTAAAATTCGTTATAACAAAGCATCCAGTCATTCCACATACGAAGAGCCTCTTCCATTTGAGTAACAAATGCTTTGCCTTTTTGCACTTTTTGCTTCATATATTTTACAGGGACTGAAAAAGCCATCTGCTCTCCCCGCAATTCTATCCATGGTACTGTTGTCTCATTTATTTTCTGTATCCACTCGTCCGCATCAGTTTCCCCCTGTATATAGTCAGGAGCTGCATACGCTCCTTTTACTTTCACAGCAATCGTTGGGGCATCAGGATTATTAGCTCCGGTACGCTTGATCCAAATATATCCACCATAAGGATTACGAATCTCATTTGTTCCCTGGAACAATGGCATAGCTGATGTTATTTTTGCGTCACGTTCTAAATACGCAGTTCCTACCAAAGAAGAAAGGTCACGTGTATGAACACCAATCTGCACAATCAATCCTTTCACATCATCATCCAATGTCAATGTTATTTTTTCACCCGCTCCCGCATATAACCCAGTACTATAAATAGCGGGAGCCACTGCTTTCAAGTTCACTTTATCTGAAGCTATCGAATTACGGGACAAATCTATTTTTACAATAGCCTCTTCAAGCCGTCTTTCCTTCAGCGTATCAACCAGCCCGGGAAAAGCACGCGCACGATCATAATGACTAACATCAATGCCTCCTCCTTCGTAATAATCGCCTCCAGTCTCAGACACATAATCATCTGTATTGGAGATAATTCCCTCAAAGTCTTTATCTTCGCACGCTATCGCTCCCCACACAAGTCCTATGGTCAGAAGCACATAAACTATCTTATCTTTCATTTTCTGTAAAATTTAAGCATTAATTGTTTTCGTCTGAAAGTTGAGTATAAGTTAACTTCCAAGCTTTTCCTTCCATATTCCAATCCCATCGCACAGTCTTTCCAAGCCAAGACAATACTTGACGCGAAACGTCTACTGTATTAAATGTTTTACTATAGTATGTTATGTCTGATTCGGGAATAGGATGCATACCTGAAGATATTTCACTACCCGATGTCCAAGCATTAGCTACACCACGATCTATGATAAAATCATCAGAATCGTCGTTTTCTTTATTATCTTTAGCGTAATTCTTCATAATTGGCTCCAACTGATCTTCTTCCAAATCACAAGGCCAATACCCCACCAGATTATTCCAAAGTGGATATGCATCCGCCAATTTATGTAGCTGATTCTTTCCGGCATATAATTCCACCTCCTCTGCAGACAAAGCTTTATCATAAATCTGGAGATTTGACAGATACATATAATTTTTTGCTTGCTGTCCTTTGGTATTCCTTTGGGTGTTTTGAGAATCCCTGTTTTCAGTACCTCCGATGCGTAACGGTGCTTGTTTGGATGTAGCCAAACTAGGAGTTGCAGCATACCATTTCACCATGTTAGCATTTGTCTGGCTGCTAGAGTTATTAAGTTTTCCATCCAAATATATACTCAACAATGTATTCACCTTCTTTTTAGGATCAGGCTCCAATGTCAATGTAACGACGTGCCATTCTCTCCAATCAAGCTCAAGAACATCTTCATTCTGAGTCTGAAAAATTGCTCTTTTATCCCCGAATCCAAAACAAATACGTCTATTACTTTTATCCTGATTAAAATGAAAAAACCATCCATTAGCTTCCTTATTATCTTCATTCATATCAGTACTCTTAGACAAAATAATATATTTCTGGGACCCTAAAGTACTTGCTCTCAAAAAAAATTGAATCGTAATAGGAGATATTTCTTTCGTCGTTGGATCAAAGACGAATTCTCCCATCTCCAAATTCCCCAATCGAGCTGATTCTGCATACGTTGCAGGATTCGGATATCGGTTATCGTATGAATAAACAGGAGTATAAAAAGTATAAGCAAGTGCAGAGTTACCCGGAGTAACTTGTACAGTGGATTCCAAATCAGGATTATACATCAACGTAAACGTATTTCTTGTTCTATCTTCGTAATGGGTAGCAGGAGATTCTATAGATGAATAACTCCCCCCATAATTAGAGGTAACTATAATCAGCCATCTTTCCCGAATATAGCCGGGACGCTCTTTCAATGCATTCCAAAATTCCCCAATATAACTATCCAACTTTCCAATAGCATTTGATACATCTTCTGTCGGATCTCCATTATCTTTATAAAAAGTTCCGTCAGCCGCATCAACTACCCCTTTGAATTGTGCAACAACCAAATCGGAGGTTTGTGGTAATTGTAGTTCTTCCAAAACATGTTCTCTTACAGCCTCATCTCCTCCTACCAATGCAGGAGCATTCATATTATCTGAACTAAAAGATGCGTGAAACAGATTGCTTGCTGCATACATACTGACAGAAGCACCAGCATCCACCAGTCTTGACAAAAAATTATCCACTGTTCCGGCTTGCTCCAATTGTGTCTCTGTCTTTATACCATGTGCAGTGCTACCTGTCATCAAATTAGCCCATCCACGTGCTCCTGTCATTTGTTCATCATTAAGCAATTTATTGGTTCCATCTGCCAATCCATAATCAGTATACATCGCGTGAGCAATCATCGTTTTCAGATTTGGAGTCTTATCCGCATTTCTGGCTGACTGTACCGAACGCCCGGCAGCACCATCCATCACTACGAGTAATACGTGTCCCGAATCATAATTGGAGCCTGATGCCGGATAATTATAGCGCAACGAATCTTCCATTGTACCGTCACAACTTACGGTAGACAGTAACAACATTCCCGCGATACTCCTACATACCACTTTTTTTATCGTTTTGTAGTTCATTGTTTTCATATTATTCCTCTTCATTTTAAGGTTACTCATTCATGCCTCTATTTACTACATTCTTCACATCCACTTTCAACATCACAATATTATTCATCCGTTTACCATCAAAAGAAGTGAAGTCACCAGTCAACAATAGTCCGTTAGCGTAATCTGACGTTAAGGAATATTGCACATCGTACAGCTCGCCATAGAATCTGCCGGGTACATTAAATTCCTGAATGGCATTACCTTTCATATCTAAAATTAAGAATCCCTGACGAGTAATTCCTGCATATTTATTAAATGTTCCGGAAATAACAAGATGTGGTTTATGCATGTCTGAATAAGGTGTCAAATCGACTATTTTCGCAAAATTAGGTCTTCCGCCTTCCATTGCTTTCAGTTCGAAAGCCATATCAAAAGTGCCATCAACATTCAATACCGCTAATCCTGGAACAGATTTTCCATTAAAAGTAGTAAAAGCCCCCACAATCACAATACGCTCTTGTGCAATTCCTTCTCCATCAACGTAAGAGGTATAAGTTATTTTATTTATCTCTCCGTCAGCACCAGCACCTACATTCGCACTGAAAGTATCATCCATTATTCCATCCTTATCCAGCTTTACAATATTATTAATAGCTTTACCATCAAATGCCGTCAAATCACCGACAATAATGATTGACTCATCATTTGTCATACATGCATCTTTTATTTCTCCATCAGCTCCTGGCAATGCTTCTTCTTCCGGATTAACGCTACTTCGACGATATTCCAAATCCAAAGTACCGTATTCATCCATCCTCATCACGGATTTAATTTTTGTATATATCTCGGCCGGAATAATAGCCTTACCGTTCGCGCTACAGGTTGTATTTTCATAGTCCGTGTATACATGCCACCTAGAATTAGTAACAGCTATTATTTTTCCATCTGTTGTACTGAAAGCACGTATAATTCCATTTAACATGTCTGTACCTCCATTAAAAACCGGAATATTGATCTCTTTCATATTACCATCAGGATCCGGAAATTTTCTCTTCTCCGTCAGAACTGTCATATCGCTATTTACTAAAAGCACATTTCTAAAATTAAATCCATCCAACGTCACAGAGGACCATCTTTCATAATCATTAAACCAACCATATAACAATGCTTTTGATGATTCTTTATCTGCTTTCCAAGAATCCATACCACTCAACTTAGCAGCATAAGAAGAAGTCGTATTTCCATCATTAACATATATACGCCTATATATTCCATATTTAAGCGCAAACTTATTAGCTGTACCAAAATTCACTAATCCTTTTTCATTATTGACCATCAAAAGTCCAGCATACCAGCTATTTTTACTTTGCTCAAAATCACCACACAGATAAAATTCTGTAGTTTGTTGTGTATTACCAGACCAAGGTACACAAGCAAAAATAGAGCCGTAACTAGGACCAGTCTTATAGTACTCAAATCCCTGATCAACAGATACGCTACCTGATACATTAAAATAAGGTCCGTAAAAGATCTGATTCTCCAATACTAAATAAGTGGTTCCCGAGCTTACATTTTCCGGTATAATGATAGTTAATGT
The DNA here is from genome assembly GCF_003602705.1 of Bacteroides sp. AM16-13. NCBI lineage: Bacteria > Pseudomonadati > Bacteroidota > Bacteroidia > Bacteroidales > Bacteroidaceae > Bacteroides > Bacteroides sp. AM16-13. The sequence goes on from NZ_QTLK01000001.1 coordinate 140,371, forward strand.
AGAATCAGTAGCAGCCGCAATCTCACATTGTTCATCAGATATATAAAATTCAAAATCGAATTTATTTTCATCCTTATTAGAATATTTAGCCAATCCTGCAGCTTTGAAAGTCACCTTCGTACCAGGTCCGGCAGTCTCCGGTTCAGGAGTTTCCGACAACAGTTTCACAGTCAACGGTTCACGCCCGCCCGAATATGGATTTTCCTTGATAGAATCTTCTTCATCAGCATTGCACCCGGCTACAGCCAATGACAAAGCAATCATACACAACATCTCTATCGATTTATGCAACCATCCTCTGTAATTATAACAATATCTTTTATTCATCATTCTTTTCTTTTAATAAGTGTTCTTCGTCGTCTTCTTTTCCAACAATCATCCGGTTCTTGTCCGGATAATCAATACCCGCTTCAAGCGCCTTCATATATAAAGTCGAACTACTAAATCCAAGATAATGATCAAGCCTGATGACGTGTACGATACCATTATGAGGTTCTATGTTACAAGATGATACATAAGCATATAGCGGATATCCAAAATCTTGATAAGCATACATAATCTGTCTATAACCTGCATATTTAATTCCATTTGCATCCCCATAACAGACTCCCATAGTCATCTTGTAACTTTTATCATAAGTAAGGTTGGTCTGTCCCGGATACGTACTTACTGCTGTAGTATCTATCTGTGCAATATCGTTCAACCGGTATTTACCCTCCATTACATACATACCGATAAGGTCCTCCCAAACTTCGGACTTTACTTGTGACAGGTCTGTGATCTGATCTTTCCCTTCATAATTGTACAAATAATAGTTTAGACGATCTACACTTTTATTAATAGAAAAATCTGTAGGAGCAAAAAAAGTAACTTCTTCATTACGCAAGATATCGTTCCATTTCGTTAGTTTAATAACTTTCACCAAATCCTCAAATAAATCGGGACGAGACTCCAAATATTGCATCACATTCCCATCAAAATAAGGGTTACTAATTCCTCCATCTACCAGATAATCATCGTTATTACAACTACTCATCAAAAGAGTAGACAGTAATATACATATTCCATAAACTGCTTTCCTTATATTATTCATGACTTTCACATTATATTTATTCATTTATCATAGTCATTATTCCCAATAAATATTCTTTGACATATATGGATTATTATCCAATGCACCTTTATAGATGGGCCATGTCCATGAACCTTGTTTTAGATTTGCCATCGTTTCGCGATGACCACTATCATCAGAAAATACAGCAAAAGAAGCATCCGTTATTTTCATCGTCCGCACTAAATCGTAATAATACTGTCCCTCTCCCATCAGTTCGCGTACACGTTCCCAATAAATAGAGGCGTCCAAGTCATCTTCCATCGTAAAGTCAGGAGCTCCTGCCCGCTGTCTAATTCGATTAACTTCCTGTAGTGCTTTTTCCCTTTCTCCTAAATTGTTGAGTGCCTCAGCATAAAGTAAAATCACATCAGCAAGACGAAAAACAATATAATTACCAGCATTGGGGATAGTAGTGGATTTATATTCATCCGCATTCAACAATTTTATAATTTCTACCGGACGAATACTCGAGCTTCCTCCAGTTCCCTCTTCACGATATAAATTTTTGAACCAATATTCCTTTCTCATGTCATTTGTTTCCTCGGGATAAAGATGAGTCAAAAAGGCTTCACTATAAGCAAAATCCGCTTCTGTTTTATTCCGAACCTCATACACAACTTTCGTACACCACATGTTATTCGTATCAAAGACTTCACCCATTGTAATATTTTGCACAATCTCAAACAACCCTTCATTAGAGTTTCCTCTAAATACATTGGACATCTGTTCCATTGACTGCAAAGAATAGTACGTACCATCTATCCAAGAATCAACCTCTGCCAAACGCACCACTTCACTATAATAAGTTTGTGCATTACCTGTATCAAAGAAAGCTAACCACATATTTATATGCATCATTAATGCCAACACAGAACCACGATTGGCACGCCAACTCCCATTTCCATTCCGCCAACGTAAAATTTTTCCTTCCGGATCATTATCCAGCAATGATTGTAAGTCTGCCAAACAATTTGTAAGCACTACAGATTTATCAGTGCGAGGCAATGGATTGGCAAAATAAGCTTCGGTATAATAAGGCACATCACCAAACAAACGTACCATGAAGAAATAGGCTAAACTACGCAAAAAACAACATTCCGCACGATACCGCTCCACCTCTTCTCCTGATAATCCTTGAATGTTAGTAATTTCCTCCATCATGATATTGGCACCTTGCACAACCCTATACATCTTTTTCCAATTATAAATAGCACCACAATCTGCAGATTTACCTTCTTCTTTACTATCTTTCTTACTTTTATAATTTTTCATATCGTTCTGAATCAGATACAAATAATTATTAGTACTCTGTCCTGTAATAGGTGCACAACGTACATCTCCAGAGTAAAGAAAGAAACCGCATGATGTGGTAGCCGTACGCAAACTCTGATATATACTAAGCATAAAAGCCTCAGCATTAGCCGGTGATCCACTCCAGAATTTATCTCCCGGCATTTTTTCTTCATCATCCTTATCTAATTTGCAGCTGCTAAACGTGGAGGCAAAAATCAGGAGCAAACCCATTGATATATATTTCAACATAATCATTATTTTTACATTACTAATTATAAATTCAATACCACACCTACTGTCCATGTACGAGCATTAGGATATCCGCCTGAATTATCCCGTCCTAAACCAGTCACACTCTCAGGACTAATACCTGAATATTTGGAAAAAGTCCAAATATTGTTAACAGATGCTTTCAGTGTAACACCACTCACCCGAAAAAAACTCAACCACTCTTTTGGGAAACGATATGAAAGAGATACTGTATTCAATTTGAAATAAGATCCATCCTCTACAAAAAGAGTTTGTTCCTCTCTAAAAGGATCAATAATATCGTTATGGATATAATCGTACGGATTAGGGTATTTAGCATTATAACGATTGTTTTCCGTCCAAAAGTTATATCGTTCTATAGGAGCAAGAGCTGCATTTTTACGCAAATCGCTTATTTTTTTCTTTACAGGATTACTATATGATTCAAAAGTTCTTGCCAACACAGTATTGATAATATCACGCCCAAACACAAATGAAGTATTTACATGCATACTGAATTCTTTGTAACTCAAGTTAAAATAGAATCCCCCAGTTACTTTAGGACGTGCATTAGCAGCTACTACACGATCCTTCTCGTCAATAACATAATCACCATTGACATCTACCCAAATAGGATCGCCTGCTTTGAAATAAGCTTCTTCAGTATCATTTCTACCGATCTTGAGTCGTTTACCCGTCACTGGATTAACCGGTACATCCTCATCTGTAGCATATACCCCCTTATTAATATAAAGTAACATAGAAGTTGTGTTGGCTCCTAACCGATTAGCAACCCATGCATCATTATTTAAAATCTGACGAGCTTCATTTGGCAACTTAGTGATTACATCTCTATTGATTGCAAAATTTAACCCGCAAGTGAGGTTCCAATTACTACGCGTAGGGAGAGGTCTTCCAGTCAACGCAACTTCTAAACCATAGTTGACCAAACTGACTTCAGTACTTCGCATCTTGTCAAATCCGGAATGATCAGGCAAATAGATGTCACTCAATTGATTATCTACTTGCTTATAGTAGGCATCAAGAGTTGTACTCAAACGCCCATTGAATAATGAAAACCCATAACCCAAATTCCACGTAGTAGTTGTAATAGGGTCTAATTGTGCATTAGGAAGCTTTGCAAAATCAATAGGGATATAAGATTGTCCATTATAAGTATTTTCAGCCTTGATGTCATATGTACCCCATACATCATAACGAGTGGCTTTGTATTTCACCACCTGTCCCCAAGTCAGACGAATATTCATATTATCCAGCCAACTTTCAAAAGGACGCATAAAATCTTCATAACCAATATTCCAACGAAGTCCAACTCCAGGATTTATATTCCACTTCGTTTTAGTGCCATACACAGAACTAAGCTCCGGACTAATAGAGGGTTCGATAATGTATTTATCTCCACCAGCTCTAAAACTCTGTTTGGTCTTAAGATTAATACTTGGGTTAAAAATCAATGAGAATGTACTCTGATTTTCACTGACTGTAGCATTTCCACTTGATTTGCCATGACCAACAGGACCAATAATATAATCATTAGGTAATCCCGTAAAAGTAATCGAATTACCAGTAGCAGTCCTTGAATCATAACGAATACCAGCAGTAAGCCCTAAACGAATATATTTCAAATCAAAAGAACGAGTTGCATGAGTACTTACATAAATTTTAGAGGTATTACCACTATAATTATAGGCTATAGACTGATAACTATTATCGGCAAGAATAGCTGGTGTGAACTTTTCTTGTTCACTTGCATCATACGAATAATTAAAAATTCCTTTCCAGTCAATATTAAACGGAAGTTTATATCCCAAATTCACGGTTGCCGAATATCCGGATTTCACTGTTGAATTGGTGATGCCAAAAACTTGTAAAGCATCTACTGAAGCAGAATAAAGTGAAGGTGGAGGGAGCAATGAAGAAGCGTTTGCAGCACTAGCAACCCCTGATTGCGACACAGCATTTCCACTACCAGTACTATTGTCGGTAAAACTAACCTTCATGTCCACACCAATAGTAAACTTAGAATTAGGTGATCTATAGTTCATGTTTCCAGTCAGAGCATAACGATTGAAATCTGTATTCTTTACAATACCTTTTTCTGTATAATAATTACCATTGATCTTATAATTAAACAAATCACTTCCTCCCATGAAACTCAAGTTGTGTGAGTGATTATAAGTAACCCGATAAAATTGTTCCTGCCAGTCAGTGTTGTTATTAAAGTAAGGATTCAAACTATCAGACACAGACGGCATAAACATGATATCATAATAACCGTGGTATATTTTTGAAGTATCATTATTCAATATCTGCCATTTCAGAATATTTCGTTCCGCATTACCAATAGCCACTTCGCGTAAACTAGGTGGTGTAGAAACTGTAAAATTACCAGAATAGGTCACTTTAGGTTTGGATGAATTTCCTTTTTTAGTTGTTATCAAAATTACTCCATAAGCCCCTTTCGAACCATAAAGTGATGTAGCAGCTGCATCCTTCAATATTTGTATATTATCAATATCTTCCAGTGCAATAGTAGAAAGAGGACTCACGCCTGAACCACTAATCAAACCTTCAGAATTATAATCACTTACATCATCCTGTGGAATATCGTCAACCACGAATAGAGGAGCAGAAGATGCTAAATCCCATCCGGTTTCTTTATCGCCAACAACTGAAATATCCGAAATACCACGAATATTGAATGTCCCTTGTGCTCCTGGTAAACCGTTATTCAACTGAACTTCCATACCAGCAACACGTCCTTGTAACAAGCTCATCACATTGGAAACAGGTGTCTGTGCTAATTCGTCCGCCTTTATTACCGTATGGGCAGAGGTTGCATTAGCTTTGCTAACCTTACGATTACCTATAATAACGGTTTCTTCGATTTCATTGACATTTTCCTCCAAAAAGATACTAATGCCAGATGCTGCTTTCCGCACCTTATATATAGTAGGTTTATAGGATACATAACTGAACACTAGCTCAGAACCTACAGGAACCTTGATAGAGAATGCGCCCTCCAAATCGGATGCTGTACCGGCAATTCTTTTTTTAGTCTTGGCATCCTGACATATAATATTTACACCCGGAAATGTTTCTGCCTCCCCTATAGCCTTATCATATACCGTTCCGCTGATAGTGACCCTTTCCAACTGCTGCGCAACAGAATCCGCAACTACGGAAAACAGAAAAAATAAAAGTAAAGTATATCTATTTTTCATTTTTATTCGCATTTAAGATTAATTGTTGATCTTAGCGTCTCCCAGCATAGGCATTCCTTTGGAAAAATGAATAAACATATCCCAATGTGCCTCTTTATAAATGGCAAACTCAAAAACGAAATACCCTCTGCGACGAGTACCATATTTAGACATATAACTCGTTGTAAACCTAATTCGTGCCTTTTCTCCTTTATCATCCGTGTAATTGGTCTTTCCTGTAAACAACGGAAGCGGATAAGCCATATCATATACAACTTTGTTTTCATTTATGTCTTTCAGAAAACCTGCTTGAAACAAATTATCCCATGAAGTTTCATTAAAACGACGCGGGTCAATAACAGCCCATGATGAATCATAAAAAGAAATAGAAAGCGAAGTTCCTTCTCCTGCATCCTTATTTTCTCTAAAGTAGATATGAATATCCTCCGGTTTAATTATATAGGATATAGAAGAATTGTTCTTGTTTTCATAAGTCATCAGCGAGGTAGAAGGTGATACAAATTCAGCGATAGGTAAACCTGTTTCCGAATCATAAATAGATGGTTCGAAATCTACTTCCCTTTTTGGCATAAGCCGCATTCTTTTAATCGTTTTAAAACCACCCGAGTTAGCAATCTCCATATTAAAAACATATCCGGAATCGGGTTGGCAGCGCAGAATACCTGAATTTGCTTCTCCCCACATTACTATTTCTCCACTATGCTTAATTACATCGAATAATCGACGGTATTCTGTTCCCCGTTTAGCATTAATTTCCTCTATTGTTTTTTCCGTCCCCAAATAAGGCTTTTTCCATACCCGTACCGGGTAATACTCTTCCAGTTCAGGAGCTGGTGTCCCATCATTGTGCTTTATATCTGTAATAGCAAAAGTCAAAGGTAGTGTAGAGTTTCCTGTATTACAAATATCTGTATAATATACAGTATGCCCCATTACAGGATCAAAAGATGTTCGCGTAAAATTAACATCCCGATCAAAAGCATCTTTCTCTTCTGGCAAGTACTTGTCAAGACAACCTGCGTTTACTATCAATAATGAACACAACAAACCGTTCCATCCCAATTTATGTATCTTTCTTCTATTTTTCATGGCCTACATTTCTAAAATACTGAATAAATCGTCCAAATCCAAATTCGTGTTGCGGAAGCAAAACATGGATAACACCGTTCTTAGCATATATGTCAGTCCATAACATTTTAGCAGATTCCCATTTTTCTTTCTCTAGCGTATTACGCATATCATAAATAGTAAGATCTTTCAGGCCTCCACCAACAAATCCGCTAGCAGGCAACCGCCGATAAGCAAGATTCATCCGATAATTATGTAAGCCTTGAATAACCTTTCCCTCCACGTAAGAAAATCCGGAAAGTGTTTCCGTATCGTAAATACCCAGGGTCATATAACGGCACACCAGCGAATCCAACCCATCCTTATAGATATAACTATCTGTCCATTTTTTCTCCGGATTCTTTTCATCTGTTCTCTCTATATCCTTACGATAATTTAACAACTTGTTTAATGTTAGTTCTCCGGCAGCATATTTCTCCGATTCCGGAATTTCTTCTGAAAAATCATCGGAATCTATCATCAGCTCGTTCAGCCGGCGATAACGATTCAATTCTTGTAAAGCATACCGGAAACAAGAATCAGGAATCGCCATGAAAGTATACTGTCCGGCCTCATCTTGCAAACATCGCTTTAACTCTGAAAATTTCAACTCTACCGGACAATCTGGTTCTTCATAATCTATTAAAAGCATCAACGAATCATAAGTTACTCCCAAATTAAGATCATCACTCTGTAAATACTCATAGATAGTACCATCAAATCGAGTCAGGCCCTGCGGCTGCAACTCTGAAATATCAGCATCTACCACCGCAGTATCCATACATGAAGATAGTAGCATTATCCCCCATCCACATACAATAGTCAATAACCTGTTCATAGTATTTTGTATTTTCATCATTTCCAATATTCATTTTGTGTAATAGAAGGATTCTCTCTCATCACTTCTTCTGCCACAGGCCAATAAATGCCTCCTTCATTAATCAGCTTTACCATTTCAGTATCATCTCCAACAATCCGCGCTTCACGAATACGATCAAACCAATGATGTCCTTCTCCCATCAGTTCTCTACGGCGTTCACGAAAAATTTCTTTTAATAATGCTTTAGCATCTCCCTTTAAATCTTTCAAATATGATAAATTTCTCAAATTACGTACTCCACGAAGCTCATTCAAACAATTAATCGCATCCTCTGAACGATTTAACATCACCAAAGCCTCGGCACGTAATAACAAAACATCCTCAAAACGGGACCAAATAATAAATGAGGTAAAAACACCAAAATCACCTGTATTATCCTTTCCTTCACGCACAACGTTTATTTTTGAAAATATAGGATATTCTCTGGAAAGTCCCGTTACATAATTGGAATAATACTTCATTGGCTTCGACAACTCATCATAACCAAAACGATTATCTGTCGTAAATTGATTCATAAACAGATTCTTTAGCGTATCGATTGACACGTAAATCTCCGGTAATTGTTTCCTTGTAACCGGTTCTGCTAATGTCCATGACTCCAGATGACCATCCGTCCCCGTCTCGTTTGCATTATCCGTACCATATCTATAGCCAAAAGTAACCAAACGGGCAGCCTTATAATCATTACTATACTCCTGACTAAAAAGTCCTGTCGGACTAACCATATTAGTAATAGTCACACAATCAATAGTGCCTACAATATAAACACCTATGTTCTTAATCACATATGCAGTATATGCTTCTGCATCGACATAATTACCTTTCCAAGCTTCCACATAAGCTAATATAGCATACACAGAAAGACGATTAATAAGTAATCCCCGCCATGCACTAGTATCACCATCATAATATTTATCAGATGAAGACCCTAACTGCAAAGGCAACAACTTTGCTACTGCCAACAACTCACCCTCCACATAATTCAACACGGTCTGTGCATCTGTTCGTTTCATTTCCGGAAATGAACCGTTATCATAAGACTGAGTAATCAACGGAACATCACCCCACATCTGTATCATATAAAAATAAGCTAATGCTCTAAGAGCACGTACCTGCGCTACATCATACGTATAGTTGATTTCAGAATAAGCATCATCCTTATCCATCACTTTTTTTGCATTCTCTATAAAAACACAGGCAGCATTGATCACTCTATAAAACCGATTCCAATTGGATATCTGACGAATATTTTCATAAGGAGCATCTAAACGATTCTCACGGATAGCTTGTAAATCATCGCGCATCCGTACGGAAAAATCACCTAAACGCAGATCACCAACTGCCCAAAAAGTATTATTCTCTCCTAGCGCCGTACGCATCAATCCATAAACGCCGAACAAAGCAGCACGAGTATCCGTCAACGAATTCCATTGTTGCTCTTGAGTAGCTACATGGAAAAATGCATCATCATTTTCCAACAAATCACTACATGATGAGAAGAAAAGAACAGAAGCAAGCACCAATGGTTTTATCATTTTTCTGATCCACAATATCTGATTCATATATAATTAATGTATTAGATTAGAAATTAAACTTCATTCCTACGATAACCGAACGAGAAAGCGGCTGACCATATCCTCTGTAATACCCATCCATATCTATCAACTCCGGATCATCTCCACTAAATCCGGTAAAGGTTAGCAAATTATTGCCAGTCACATAGAAATAGATATTTTCCAATTTGTTTTTTGATACAACCTTTTTCTTTCCACCTCCTTTATAAGCCTTTTTCTTGACTGGTAACGTATAACCCACTGTTACCGAACGCAATTTAAGATAAGACAGTTTCTCCATAAATAAGTCTTGTTCTGCACGGTAAGGAGTCAAACCACTCATTTGATTGTATAAAGGATAATCATCCTTGTCATTTGTACTTTGCCAGAAAAATATTTCGCGCAAACTTTCAAGTGACGGTGTATTCTCCAATGCAAAGAAGTTATAACGTTGCGATGAACGATAATTAATGGCATCATGGCCTAATGCAAAGAAAAGATTGATACCTAAGTCAAATTGTCCTAGTTTGAAGTTATTAATGAAACTTCCTGTTACAGGCGGTAAACTATGGCCTTTTAAAATTTTATCATCATCATTGATCTGGTTATCACCATTCTGATCTTTCCATTTCGGATCATTCTTTGCAAATGGTATGGAACCCATAGCAAGCTTCTTTCCATTCTGGACTGGAACTTCGGTATCTGAAGTATAAACTCCCTCATTTTGATAAAGCCAGAATTGATCAATAGCATGTCCTACTTTTAACATACGATTACCTATGACTAATTCATTCAAATTTTCAGGTAATTGCAATAATTCATTTTTATTGTAAGCTAATGAAAATGAAGCATCCCAAGAGAAACCTTTAGGGTTTTCAAAAGGCTTACCGGACAGAGTCAGTTCCACTCCTGAATTACGGACCTTCATACCATTGGCATACCTATATTTATATCCGAATTCTTCATTTACAGGAATGGTTGTAATCAAATCACAGTCTGTATTATTATAATATTCTACATCCAAAGAAAGACGTTTGTTAAAAAAAGAGGTATTCAACCCTATATTCCATTTATCCGAATAAGGCCACCCCAAACCATAACCGACCCAAGCTGTGTTATAAGGACGTGCTATTGTAGCATATCCATAGTAGGAAGACATAACAGGCTGTCCAATACCTGTCAACTCTTCTCCCGTATATTGTGGCCCTGCAGCAAATCTATTATTATCCTGATAGCGTCCTATTCTAGCCCATGACCCACGCATTGACAAGTCAGATAGTTGTTTGACATCTTTCAACAACAAATCTTTTAAATTTATACTTGCACTAGCAGCCGGAGTAAACAACCAACGATTATCTTTCTGTACATTGGATGAGCCATCTGCACGAAGCACGAGCTGTACATCAAAAAAATTTCTATATCGGTAGTCAATCGAAAACAATGTACTTACCATATTATTTTGCATTTTATCGACATAGCGCTTCATCTGTTTGAAACCACCGCCACTAGTAGTCGGTTTTGTATCATCATCTCCATCATAGCCTTGCGTATAGTTATAGTGTTGCACACTTTTCATGATAATCTCTTGCAAGCCTATTTTGAAAAAATGATTCTTCAAAAAATCAAACTTATAATCTGCAGACGACTGCCAAATCAAACGACGATTATACCCGGAATAATTGGAGACATAGTTTACTGACTCCATCAAGTCCATCGGCCAAAAAACATGACGCACATTCGTATTATAGTCTAGCATTAAACGAGTATCTACATATAATCCACGCCAATTGTAATTCATCTCCAAATAACCATTCAACAAATTGTTTAAATTATCATTCTTTTTATATTCTTCATAAATATCGAGATAAGAACGATAAACAGAACTAACAGGAGAAAGAGGAGTAGTCAGATCCGGTAAATACTCGATCTCAGCATAACGATCACGCAAGTTACGATTACCATCACGGGAGACACGTGAAAGATTAATCAAACAAGAAACTCCCAATTGCTCCAGAAGTTTCATGTTCAAAGCAAAATTAGCAGTTAATTTATTAAACTTTGTTTCATCAGCTACCCCATCATTGCCCGTATAGCCCATCATAAATATATAATTTGAAAAGCTACCGCCACTTCCCATGGAAGCACTGAAATTATAAAGGGGTGATATACTGTAATATTCATCTGCCCATCCCGGTTCTCCGAAGAAATTCATATCACGAATATCTCGCATCCAAGACGGCATTTTGTTCAAATAAGCGGTATGTTGCTCCTTAGTAGCACAATAATCAGCAAATCGCATACGAAAAGCATAATCATTGGCAGCATTTGTCATTTTCACATTTGATGGAGGAATAGCGATCCCCCCATTAGCACGGATAAACATATTACTACCACCGTAATAACCATCTTTCATATTGACTAATATTGCCCCATTAACAGCAAGTGGACCTAACTTCGCTAAACGAGCAGCATCTTTTACTACTTCAATAGATTCCACATTATCTAGATTCAAACCGGATAATATATTAGTAGCAGTACCAATAGGATTCACTTCCGTAGATTTAATGCCATATACAAAAGCATCATTGGTTAACAAGGGGATTCCATTAAGATAAACTACTGGTTGTGCGGAAGACATATCTCCTTTAGAAAATACAGGAGAAGACAATCCACGAATCAGCATATTCTGAATACTTCCCGGCTCACCCGTCGTCTCTTGTACATATATTCCAGGCAATGTACCTTTTAGGTATTGTTGTAAAGAGATATAAGGAGAACATGACAACCGCCATAAATCAAGCGTGTCTTTAGAAGCATAAACTACTGCGTTTTCCTTCATAGCATAAACCGCACGAATAGAATCATACTCTCCTACTACTTTCCCGTTATTTTCATCCGGGGAAATACTATCATTCAGAAGAAAAAGGTGTCCACTACTTCGGACTGCCCTTATTTCATTTCCAAATCCCAACAAAGCTACAATAGCGCAAAAACGAATTATTGCATTTCTCATCTGTTGATTAGATTTTAAAAGATATTATAAATTCAATTACCCAAACATTATATAATGAAAGCTTGATGACACAAAGGAAGATAAAATCTCATCAACCTATGTCCTAGATTTGGTTCAAAAAGGTCTAAATTCAGACCTTTTTGCGGTTCAGACATCTTCAGGACTATATATTACCAAAAATCATTCAGAAAGGTATAAATATAGTTCAAGACATTAACTGCAAATATTTATTCATTTCGTTAATGCGATGGCATTAATGCTTTTATGACATGAACCAATTCCCCATTTTCTGCTATCCCTTCTATATTTAGGAAATAATTACCTGGTTGATCAGAAGTATAAAAAGAAAAACTTGCATTACCTTGCTCATCTGTCATCAATCTCGGACTCCAATAAAGAGTAGTACGCAGATCAGGTATTTCACTATTTTTTCCAATAGTCGTATCATATTTCGGTGAATAAAATTCTATTGGTTGTTGATAGCCTAAAGGATAGAATGTAGTATTTCGCATGTTTTGTTGTTGGATGCCATCATAATATTTCGACCACCATCCTAGACAACGTGAATCAAAATTGTCTTTTGTAGTAACATTTAAAATTGCAATTTTTTTCCGATTAAGAGGAATACGACAATAAGCCTGACATAAATCACGACCAGTATTCAAATAAAACTTCTCGCTCCACTTCAATGTTCCCTGCAACAAAGCATTCGCTCTATTTCGGTCAACATCCTTAACCAATACCATGCTCTCTACGTCACCTGGAGTTATCCAATTTACCAATATATCCGGCTTACAGAAATTATCATCGACAAACAACAATATCTGCTGATCACCATAATATACCATATCCTCGACCAATTGCATGGATCGAGAAGAATTACTTTCTACCGCATCCAACTCATACCCGCTAAAAAGCGATGTATCACGAGTAGCCAATATTTCGTCCGCCTTCAGACGGGCCTGCATTGCATCTGTATCTTCAGCTAATGTAGAAATAGTCAGGCCTTGAGATTTCAATAATGCACGCATATCCTTATAACGTACCATTTCTCTATCCGTGAACTTACTATAATCACGACTTCCCCACATTGGTGCCCTGACAATGATATCCTGCAACATAAAATGCAAATTATCCAAACGAGTAATCATCTCCATATCCTCTTTCTGTACATTATGCATAGAATCTTCTTCTAACGGACTTTGTGGATAGAGGGGAATATTATGAGGATACTCTCTATCAAAAAGCTCGATTTTTCCAGTCTCCTTTGCTTTCATCTGCACAGCATTAATATGAAAACCACTGCCATCGGCATAGGCTATACTATCGAAACAGAAGTAGCCATTCTTATCAGTAGAAATAATTCGCTGGAAACCTTTCAAACTACCAGTACCGGAAATTGAAACCAAATGTTCATTACTTGATTTCGTCAAAATACCTCCAGCACTTAGCGTACGTCCTTGCACTGCCATCTCTGTATGTTTTTCCAGAATTGGTGTTTCATATTTACCTTGAATAATTTCTGGTAACTTATATCGCCTCCATCCTTGTGTCAACATTAGCAGATCCAAACTATTCCGAGCTATTGCACTTCCTTGTTTAAAATAAAATCCGGGAGACCGTATAGCCCCTTTTAGTTCAGAGGTTAATAACAAATGGGAAAGAATATTGTAACATGAATCAACCGATGCGAATTTGCTATCAGTCACTGATACTGAATAAACTCCTGCTAAAGGTCGTTGGTTAGCATCTAAAAGATTAGTACTTATTGAAACTGCTTCCCGCTTCTGCTCAAGAATACCATCAATTGTCAGATTACAAATTACAGGAAGATAAGAATCTGAAAACGCAAGGCGTTCACTTAACACCTTCCCATCTTTGTTTAATAACAAAAACTGCACAACACCAGCCGGAAAATATTGTTTGGGAAACAAATATTTTTTTTGAGGCTCTTTCCACTCTTCCGACGCAATGACAATTCCACGAACATGAGCCACTAAATACAGAGACTCCAAAGGTGCTCCCTCTACAGACAATAAAGAAACTCTGAAATTCTCCCGTTGTGTGTCAACTCTCAATCCATACAATGCTTTCATATCAATAGAAGGCAACTTAAACTCTTTCCTCCGTCCAAACTTATCCACACATTTTACCATATATAACTTACCTGTTTCCGGAGTCAGAATAAATGATCCCATTCCTTCATGAAGCGTACGAGTAGAAGTAATCACCTCTCCAAATTCATCCACAATATCCAATTGCACATCCGCTGCATTTCCTGTACAACCAATTACTTTAAAGGCAATACGACAGGCTTGTCCGGCCAATAAATATCCGCCTTCAGGATAAAATGTCACATCATAATCTTCATTTTGGGTAGAAATCGGCAAATACCGACGATAAACATTATCATCTTTATCCTTCATTGACAAAAGCCATGATGTATTGCCTTTCCAATCCTTTTGGCCCCGTTCTACCATAAATCCATTCTTCATCTCTAACAGTTTCAACGACATGCCCGGCTGTTTATTTACTGACATAGTTGCCTGATTAAGGACCATAAGGGTATCACTGGCAGTAAATTTAAAGGTCAAGTCTGGAAACTTACTATTATTCCTTACAAAAGGCTTCATCTTTATTTTATTCCATGAAACAGTCACTATTCGAACAGGACGTCTGAAAATACATTCGCTTCTATTTTTCAACATATAACGAGAATAAGCACGCAACGTATAATCACCATCAGCCAGTTCACGTCCCAAAGATAGATAACCATGATAAATACCATTATCAGGACGCACTAATGCTTGGGAAACAATAGAATCCAGAGGATTTACTAATTCTACATATATATATTTGTCATGTAAGGGACTATGTAATGTAGCATCCACAATATAAGACCGAAACCACAAAGTATCACCTGCCATATAGGTAGCTTTATCAATATGCAAATAAACTTTTTCTTGCGGAAATACACTTAATTGAGTCACAAAACGATTGGTTAATGAATCTTTATTAAACTTTTCAGTTTGCCCATACCCCTTCATTACTCCTGCCGCAAACAAGATTAATATCAATAGAATACAAATTTTCTTCATAATGTGTATTTATTTAATTTATAAAAATAGGGAATCCATCGTTTATGCCTTTTTTATCCAGCCCCCACTGGTTAAATACATTTTTTTTGTCTACCCATTTGTTCAACAAATCAACAAATGAATCCTGTTTCATCTCACTATTACTGAAATATCTAAAAGAGTCGGGTATTTTCATCGATCCGTACATGATTTCATTCCAAGCTTCAGAGCGAATTTTACTTCCTTCAAAACGAGGTTTCTTAATAGTGCTTAGTTTACAAGATTCTTCACTCCAATAACATGCAGCTCCATCACGGTTGATACGATCAATAGTCGGTATTACCAAATTATCAGAATTGGCAAAATAAGCATATACACCTACCAACCCGTCAGTAATAACAGGATATCTAGTACGAATTTTTCCAGAGCTGTAATTATTAGCAAACAAAACTTTCCATGTAGAAATCTGTATTGGATGTAAGTTTATATGCCCGGCAATGCCACCTGCCACATCTCTTGCCATGATGATTCCTGTATTATAACAATTAGCCACAGTATCATTCGGAAGTTCTTTCAATCCTGAATCTTTTATAGACTTTTGATAAGGTTCCGTAAATTCACCTATAATACCTCCTACATGTTCATAACGCCCAATAATCTCTCCTCTATTAAAAGAATTATAAATAGAGCCGCCTTCAAAATAACCGATAATCCCCCCAACACAACGATGCCCATAAACCTTACCATAATTACTACAGCCGATAATACGGTTTTGTCCAGAAGAAAAACCTATAAGTCCACCTGTAAAATTACGATCATTTTCCACAATACCTCCATTTGAACAATTCAATATCTGTGTATTACATGAAATATAACCAGCAATGGCACCAACATAATTGTATGCAATTATATGAGAATAGCGAATGTGAGTATTCTTCACTGTTGCTTTTTTCAAAAAACCAAATAGCCCCTGAAAAAAGGTTTCAGAACCCGCTCTCGTAAACAGACCTGCAATATAGTGTCCATTCCCGTCAAAGGTCCCTTCAAAAGGGTTCTTAGATGTTCCAATGGGGATCCATGACTTTATTTTTGTTTGTCGATTCCACTCTTGCCATCCAATTGTATCATTTAACCAAATATCAGCTGATAGTTTGACCACTCTCCCCTGATAAGAATTCCCATTATTAACAGACTCTGAAAAAGCTCTTAAACCTTCAGCAGTAGAAATAATTAATGGATTCTCAATATATTGAGCCGCATGTATTATAGAAATAAAAGTCAAAGATATGCTCAATATAAAAAAACGTTTTTTCATTTACGTAGAATTTAAAATTAGTACTCATTTATCAAAAGACAAAATTGAGACTTTCCGAGAAAGTTGAAGTACAGAAATCAATCAAATGGGTTTAAATTTGGAGCAATGATAAAATTACTTATTTATGTTATGGCAGTTAGTTCGAGAATTATTCATAAGGTTTAAAAATCAATTAATATTTTAAAAGTAATGAGAATAAATACACCCTAAAAACATCATGAATATCAACTATAAAACAAATAGTCGATATTCATGATAAATCATACTAAGATTAATATATTTATAATTTATTAATTTTAGTATCTGCTTTTTGAAACTCTTTAGGAGTCACCCCAAATTCCTCTTTGAAACATGTCGAAAAATATTTAGGATTGGAGAATCCACACGTATACGCAACTTCTGATACAGATATTGATTTATTTCTCAACATCTTTACGCCTTGCTTTAAACGGACATTCCGGATAAACTCAACCGGGGACAAACCTATTATCGCTTTTGTCTTACGATAAAGAGAAGATTTGGACATAGCCAAAGCATCTGCCAACTGAATGACGTCAAACGTAGAAGAAGATAAATTTTCTTGTATAACCTCTATAACCTTCTCCAAGAATTCTTTATCAATATCGGTAGCATCCAACAAATTAAAGTTTATGTCCTCTATATCAGTACGAAATTCTTCTTGCTTGGTCCTTTTATCCATTAAGAAATTATCAAGACGCGCTTCAAGTACCTTTAACTCAAAAGGTTTGGATATATAGGCATTAGCTCCGGCATTATAACATTCAATACGATCCTCTGCCGTATTTTTCGCTGTTAATAGAATAATAGGTATATGACTCGTCTCTAAATTTCCCTTAATGGTGCGACATAATTCCAAACCATCCATTTCAGGCATCATAACATCACTTACAATGATATCGACTTCATTATCTTTCATCAGTTCTAAAGCTTCTACCCCATTTTTAGCCATCATCACATGATAACGTCTGGACAAAATACGCTCCATTAAATACAATAATTCTTCATTGTCTTCTACTAGTAACAAATGAATATCATTAACTGTAGTTTCCACATTCTCTCCTTCATGCTGCTCCCAAGCTTCCATATCAACATCTACAATATCCGTCCTACCTTCCTTTCTCAGTTCCTGTGATGATTCGATATTTATCTCACTCTCAGCATAGCTTTCTTTATCAATAGGAATAATTACTGTAAATGAAGTTCCTTTTTCTATTTCACTTTCTACACTAATTGTTCCGTGGTGTATTTCCAACAAGTCTTTTGTAAGTGAAAGTCCTATGCCATTAGTTTCACTAGATACCCAATGTTGATTAGTATAGAACCGCGTAAATATCTTATCTAGATCTTCAGGAGCAATCCCCTTGCCTGTATCACTGACTATAATAGATAAATAAGTATGCCCATTCTGCGAATGGGTCGATAGTGCAATCTTTATTTCTCCCCCTTCTTCTGTATATTTACAAGCATTAGATAAAAGATTAAAGACCACTTTATCTATCTTATCTACATCAAAATATGCTTGTATTGTGTCCTCTGATGATTCAAAAGAAATTGTCAACTTTTTCTTTTGAATTAAAGGCATAAAATTAGAATTACAAACATTGCAAATCAAAGATACAATATCTCCTGAAGTTACTTTCAATTTCATATTTCCACTCTCAACTTTACGGAAGTCAAGAATCTGCTGCAACAATCTTTTCAAGCGGTTTACATTAGCACGAATCATTTCAAACTGTGGAATCTTATTCTTGTAAGTGATTTCTGCATCATCAATCAAACAAGTAACAATAGTCAAAGGAGTGAGAAGATCATGAGAAATATTCGTAAAATAACGCAATTTAGCCTGAACGAGTTCTTCCGATTTTTCCTTTTCAATCTGAACTATTCTCAATTCATGACGCAATTGCATCCTTCGTTTTGTCCTATAATAAAATGAATAACCAGCCAATAAAACAAACACAACATAAGCCGTATAAGCCCACCAAGTCTCGTAAAATGCCGGAGCTTTATCCACTTGTATCTTCGTTACAAGACTACTCCATAATCCGTTAACATCTGTTGCCTTTACACAAAAAGTACGTTTCCCTTTTGGAAGCCGATTATAATACGCAAAACGACGTCCATCTTTGATATACACCCAGTCTTTATCTACTCCTTCCATTTTATAAGCATATTGTATTTTTGTTGGGAAACTATAATTTAAGGAAGAAAAATCAATCTCAATATTCTGGTCTTCAGCATGTAATTTTAATGTCCGCTTAAGCAAATTAAAACGTTCATTAGTCTTTCCTGTCAATAATGACTCATCATCCATTTTCACATCTACAATGTGTGTCCGAATTTTCTTTGGTTTATCAGCCAACTTTTTATAAGGGACAAACACCGCAATGCCCCTATTACCTCCATAAAACATTTCTCCTACCGGACTTTTAAAGCAAGAATGTTTAGGGAAAGAGTTTACAACAATATCCTGTCCAGCCTGATAACTAATCTGCCCTCCAGTCTTAGGGTCATATTCTATAATCTTCTTGTTAGTAGAAATCCAAAGATGACCTGTATCATCCATCTTCATATCCTGTACCCCCTCAGTTAAAGTAGGAAATATATCAGAATAATCCTCAACCGTTTTTGTTTTTTGGTCATATAGAAAGACATAACCTTCTTGACTCCCCATCCATACTCGTCCTTCTTTATCTGTACATAGGTCTTCGATATTATCACTGATTAAACGTCCTGACGCCATATCAAACTTTACAATATTTTCCTTTCTAATCTGGAAATCCTCAGATACAGTCAAACAAAAAACACCATTGCGTCTTGTGCTAATCCATATATGTCCTGAATTATCTTCAGCTAGACCTGTTATTTCCCTTTGGAGAAAACCAGTTTCCTTTAATATATTATGACTATTGGCAGGTTTCACCAACAATCCCAATGATGTTACAATCCATACATTCTGTTTTTTATCTTCATAAAAGAATTGTGGATTATTGCCTACCCCTTTTGTATATTGTTGCAAATTTAGACGAGAAATAAGTCGTATTTTCCCATTCTCCTTTCTCATTGTATAAATAAATGGCTGATAAGATGGGCCGACCCATATTTCATCATTTGAAGAGGAATATCCAATAAAATTAATAGTCTCCATGCCTAGCAAACTATTCAAGTCCGGTATATCCTTATACCAAATAACTTTATCGCTATTTTTTTTATAAATTCCTAATCCTAAACGATTTTGATTTATCCAAATATCTCCATCCTTATCCTTATAGATAGCTTGAATATTGGTTGTTAATCCTGTCGTCTCCTTAATAAAAGGCATCAGATAATTCTGGATAACAGGTTTATCCATATTAATATAAGATACTCCCTCATTAAAGGA
The DNA here is from genome assembly GCF_003602705.1 of Bacteroides sp. AM16-13. Classification (NCBI taxonomy): domain Bacteria; kingdom Pseudomonadati; phylum Bacteroidota; class Bacteroidia; order Bacteroidales; family Bacteroidaceae; genus Bacteroides; species Bacteroides sp. AM16-13. The sequence continues at coordinate 160,620 of NZ_QTLK01000001.1, forward strand.
AGCAATCCACAAATTACCCGCTTTATCTTTACATATTTCACTAAATATATTATTCAATTTTGAGGAAATATCACTAATATCGACAGTTTCCACAAAATTATCTACTCTTTTCCGAATAGCATAAAGTCCCCGAGCACTAACTAACCAAAGATATCCATATCTATCATCCTGCTGAATACTAAAGAAAGTTCCATTTTCCGGCAATTCGCCTTCTTTAATACTTTTAACCGGTATATAAATCTGCTCATTTTTTTCTTCCGGATAAAACTTATAAAGCCCCTCTCCCCAAGTACCTACCCAATGCTGTTTTTTGTCATCTTGAAAAACACAAAACGGATTATTCTCTTTACCGACTGACGGATATTTAACAAAAGTATCTTTTACCCGATCATAGCGAAATATACCCTTTCTCCAGAAAGTTACCCAAATATTATTATCAACATCTTCGTAAATAGAGTTCACACTAGTGATTGGCAAAGAATTATCATATCTTTTACAAGAAGAAAAGTCACTGGAACATCTGTATAGGGCGATATAAGTGCCTACCCATATATATCCTTTAGAATCAAAAAGAATCGAACGAATTTCCTGATCTTTTAATTCCTCATTATCCACATGACAGATTTCATAAGTTTTCTTATTTAATATATTCAATCCTTTCTTTGTACCAATCAAGACACGTTCCCATGAATCAGTAATACTTGTAATTTGATTATCAGTCAAAAGATTCGGCGTTGTTTTTCCAGATCGGAAAGTTAACACTCGATAGCCATCATAACGTGATAATCCTTCACGAGTACCAAACCACATAAAACCTTCACGATCCTGAAATATTCTTTGCACGGAATTTGAAGGCAACTGCCCCCCCAAAGGTAGTACATCAACAGATAATTGTTGCGCAGCAATAAAACTCCATATATTTAAAATAAATAGCAAAAATATGATAATTCTTTTCTTTATTTCCATAGCACTTTTATTATTTAAATACAATATTAAAGCAAATATTATTTTCAAGCAAACCATTTAACTATAAAATAGAGCTAAAATGTTATGAAATGATGTTTATGAATGATTTTCAAACCTTCTGAATGATTTTTATACCCCTGTAACCACAACTAAAAACTAATAATTCAAAATTAGACGTATTTGATTAATTCAAGAACTCTTATTATAAATAGTTTCCGCAACTTTGCAAAAGAATAATACGCTCATAAAATCAATTATTAATATTAAACTATAAAACATTCAGTATCATGAAAAGAAAGTATGTAAAAATCATGTTCTTATCAATGACATTGTTGACTAGTAGTATAACAACTGCTTACGCTACAATACCAGAAGATGAGAAAAAAGAAGAAGCACCAAAAGTAACAGAAGATGCTCATTTGCCACTAATGATTATCAATGGAACAAACAACTCTGAACACTTTTTCGTTAGTTCCGAATCACTCACAAATAAAGAAATAAGAATTACTGCACCAAACGGATTTACCGTATCTCCATCCGTTATACCTGCCAATAGCGGCAAACAAAAAGTAACCGTAACTTTAAACAGTTCCAAAATACTAACAGAAGGCAAAATAGTACTACGAAATGGAGATTATCGTTCTTATTTGCAAGTAAAAGGATATGGCACTGCACTTCCCGCAAAAGATATTTCAAAATCATCCGTTTACAAAGGTGGAAATGATTCCGACTTCAATAAAACGTTTACTCCCGGTTCCAAAGGATACACTCTTGAATTTAGAGTAAAAACTGATGAACCGGAAAAATGCTTCTATCCTTACTTTGTCAATGAAAAAGGATATGGATTTAAGGCATATATAACTTCTACTGAAGTTGGATTATATAATGCATACAAAAAAAATATTTCCAACCCCGCCACTGCAGGAAAGGAAGGTGGACAAGGTAAATTCTATAACAACGACGGAGAGGCACACACTTATCGTATTGCAGTAACCTCTGATAACCGTGCTTTCATTTACAGAGACGGTATGCCAATTGACTCAGTTCGTATAATCGACTATGCTCCCCAGCCATATTTTGCATCGGGAATCGGAAAAGCAGTAGAAAATCTATTGAAAAATCCCGGCTTTGAAGGGGAGTTTGATACAAATCCGGAAAGCAAACTAGTAACAGCCGTTGAAGGATGGGATGTTGTAATAGGTGATCGATGGAATTCTGAACAATATATTAAGTCTGAAGAAATAGACAATATGCAAGATATTGATAATCATATCTTCGAAATAAAGCCTTATAAATGGGCCGCTGGCTGGAGTGACGGAATTCTCATGCAGGTCGTAGACGTCGCCCCTAATGAAACTTATACATTATCTGCCTTACTCAAAGGTGGCATTGCCAAAAAAGCAGGTACACTGACTGGTAAAATGATCATTGAAGAAGCACAAAATAAAGAAAAAAGAGTCGTTACAGAAATAGCCAGTGATAATTGGGAAATGTACTCTATGGACTATACAACTTCTGCAGATTGTAAACAGCTACGCATATCCTTCACTGTAGGACGTGGTAAATGGGGTAATGACATCGGTGCAATCCGAGTTGACAACGCCAAATTAACTGGTGTATCATGCAACTATGTACCCAAATTTGGTTTCGTAGATAATACTGCAGATATAGAATACTTCGCTATTGATGAATCCGGTGCCTATGCCCCCATGCAACCTACTATAACAATTAATCTTCCATCTAAATAACATTGCCAAAAAATATAATAAAATATAGAAAAATAAATAGCAAAATCATGAGACATATTCTATTTATATACTTTATGTTTTCTGTTATTTCTGCTTTTTCACAAAACACTCAGATTAGTCCGGGTGTTTTGTGGAATGATATAAACGGGGAACAAATCAACGCACACGGTGGTTGCGTGGTATTTGAAAAAGGTTTTTATTATTGGTTTGGAGAAGATCGTACAGGCTTTGTTTCTAATGGGGTAAGTTGTTATCAGTCTAAAGATTTATATAATTGGAAGCGACTGGGGTTATCTTTGAAAACAAAAGGAGAACCAAAAGAGGACATGAATGACATATCACATGGACGCTTATTTGAACGTCCCAAGGTTATTTATAACCCTCAAACAAAAAAGTGGGTTATGTGGACTCATTGGGAAAGTGGTAATGGATATGGAGCTGCAAGAGTCTGTGTGGCAACAAGTGACAGGATAGAAGGTCCCTATATACTATATAAAACTTTTCGTCCCAACAAAAACGAATCACGTGATCAAACTCTTTTTGTAGATACAAACGGAGATGCCTACCATTTCTGTTCAACAGACATGAACACCAACATGAATGTTTCTTTATTGAGAGATGATTATTTAGAACCCACCCCTACTGAAACCAAAATATTAAAAGGGCTAAAATACGAGGCACCAGCTATTTTTAAAGTTGGTGATTACTATTATGGGTTGTTCTCGGGTTGTACTGGCTGGGCTCCTAATCCAGGAAAAACAGCATATACTACTAGTATTTTAAATGAATGGACTACCGGTCGCAACTTTGCAGTAGACAAACTAAAACAAGTAACTTATAATTCACAAAGCTGCTATGTTTTTAAAGTGAACAATAAAACAAATGCATATATCTACATGGGAGATCGCTGGAATTCCAAAAATGTAGAGAAATCCCACCATGTATGGTTGCCGATCAGTATGCGTTCAGGATATCCTGTGGTGAAATGGTATAACAAATGGGATTTAAGTATCTTTGATAAAATGTACCGTTACAAAAGAGCTGAAAAGATCATAAACGGTAATATTTATTCACTATTGGAGAAAAACTCAGACCGTTTGGTATCAAAACCGATTAATGGTTTTAGTATAGCAGATGACAATGATACCATTAATTTAAGTTTAGAGTTTATTAAAACTGATATTCCTAATGGATATAAACTAAAAGACATTAAAACTGGAAAATTCTTAGAATCATTGTTCGGAACTCTGCGTTTAAATCCGGAAAAACAGAATGATGCCCAATGTTGGATATTTAACTTGCTAGAAGACGGTTATTATCAGATACAGAATGCAAAAGACAAGAAATATATTACTGTTTCCGGTTCAAATACATTCGATGGAACAAGTTTATACCTTACAGAGTATTCTAAAAAACTTATGCAGGATTTTGCTGTATATTTCGATTCAGACAAATACCAATATAAAGAAGCAGACATTTTCGCTGCAACTTACAGGACTAATAATTTGAAACTAATGGGAGCCCAATAACTTCCAGACATATTTCAAACAATTAATTAAATTAATTAGATTATGAATATAAAGAAGCAACGAATAAAGATCTACCTCTTATTCATTTTTATATGTCTGCCCAATCTGTCAATTGTTCCTTCTTTCGCTTTTCAATCCAGAGAGATCAGTATGGAGACAGCAAGTAGTTGGGCAGTCACAACTACCGTTTTCAAACTAGCAGGCAGCAATGAAGTTAACAATGTCAAATTAAACTGGATGCAACGAAAAGATGCTGACCTCTACAAAATATACCGGGACAATAACCTGATTGGAGAAGCTAAAGGTAACACATACGATGATTACAACCTAATGGTCAACAAAACTTTTACTTACCATATAGAAGCTTTTTATAACGGACAAAAAGTTGCGACTTCCATTTCTCAACAAGCTACCACTTTTATCCCTACCGGTGAAAGTAAAGTTTACGACAACCTGAATGGCAAATATATCACAAAAAAATCCTCCGGCGACAAACCACAAGGAATGAAAATCAATGATCTTTATTTTTCTTATAAAATAGAAAATACGGAGAAGACTGTTGATGGACAACAACTCAAAGGATGGCTAGTCACTGAAAGTTACTCTAAAACAGGATTAAATGGAAGTTGGAGTACTCCTAGAGAGTTGGCCTTTTATCCGAATGTTAAAATGGAAGGTAATGCGTTCCGATATAATCCAAAGACAGGAAAAGTTGTATTATCTTCGCATTATGAAGATGAAAATGGATACACAGCAGCTAAAATCTATCTAGCGCAAATTACCCCTAAAGGTAAACTTGAAGTAGGTACTATGGAACGTCCATTAGGACATGATTCAAGAGATCAATCGCTTTTTATTGATGATGATAATACGGCATATCTTCTTTCTGCCACTAACACAAACAGTGATATAAATATATATAAATTGGATGCCTCTTGGACAAAACCAGTCGAATTAGTCAATACAATATGCAAAGGATTACATAGAGAAACTCCTGCAATTATCAAAAAAGACGGAGAATACTACTTCTTCAGTTCAAAGGCCTCCGGATGGTATCCAAGTCAAACGATGTATACCTCAACAACTGACTTGGTAGGTGAATGGACACCTATAAGAGAAATTGGTAATAACACTACATTTGATGCACAGTTTAACAGAATAGCAATGGTAGGAAAAACCTATGGGGTATGGAGCTACCATTGGGGAGCACAACGAAAATATAAAACACCAAATGGAAACTTCCCCAGAATTTCTATTGCTGCATTCAATAATGGATATGCTTCGATGGATTACTACAGATATTTGGAATTTAATGATAAATATGGTATCATTCCTGTGCAGAATGGGAAAAACCTAACATTGAATGCATCTGTTACATCAGCTATCCCAGGAGCAAAAGGAGTGAAAGCTGATTGTATCACCGATGGAGCTGATTTAGAATCTTCTACTTATTTCCAAAAAAGCTCAAATGCCGCTACCGGTGCTCCTTATATGTTTACTATAGATATGAAAAAAGAGGCCAAAATTTCAGAAATAAACCTTTCAACAAGGTTAGTTAATGGCTCTGAAGCTGCATATAAATATACAATCGAAGGGAGTTTGGATGGCAAAAATTACAAAACGCTTGTAGATGGCAGAACGAATTGGCAGTTAGGATTTCTAATTCTGAATATAGAAGATCCTGCGTCTTATAGATACCTGCGTCTGCGTGTTTATGGTGTTGTCAATGTACATAAAGGCAATTCTGCCATGTGGGCTGATGGTATTTATGAGTTTACTGCTTTTGGAACTCCACAATAAATAATAAAGCAAAATTTATAGAAAAAGCCGGTTAGCTGTTTAAACAGTTAACCGGCTTTTGTTTATATACGTATAAAAGATATTAAAAGCCATCTCTATTTTATTTTTTCCCCATATAATTCGCTAGAATCAAAGAAAGTGCCTATCTTTACCGCAAGTATTTTTTATTATTCACCATTAAATGTAAAGATTATGGCAAGTAGAAGAGAACTCAAAAAGAACGTAAACTATATCGCAGGAGAATTATTCACCGAGTGTTTAATCAACAGTATGTTCATCCCTGGCACAGACAAGGTGAAAGCAGATGAACTGATGGCAGAGGTACTGAAGATGCAGGATGAATTTGTTACTCGCATCAGCCACACAGAACCGGGCAACGTGAAAGGTTTTTATAAGAAATTCCGTGCTGATTTTAATGCAAAGGTAAACGAGATTATTGAAGCTATAGGGAAATTGAACTAACAACAGAATGAAAAAAGCAATTTATAGCTTTATCTATTACCGCCTGTTAGGGTGGAAGACAAACGTTACGGTACCTAATTATGATAAATGCGTGATATGTGCCGCTCCACACACAACAAACCTTGATTTATTTATTGGAAAACTATTTTATGGTGCTATAGGCCGTAAGACAAGTTTCATGATGAAAAAGGAATGGTTTTTCTTTCCGCTTGGAATTTTTTTCAAAGCAGTTGGCGGAATTCCCGTCGACCGTAGTCGAAAAACTTCGCTAGTAGATCAGATGGTTCATAAATTTGCCGAATATAAAAAGTTTAATTTGGCTATCACTCCCGAAGGAACCCGTAAAGCGAATCCAAACTGGAAAAAAGGCTTTTATTTTATAGCCTTGAAAGCCCAGGTTCCGATCGTTCTGATTGGTATTGATTACAGCAAGAAAACGATTTCGGCAACGAAAGCTATCATGCCGTCAGGAGATATTAATAAGGACATGAGAGAAATCAAACTTTACTTCAAGGATTTCAAAGGAAAACATCCGGAGAATTTTGCTCTTGGAGAAATATGATTTAAGTATCAGGTATTAAGTATTAATCGTAGTTTTTGATATACTTATCCGCACGGCTTAATACTTAATACTTATTACTTAATACTTAGTTATCATGGAGTCTATCCGTATTTCTATCATACAAACCGATATTGTTTGGGAAAATAAACAAGAAAATCTCCGTTTGCTCCACGAAAAGCTGCAAAGTCTTCGTGGAATAACGGAGATTGTTGTTTTACCGGAGATGTTTTCTACCGGATTCAGTATGCAGAGTAAAATACTGGCAGAGCCAAATTCCGGAGAAACCATTACAACACTCAAACAATGGGCCGCCAAATTCCAGCTAGCCATTTGCGGAAGCTATATAGCAACAGAGAACGAACAGTTTTATAACCGTGCGTTCTTTCTGACACCGGAAGGAGAAGAGTTCTATTATGACAAACGACATCTGTTTCGTATGGGACGGGAAGCCGAACATTTTTCGGCCGGTGATAAACGACTCATCATCCCCTATCATGGATGGAATATCTGCCTGCTGGTTTGCTATGACCTTCGTTTCCCTGTATGGAGCCGAAACGTAGGCAACGAGTACGACCTTTTAATATATGTAGCCAACTGGCCTATCCCCCGCCGTCTGGTTTGGGATACTCTACTCCGGGCACGCGCTTTAGAAAATCAATGCTATGTATGCGGTGTCAACAGAGTAGGTACAGACGGGTACCAACTTTCATATAATGGAGGAAGTAAAGTCTATTCCGCTTTCGGAGAAGAAATCGGCTCATTTCCAGATGGAAAGGAAGGAATTACGACTGTCAGTGTAAATCTCACTGCTCTCAACCAATTCAGAGAGAAGTTCCCGGTATGGAAAGATGCAGACGAATTCCATCTATAACATTTGCCAAATAACAAATGTTAAAAACAGATTCATGTAGCAACAATACCTAGAACTCGGTAGTTAATTATATAGACTTCTTTTGTATCTTTGTCGTGAAAATACAGTCGTAAGGACGCTAATCTTACATAACTTAATTAACAACTTTATGAAAACAAATCTTAGTTCTCAAATCAGTCTCCACCGGGTCTCCCCCAGATACTACAGACCGGAGAATGCATTTGAAAAATCAGTCTTGACAAGACTCGAAAAAATCCCTACGGACATCTACGAATCCGTAGAAGAAGGTGCTAACTATATTGCTCGCGAAATAGCACAAACCATCCGCGAAAAACAAAAAGCAGGACGCTTCTGCGTATTGGCACTCCCCGGAGGTGATTCGCCCAGCCACGTATATACCGAACTCATCCGCATGCATAAGGAAGAAGGTCTTAGCTTCCGCAATGTGATCGTATTTAACATGTATGAATATTATCCGTTGGCTCCCGATGCAATCAACAGCAACTTCAATGCTTTGAAGAGTATGTTGCTGGATCACATCGATATTGACAAACAGAATATATTCACTCCCGACGGAAGCATTGCCAAAGATACCATCTTCGAATATTGCCGTCTGTACGAACAACGCATTGAAAGCTTCGGAGGTATTGATATTGCCTTGTTGGGCATTGGCCGTGTAGGTAACATCGCGTTCAACGAACCGGGTTCCCGACTGAATTCTACCACTCGTCTGATCTTGTTGGATAATGCATCACGCAACGAAGCATCCAAGATTTTCGGAACGCTGGATAATACGCCGATCAGTTCTATTACAATGGGTGTATCCACTATCCTTGGCGCAAAGAAGGTTTATCTGCTTGCATGGGGGGAAAACAAAGCAGCTATGATTAAAGAATGTGTGGAAGGTGCGATCACTGACACTATTCCGGCTTCTTATCTGCAAACTCACAACAACGCGCATGTAGCTCTTGATCTTTCAGCAGCTATGAACTTAACACGTATCCAACGTCCGTGGCTGGTAACTTCTTGCGAATGGAATGATAAATTAATACGTAGCGCCATTGTTTGGTTGTGTCAGTTGACTGGCAAACCGATTCTGAAGTTGACTAATAAAGACTATAACGAAAACGGTTTGAGTGAACTTCTGGCACTTTACGGTTCTGCGTACAATGTAAACATCAAAATCTTCAATGATTTACAGCACACCATTACCGGATGGCCGGGTGGCAAACCTAATGCTGATGACACCTACCGTCCGGAACGTGCAAAACCGTATCCGAAACGTGTGGTCATCTTCTCTCCGCATCCGGATGATGATGTTATTTCAATGGGTGGTACGCTTCGCCGTTTGGTAGAACAAAAGCACGAAGTACACGTAGCTTACGAGACTTCCGGTAATATCGCCGTAGGTGACGAAGAAGTAGTTCGTTTCATGCATTTCATCAACGGATTCAACCAACTCTTCAATAACAGTGCAGATCAGGTTATCAATGAGAAATATGCAGAAATACGTAATTTCTTGAAAGAGAAGAAAGATGGTGATATGGACAGTCGTGACATTCTGACTATCAAAGGTCTGATTCGTCGTGGTGAAGCCCGTACGGCCTGTACTTATAACAATATACCATTGGAACGATGCCACTTCCTAGACTTGCCGTTCTATGAAACAGGTAAGATTCAGAAAAACCCGATCAGTGAAGCAGACGTGGAAATCGTACGTAACTTGCTTCGTGAAGTGAAACCTCATCAGATTTTCGTTGCAGGTGACCTGGCCGACCCGCACGGAACACACCGTGTATGTACGGACGCCGTATTCGCAGCTGTTGATCTTGAAAAAGAAGAAGGTGCCAAATGGCTGAAAGACTGCCGTATCTGGATGTACCGTGGTGCGTGGGCTGAATGGGAAATCGAAAATATTGAAATGGCAGTGCCGATCAGTCCGGAAGAACTTCGTGCAAAACGTAACTCTATCCTGAAACATCAGTCGCAGATGGAAAGCGCTCCGTTCTTGGGTAATGACGAACGTTTGTTCTGGCAACGTAGTGAAGACCGCAACCGTGGCACAGCTACTTTGTATGATAAGTTAGGACTGGCTTCTTACGAAGCAATGGAAGCATTTGTAGAATACGTTCCTTTATAAGAATAATATTCTTAATTAAGAGAATATAAAACAATGAAAGAAGAGTGGGAAGTTTCGATACTTCTCGCTCTTTTTTTGTTATTTTTGCGGGGATAATTCACCACAGAGGAAAGGAGGACACAGAGTTATTATGAACAACCATTTTATATCGCTTCATAGATTTAACCTCCGTGTCCTCCTTTCCTCTGTGGTGAAAATGAGAACAAAAGCATTGAATAATGAAAAAGATAATAGTGTTTCTTCTATGCCTTACTGTAAGTGCTAATTTTCTTTTCGCTCAAGATATTGAAAGAAATGTAAAAGAACGGCTGACGGATTACTTCAACAAATATACCGCAACAGCCAAAATCAGCACTCCTAAACTGAACAGTTTCGATATAAATTATGATCGCAAGACAATTGCAATCTACGCATCGGAAAGTTTCGCCTATCAGCCTTTCCGTCCGGAAACTGTAGAATACATTTATAATCAAGTTAAAGAACTGCTTCCGGGGCCTGTTCATTATTACCAGCTCACCATTTATACAGATGGAAAACCTATTGAAGATTTGGTTCCTAATTTCTACCGGAATAAGAAAAAGGATAAGGAGCGGTTATCTTTGAATATAGACTATAAAGGAGCTCCCTGGGTGAAAAACATCTCACGCCCCAATGAAATTTCACGCGGACTGCAAGACCGTCATATCGCAATCTGGCAAAGCCACGGCAACTATTTCAAGAATGATAAAAACGAATGGGGATGGCAACGCCCCCGATTATTCTGCACCACGGAAGATATGTTCACTCAATCTTTCGTTCTTCCATACGTGATTCCCATGTTGGAGAATGCTGGAGCGATTGTTTATACTCCCCGTGAACGGGATACGCAGAAGAATGAAATCATCGTAGATAATGACACTCCCAACGCTTCCCTTTATCTGGAAGTGGGTAGCAAAAAAGCTAATTGGACAAATGCCCCGGTAAGAGGATTTGCTCAAAAGAAAACGATCTATAAAGAGGGAGAGAATCCTTTCACTGACGGAACCTGCCGTTTCATACCAACCGAAAGAAAGAAAAAGAAGAATAAAGACCAGGTATTTGCCGAATGGGTACCTACCCTACCGGCAACAGGTAAGTATGCTGTTTATGTTTCTTATCAGACACTCCCCAATAGTGTAAGCGACGCCAAATATCTGGTATTCCATAACGGAGGAGTAACCGAATTTAAAGTTAATCAGAAAATAGGTGGAGGCACATGGGTTTACCTCGGAACGTTTGAATTTGATAAAGGGAACAACGACTACGGCATGGTGGTACTTAGCAACGAGAGCAGCGAACATGGAGTTGTATGCGCCGATGCAGTACGTTTTGGAGGTGGAATGGGAAACATTGCCCGTGGAGGAAGAACCAGCGGGCTGCCCCGTTATTTGGAAGGAGCACGCTACTCTGCGCAATGGGCGGGAATGCCATACGAAGTATATGCAGGTCGTAAAGGTGAAAACGACTATACAGACGACATCAACACACGTTCCAACGCTATCAACTATTTGTCGGGCAGTTCTGTCTACAACCCGCAACAATCGGGTTTAGGCGTACCTTTGGAAATGACTATGGCGTTGCACAGTGATGCCGGATGCAGCAAGACTGATGAGCTTATCGGATCGCTCGGTATCTATACCACCGATTTCAATAATGGAAAACTGAATACAGGAACAGACCGGTATGCATCACGTGATTTAGCCGATATTCTGCTTACACAGATTCAGAAAGATATTTATTCAAGTTACAGCATCCCCTGGACACGCCGCAGTATGTGGAACCGGAATTACAGTGAAACACGTCTCCCGGCTACACCTTCTACGATTATCGAACTGCTCTCCCATCAGAACTTCGCAGATATGCAGTTAGGGCATGATCCGAACTTCAAGTTTACAGTGGGACGAGCCATTTACAAAGGTATTTTGCAGTTCATTACCAGCCAGCATGATAAAGAATATATAGTTCAGCCCCTGCCAGTCAGCAATTTCGCCATTCAATTCGGAAAGAAAAAGAATACATTGGAACTTTCATGGAAAGGTGAAGATGATCCACAAGAACCGACTGCACGCCCACGGGAATACATCGTATATACACGCATTGGTTATGGAGGCTTTGACAATGGAACCTTAGTCAGCAAAACGTCCCACACCGTTAAAATAGAACCGGGGCTCGTTTATTCATTCAAAGTGACTGCCGTAAACCGCGGCGGGGAAAGCTTTCCCTCCGAAATCCTTTCCGCTTATAAAGCCAAACGCGAACAGGAAAAGGTAATTATCATCAATGGCTTTGATAGAATCAGCGGTCCGGCGGTCGTTAATACTTCTGATAGAGCAGGATTCGATTTATCACAAGATCCCGGAGTCCCGTATATATCAAACATTTCGTTTTGCGGAGCACAAACAGGCTTCGACCGTACACAAGCCGGAAAAGAAGGAAAAGGCAGTCTGGGACATAGCGGAAACGAGTTAGAAGGAATGAAAATAGCGGGGAACACATTCGATTATCCTTTCATTCATGGAAAAGCGATTCAGGCAGCCGGCAAATATAGTTTTGTGTCATGCAGTGACGAAGCAGTAGAAAACGGATTGGTTACGTTAGAAGATTATCCGGTGGTAGATTATATCCTGGGACTGGAAAAAGAAGATCCCGCAAATAAAGCGTACTACAAGACATTCTCCTCGGCTATGCAACGAATTATGACCAGTTATTGTCAGTCGGGAGGTAATCTGTTTGTCAGCGGTGCTTATGTAGGAAGCGATATGAGCGGCACACAAGGAAACCGGGAGTTTACAGAGAAAATACTGAAATATGGTTATCAAAGTAGCCTGACGGATAAGAGTTCGAATCAGATTAAAGGATTGGGGCGCGCAATCACGATCCCGCGTCTGCCCAATGAGAACAGTTATGCGGTTCCTGCAGCAGATTGCATCGTTCCCGTAGATACTGCTTTCCCTGTATTTACGTATGTACCCGGCAATCAGAGCGCAGGTATCGCTTACAAAGGAAACTACCGCACTTTTGTATTGGGCTTTCCTTTCGAAAGCATCCAGTCGGAAGCGGATCGGGCAACCATCATGGCAGGCATCTTGGGATTCTTTACTCAAAAATAAAAAATATCCTTTTTTTTAATCCGTTTCTCATTTTAAATTCTATCTTTGCTACTATAATAACCTTTAAAACTAAAAAACAATGTATACTATACAAGCAAATCCTAGCGGTACACGCAGCATAGAAGTATCTAATGAAAACTTGAGAACGATTGAGAAATATGCTCTGTTCCGTCATCTTATCGACAGTACCGGTATTGTAGATGAAGCAGTTCTGGATAAGTTGAAACTAAATATCCGCTCCCTTATCGCCAGTCAGGAAGAAGACAGTAAAGACTTGCTGGACCTTTGTATCGACGTGATTTATCACAATAATATGAAGGCATTCGGTCTGCAACAGCTCATCAAGCTCTATCTTACCTGGCTTTCCAACACGGAAGCGGAAGAAGAGGAGGAATAATGATTACGGTAGATACCTGCGGAATAACAGCATACAGTCCGCTGATTCCTGCAATAAGAGCAATGTGCACTGCCTCTCCGGGAGAAACGATAGAGATTATCATGAACCATGCTGACGCGTTTCAGGATCTAAAGGAATATCTGTCCGAGCAAGGTATCGGTTTTCGTGAAATCTATGATGGAGAACAAATGACATTACAGTTCACAATCAATGGGAAGTTATAAAAAAACATCTCAATGATTGAAGCAAAACATCCCGATAATCGAAGTTAAACATCTCAATGAATAAAAAAATCATTGGGATGTTTTTTATTATCCGTATCTTTGCAGCATGAAAGAATATCGATTGACTGACTGGTTACCTACTACCAAGAAAGAAGTAGAACTTCGCGGATGGAATGAATTGGATGTCATTCTATTCAGTGCTGATGCCTATGTGGATCACCCTTCTTTTGGTGCTGCCGTTATTGGACGGATTCTTGAAGCGGAAGGTTTGAAAATAGCCATTGTGCCCCAGCCCAACTGGCGTGATGACCTGCGTGACTTCAAGAAGTTGGGACGTCCACGGCTATTCTTCGGCATCTCCGGTGGATGTATGGACTCAATGGTAAATAAATACACAGCCAACAAACGATTGCGCAGTGAAGATGCGTATACCCCGGACGGTCGTCCGGATATGCGTCCGGAATATCCTTCCACGGTTTATAGCCAGATACTAAAGAAACTTTATCCGGATGTTCCCGTAGTTATCGGAGGAATCGAAGCCAGTTTAAGACGGTTAAGTCATTACGATTATTGGCAGGACAAAGTGCAAAAGAGCATTTTATGCGACAGCGGTGCCGACCTGCTCATTTACGGAATGGGAGAAAAACCACTTCCAGACCTGGTGAAGAATATGAAAAGTCTGCTTACTACTGAAGAGCCAGTACTGACAAGCAGTAAATTCAGAACAATCATCGGATCAGTTCCTCAAACAGCCTATCTTTGTCGTGCAACAGAATGGACCTCTGCCGAAAATGACCTTTCACTTTATTCGCACGAAGAATGTTTGGCAGATAAAAAGAAACAGGCTAGTAATTTCCGGCATATCGAAGAAGAATCTAACAAATATTCGGCTTCCCGAATCACGCAAGCCGTCGGAAACAAGATAGTAGTAGTCAATCCTCCATATCCTCCGATGAGCCAGGAAGATCTCGATCGTTCGTTTGATTTGCCATATACCCGGCTACCTCATCCTAAATATAAAGGGAAACGGATTCCGGCTTATGACATGATTAAGTTTTCCATCAACATTCACCGGGGATGTTTCGGCGGTTGTGCCTTCTGCACCATTTCCGCTCATCAGGGAAAGTTTATCGTCAGCCGTAGCAAAGAGTCCATACTGAAAGAGGTGAAAGAGGTCATCCAGTTACCCGATTTCAAAGGATATTTAAGCGATTTGGGTGGTCCTTCCGCTAACATGTATCAGATGAAAGGAAAAGACGAAGCTATTTGCAAGAAGTGCAAACGACCGTCATGTATCCATCCGAAAGTTTGCCCAAATCTAAATACCGACCATCGCCCCTTACTGGATATTTACCGTGCAGTAGATGCCTTGCCCGGAATAAAAAAATCGTTTATCGGTAGCGGAGTACGCTATGACCTGTTACTTCATCAAAGTAAAGATGAAGCGATCAACCGCAGCACTGCCGAGTATACCCGTGAATTGATTGTCAATCACGTAAGTGGTCGGCTGAAAGTAGCTCCGGAGCATACCAGTGACCGGGTATTATCTGTGATGCGCAAACCTTCTTTCGAGCAATTTGAAACATTCAAGAGGATATTCGACCGTATCAACCGGGAAGAGAATCTACGTCAACAACTGATTCCGTATTTCATTTCCTCGCATCCCGGATGCAAAGAAGAAGATATGGCGGAACTTGCCGTTATCACTAAACGTCTGGACTTCCACCTGGAACAAGTGCAGGACTTCACTCCCACTCCGATGACGGTTGCTACCGAAGCTTGGTATACCGGATTCCATCCATACACGTTAGAACCGATATTCAGTGCTAAAACCCAACGGGAGAAACTAGCACAACGACAGTTCTTTTTTTGGTATAAACCGGAAGAAAGGAGAAATATCATCAATGAGTTGAGACGTATCGGACGTTCTGATTTGATAGACAAATTATACGGAAAACGCTAATTCGCTCCATTCCATCACTTACAAAACCACCTCTAAAAAGGAGCCTTATCAGGATCTTGGCGAGTATCAAAAACAGCTTCCACAAGAATCTGCTTTTCAAGTACCCGATAATAGACTTTGAAATAATCACAATGAAAAACACGTATATTAGGAACAGAGGTAGCTTTATACATATAAGGATATTTAGCGACTAATTGCAATACGTCTCTCACCATTGTATAAATGGAACGGCTATATTGGGTATTTCCATTTCTCACATTATAGAAAGTCAGAATTTGCTGAAAAACAATAGTCGCTGTTTCTGTCCAGACTATTTTTAACTTAGCCATTGTTCCACCAGCTTATCCACATCTTCTTGAGTATGCAATCTACCCTCCTCATAATCTTTTTCAGAATGCATTATAATTTCCTGTTCATATTCTGTAGGAACATAAAGATTTGCATTAGGAGTAGTTACATGATAAGCAGCCACTGGTTCATTGACCTGTGGCAATTCATTATCTTGAGGTTTATATGATTTCTTAGCCATATCAGTTATTAAGTTATATCTACAAAGATAAAGATCCCCTTGGTATAAAACAAACAATTCCTCGCTTATCTTCCCCGAAAAGCTTATTTATTCTTCTTTCACCGGCAACGCCACAATCTCCTGCAACACACTGACTGCCGTCTCCACATTAGTAACATTTTTAATCAACATACTCCGTCTGCCATTTTGCTCACGCAGATCACAGCGCCGGGTATACTTCATCATATAGTCTATCACTTTACCGAAAGCCTTACTTTGATAGAACGGACTATCCGGATTGGAAACAAAGAACAAGGTCATTCGTCCGCCTTTCAGGAAAATCTTCTCTGCTCCCAAACGAGCTGACAAACGGCGTAAAGGAACAATGCGGAGTAATTCTTCCGTTTCCCGGGGAACCGGTCCGAAGCGGTCTTCCAAGCGGGAGCGGAAAGCCT
Source organism: Bacteroides sp. AM16-13 (assembly GCF_003602705.1). NCBI lineage: Bacteria > Pseudomonadati > Bacteroidota > Bacteroidia > Bacteroidales > Bacteroidaceae > Bacteroides > Bacteroides sp. AM16-13. Next base: position 177,373 of record NZ_QTLK01000001.1, read on the forward strand.
CCACATCTTTGTCCAATGTCAGTCCATCCAGTTCACGATAGAGCAACATACGTTCGCTGCTGCCGGTTACGTAGTTGGCCGGCAATAAAAGTTCGAGGTCACTTTCTACCTGACACTCCTCTACAAATTCTTCTCCACTAATTTGTCCTTCACCTTTTATTTCATCAGCATACAGTTCTGCAAATTCATCTGTTTTCAACTCATGGACAGCTTCAGTCAGTATCTTCTGATATGTTTCATATCCCAAATCAGCGACAAAGCCACTTTGCTCGGCTCCGAGCAAATTTCCGGCTCCACGAATGTCCAAATCCTGCATAGCAATATGAATACCACTTCCCAAATCACTAAAGTTTTCAATCGCTTGAAGACGTCGTCTTCCTTCGGCTGTCAGACTGCTCAACGGAGGAGCCAGCAGATAACAGAATGCTTTCTTGTTACTACGCCCTACCCGTCCACGCATCTGATGGAGATCACTCAAGCCGAAGTTTTGCGCCTGATTGATAATGATGGTATTTGCATTCGGAATATCGATACCACTTTCGATGATTGTGGTTGCCAAGAGCACGTCATAGTCATAGTTGACAAAATCCAGAATAATTTTCTCCAGTTCTGTCGGCTCCATCTGTCCGTGTCCGATTGCTACACGACAATCCGGGATATGGCGCTCTATCATTGCTTTCAGTTCCGGCAAGTTCGCAATCCGGTTATTGACGAAAAAGACCTGCCCGTTGCGACTCATCTCAAAGTTGATGGCATCCGTAATCACTTCTTCATTAAAAGTATGCACTTCGGTCTGAATCGGATAGCGGTTAGGCGGTGGAGTGGAAATCACGCTCAAATCACGCGCGCCCATCAACGAAAATTGAAGGGTACGGGGAATCGGAGTAGCAGTCATTGTCAGTGTATCTACATTCACTTTCAACTGACGCAGCTTTTCTTTTACGGAAACTCCGAATTTCTGCTCTTCGTCAACAATCAGCAGTCCCAAGTCTTTAAACTGAACATCCTTGCCTAAGATACGGTGGGTACCTATCAAAATACCGACATCTCCATCCTTCAGTCCTTTCAATACAGCTTTGGTTTGTGCGGCAGTACGTGCGCGGCTTAAATATTCCACCCGGCATGGCAGTCCTTTCAGACGTTCGCGGAATGTTTGAAAATGCTGGTAAGCAAGCACCGTTGTCGGAACCAGAACAGCTACTTGTTTATTATCGGCAACGGCTTTGAAAGCGGCACGGATCGCAACTTCTGTTTTTCCAAATCCTACATCTCCACAAACCAGACGGTCCATCGGGCGGTCACTTTCCATATCCGCTTTGACATCAATCGTCGCCTTACTCTGATCCGGTGTATCTTCATAAATAAAGGATGCTTCCAACTCACGCTGCAAGAAACTATCGGGACTATAAGAGAACCCTTTTTCCTGACGACGCTGCGAATACAATTTTATCAAATCGCGGGCAATATCCTTGATTTTGCTCTTCGTACGTTCTTTCAGTTTCTCCCATGCCCCTGTACCTAATTTGTTAAGCCGGGGAGCCTCTCCCTCCTTACCTTTATATTTAGAAACTTTATGCAGTGAATGAATGGAAACGAACACTACATCTTCATTCTGAAACACCAGTTTCAAAACTTCCTGCGTGGTATCACCATTCGGTATACGCACCAAACCGGAAAAACGTCCGATACCATGATCGGTATGCACCACATAATCTCCCGGAGTAAACTGATTCAGTTCTTTTAAGGACAGTGCTACTTTTCCCGAACGGGCTTTATCACTTTTCAGGTTATATTTATGGAAACGGTCAAACAACTGATGGTCGGTGAAGATACAGAGCCGTAGTGTGTTATCTACAAATCCTTCATGTATGGTACGCTCTACGGGAGTAAAATTAATCTGATCGCCCCGATCTTCAAAAATAGCCTTGATACGATCTGTCTGCTTCATACTGTCACTACAGATATATAGCGAATAACCTTTTTCCAAATAATCTTTGAAAGAAGAAGCTACCAAATCGAAATTCTTATGAAAGATGGGTTGGGCAGATGTATTGAAAGTAACACTGGCATTCGGCGTTCCGGTTGGTTTGTTACCAAATTCCAATCGGCGGAAATCGAGTGCCCGTACAGTGAATTCACTGCCGTCTATCAGTTTTCCTTCTAATGTAATGCCTCCATTTTCTGCGGCTTCCTGAACAGCTATTGCCTGGGGAGTCAACGCTTCATCATGCACCACCTGGATTCGTTCACGCAACCAAAGAAAATCGCGCATTGCCAGAGTAGTATCTTTCGGGATAAAATCCAGAAAGGAAGTTGTCACATCTCCTGTCACTGCTAAATCGGGAACAATGGACACTCCACTTTTCTTCTCGCGGGATAATTGGGACTCTACTTCAAAGGTACGGATACTTTCTACTTCATCACCAAAGAAATCAATACGATAAGGATATTCCGAAGCAAAAGAGAAAACGTCGATAATGCTACCGCGAACAGCGTATTGCCCCGGTTCATATACATAATCTACGTATTCGAAGCCATAACTATGCAACACATCAGTGATAAAAGTGGTATCCACTTTCTCCCCTACATTCAATTTCAGGGTTTTATCGCTCAATTCCTTTCGCGACACTACTTTCTCTGCCAATGCATCCGGGTACGTAACGATACATAGTCCCTCCTCCCTTTTTTGCAAGCGGCTAAGTACTTCCGTGCGCAGAATCTCATTGGCTGCGTCTTTTTGCCCATATTTAATAGAGCGACGGAATGAAGATGGAAAGAATAACACCTTTTCCGTACCCAATATCTGCGTCAAGTCATGATAAAAATAGCCGGCTTCTTCAAGATCACCTAAAATAAAGACAAACGGACAACCACTCTCTTGTACCAATACAGAAGAAAAAAGAGAAGCAGCAGATGCACACAGTCCTCCACAAAAAACAGTCTGAACAGAAGTGTCCTTCAACAAGCGCTTCATTACTGCCATATTGGGGTGGGCAGCATATTGTTGTTGTAATTCAGTTATTGTCATACCTATAAAATTTCCCCGCAAAATTACAAAAAAGAATCGCAGGACAGACATAAGTGTGGGAAAGTTTTCATCCCCCCAAAGTTTCTCACCGAGAAACAAAGTGTTCCACACCGAGAAACAACTTGTTTCACACCGAGGAACAAACCGTTTCACACCAAGAAACAAAAGATTGCATTCTGCTCTTCACGTTAAATTTTCCTTAGTTCGGCTATAACTAAAGGAAAAGAACTACTTTTGTTTTAAATTTTATAGTATCTATATGCAGACATCGGATAGCATTGTAATTATCCCTACCTATAATGAACGGGAGAACATAGAAAATATCATCCGTGCCGTATTCGGCCTTCCCAAAGTATTCCATATTCTGGTAATAGAAGACGGCTCTCCGGACGGAACGGCAACCATCGTAAAAACCTTGCAACAAGAATTTCCCGAACGGCTTTTTATGATTGAGCGTAAAGGGAAACTGGGATTGGGCACTGCCTATATTACCGGATTTAAATGGGCACTGGAACACGCATACGAGTATATCTTTGAAATGGATGCCGACTTCAGTCATAATCCGAACGATTTACCCCGTTTGTATCAGGCTTGTTCGGAACAGGGTGGAGATGTATCCATCGGCTCCCGCTACATCAGCGGAGTGAATGTAGTGAACTGGCCGATGGGACGGGTATTGATGTCGTACTTTGCTTCCAAATATGTGCGGTTCATCACAGGAATACCCGTACAAGACACAACTGCCGGATTTGTCTGCTACCGCCGTCAGGTACTGGAAATGATCGATTTGGATCATATCCGTTTTAAGGGATATGCTTTTCAGATTGAAATGAAATTCACCGCTTACAAATGTGGTTTTAAAATCATCGAGGTTCCCGTGATTTTCATTAATCGTGAACTAGGGACTTCCAAGATGAATAGCAGCATCTTTGGAGAGGCCATATTTGGTGTGATTAAATTAAAAGTAAATAGTTGGTTCCATAAATTCCCGCAAAAGTCATGAAACGTACACTGATTCAAAATGCCGTTATTGTTAACGAAGGAAGAAAAGTACTGGGTTCAGTAGTCATTGAAAATGAAAAGATAGCCGAAATATTGGTGGGTGAAGAAAAAGCAACTGCCCCTTGTGACGAAGTCATTGACGCAAGCGGGTGTTATCTCCTGCCGGGTGCCATCGACGAACATGTTCATTTCCGCGATCCCGGACTGACTCATAAAGCTGATATTACCACAGAAAGCCATGCCGCTGCAGCAGGAGGTGTCACTTCCATCATGGACATGCCCAATACAAACCCGCAGACTACGACGCTGGAGGCTTTGGAAGAGAAATTCATCCTACTAGGCGAGAAATCAGCAGTCAACTATTCCTGCTATTTCGGAGCAACGAATAATAACTATACCCAGTTTGCGCAACTGGATAAACACCGGGTTTGTGGCGTGAAGTTATTTATGGGTTCAAGCACCGGCAATATGCTGGTAGACCGGATGGCCAGCTTGCGTAATATATTCGGCGGAACCGATCTGCTCATCGCCGCCCATTGCGAAGACCAGGGAATTATCAAAGAAAATACGGATAAATATAAGAAAGAATACGGAGACGATGTACCTCTGGCTCTTCATCCGCTTCTCCGTTCGGAAGAGGCTTGCTATCGTTCGTCCGAGCTGGCTGTGCAACTGGCACGGGAAACAAATGCCCGCCTGCACATCATGCATATTTCCACCGCTAAAGAGTTGAGTCTGTTTTCCAACGTTCCTCTGGCACAAAAAAGAATTACAGCAGAAGCCTGCGTTTCCCATCTACTCTTTACGGAAGAAGATTATCAGACATTGGGTGCCCGCATTAAATGTAACCCTGCCATCAAGACTGCACAAGACCGGAAAGCCTTGCAAGAGGCTGTCAACAGCGGTCTGATTGATGCCATCGCAACCGATCATGCCCCACACTTGCTTAGTGAAAAAGAAGGAGGTGCATTAAAGGCAATGTCCGGGATGCCGATGATTCAGTTCTCGCTAGTCAGCATGCTGGAGTTGGCAGATAAAGGAGTGTTTACCATCGAGAAAGTAGTAGAAAAAATGGCTCATGCTCCTGCGCAGATGTATGAGATAGCAAACAGGGGATTCATCCGCAAAGGCTATCAGGCTGACCTGGTATTAGTCCGTCCCGGAAACGAATGGACTGTAACCACAGACTGCATCTTAAGCAAATGCAAATGGAGCCCGCTGGAAGGCCATACATTCAACTGGAAGGTAGAGAAAACATTTGCAAACGGACATCTGTTATATAACAACGGAGAAATAGACGAGTCTTATCGCGGACAAGAATTGTTCTTCGAACGATAAATGATAATTTTGCGGAGTGCCCTGAAAGGGCTTAATTATATAGCGTAAGGCAACGCCCTACGTAAAAACGATAATCTGAATTTGCGCCCTGAAAGGGCATAATTGTATACAGTTCCGCCCTTTCAGGGCTTGTGGCTGGTGTGTCTTTTTCGTAGGGCGTTGCCCTACGCTATATAATTAAGCCCTTTCAGGGCACCCCAATAAATATATAATTGTAAGGCTTTCAGCCTAACTGCAAAATTCTCATTTAACCGATAAATTCCCATTTAATTGTATAAATTATGATTCTATCTTATAAAATACACACAGTTACCCCTTACATCAACTGGATTTACTTTTTCCATGCATGGGGTTTCCAGCCACGTTTTGCAGCCATTGCTAACATTCACGGATGTGACGTCTGCCGTGCTTCGTGGCTGACGACTTTTCCGGAAGAAGAGCGTAACAAGGCCTCCGAAGCCATGCAGCTATTTAAAGAAGCCAACCGGATGCTCGATCTGCTCGACCGGGATTATGAGGTAAAGACCCTATTCAAGCTCTGTAAAGCGAACGCTGACGGAGATAATCTAATTATTGAGAAAGAAAAAGACCAATTCGTCACCTTTCCTTTACTGCGTCAGCAGACGCCCAAAAGAGATGGAAGTCCTTTCCTTTGTCTAAGCGACTTTATCCGTCCTCTTTCTTCCGGTATCCCCGACACCATCGGTGCTTTTGCTTCTTCTATTGATGCGGACATGGAAGGACTGTATGAACAGGACCCATATAAACACTTGCTTGTCCAAACCCTCTCCGACCGACTGGCAGAAGCTGCAACAGAAAAGATGCATGAGTATGTACGAAAAGAAGCATGGGGATATGCCAAAGAAGAAAATCTGGGCATAGCGGATTTACTGGTCGAGAAGTATCAAGGTATTCGCCCTGCCGTCGGCTACCCGTCTTTACCGGATCAGTCTGTCAACTTCCTGTTGGATGAACTGCTGGACATGAAACAGATAGGCATTTCATTGACTGAAAACGGGGCCATGTATCCGCACGCTTCTGTTTGCGGACTTATGTTTTCACATCCGGCTTCCGAATATTTCTCTGTAGGAAAGATTGGAGAAGACCAACTCGAAGATTATACCCGCCGCCGGGGAAAAAGCATCGAAGAAATGCGCAAGTTTCTGGCAGCGAATCTTCAATAATCATCATTCTCCTGTGATTTTTCTCCTTTTCTCACGACTAACTAACCAGAAAAGCAAGCATAGATTCCATGAGAGAACGAACAACAGAAGCCAATCCTCCTATTGAGCAAGAGTTCTTGTCGGTAATCCGCGAATATGAACGGGTGATCTACAAAGTGTGCTATCTGTACGCCAACCCCAATGCTCCGCTCAATGACCTTTATCAGGATGTGCTACTGAATCTTTGGAAAGCCTATCCTAAATTCAGAAAAGAATGTAAAGTATCTACATGGATTTATCGTATTGCTCTCAACACTTGTATCAGTTTTTATCGTAAAGAAAAGAATATACCGGAAATAGTCAGTCTCACCAAAGATACTGACTGGACCATAGAAGCACACGACCCGATCAACGAAATGCTGAAACAGCTTTATCAGATGATTAACCAGCTGGGACAACTAGACAAATCAATTATCCTGCTCTATCTCGAAGACAAAAGTTATGAAGAAATAGCAGAAATTACCGGACTGACGGTTACCAATGTAGCGACTAAACTAAGCCGCATCAAAGACAAACTTAAAAGAATGAAAAAGGAGGAATAAGATATATGGAACTGGAAGAACTGAAAAAATCTTGGAATGCCCTGGATGAACACTTGAAAGATAAAGAGTTCATCAAAGAAGAAGAGCTTGAAAAGCTGATAAGGCATGCAGACAAAGGTATCCATGCCATTGCCAGCCTGAACATCAAGCTTATTCTGATTTCTTTGCCGATATTGATCTTGTTTTTAGCGGAGGTGTTGTTGCACAACAGATTGAACCCGATCTACATCATTATCATTTTCGCATGGATTCCCGCACTTTGCTGGGACATCGTCACCACCCGCTACCTCCAACGGACTCAAATAGACGAGATGCCTCTGGTAGAGGTAATCAGCCGCGTGAACCGTATACACCGATGGACCATCAGAGAACGACTGATTGCTATTGCTTTCCTCCTGGTACTGGCTGTACTCTCATTTATCTACTGGCAAGTGTGGCAATATGGAATAGGCATGATAGCCTTCTTTATCCTGTTATGGGGCGGAGGACTAGGATTGATTTTATGGATTTACCGCAAGAAGTTCTTAAATCGCATCCACGAAATAAAGAAGAATTTAAGCGAATTGAACGAATTAATGTAAAAGGAGATAATGGATGTGCTTACCCTACAACGGTAAGCACACTCTTTCCATTCACTTTCTTATGCACTTGCACCTGAACAGAAATTCGTTCACTCATCTCCTGTACGTGAGAAATAACTCCGATTTTCCGTCCCTGCATCTGTAATTGTTCCAATGCTTCCATTGCCGTACGCAGGCTTTCCGCATCCAAAGAGCCGAATCCTTCATCAATAAATAGAGATTCTACTTTCAGGTTATTGCTTGATAAGGAAGACAAGCCCAAAGCCAACGCCAAAGATATCAGGAATGATTCACCACCGGAAAGAGAGTACACAGTCCGTATTTCATCACACATATCACAATCTATCACTTGAAGCGCCAACGTGTCGGGAACCTGTTGCAACTTATAGCGTTTAGAAAGGTAGGATAAATGTTTATTGGCATGAAGCAACAGCAAATTCAAAGTGTAACTTTGAGCTATCACTTTAAATTTCGCTCCGTCCGCACTGCCTATCAGTTTATTAAGTTTCGCCCAACGTTCGGCAATCGTCTGTTTCTCTGCCAGTTCCTTCGCAATCTGTTCCACAGTTAGCTTATTCTTTGCCTGTTGCAAAAGACGGGCTTCCATAGTAGAAAAGGTACGTTCGATATTCAGGTTTTCTTCCTGTTGTTTCTTTATTATTTCGGGAAGTTGTTCGGGAGACTCAATCTTTTTATACTGTTCCTGCAATTCTCCGATAGCCAGCGTAATTTGCTTCATCTCTCCTTGCAGACCAGAAAGGCGATTGTGCACAGCCTCTACCTCTTTGCGTGCTTTCTCCAAAGCCAAATTCAGCTCTTTTTCTCTTTTTGCCACGGCTGCTTCCGCTTCATCCGCACTTTTTCCTTTCAACAGTTGCGAACGTTCCTGACGGAGCACATTCAACGCTTTCTCTATAACTTCAAATCTCTTTTGTTCGGCTGAAGCAGTATTCTGCAGTAATAACAACTGTTCTTTAGCAGACGATACTTTCTGCATCGCCAGGCGACAAAGAGATACATTCTCACGAAGAGCTTCACAATGCGCACGCATCTTTTTAATTTCTTCATCGCTGCGTTGCCATTCTGCATAAAGATTACGATATTCTAAAATACGTTCTGCCAGTTCCGTCAAACGATGTTGTATCTGCTCTTCGTTACCAGCATCGATCCCAGCTTTATACAATGCCGCCAACTGTTCTCCAATCTGTCCGTCCACCATCTTCTGATGCGTCCAATCACGTTGCAAAACAATGCTCCGGTTATTGATCTGTTGACAGTTTGCTACTGCTGCATTATATTCCTGTTCTATACTCCGGAAAAGAGTATCTACTACCTCCTGTTCCTGATGGTAAGGATGCGCCGTACTACCGCAAACTGGACAAGCTTCCCCCTCCTGCAATTGCTGACGCAATGCTTTCACGTCTTTTCCCACTGCCATACGTGCATTTTCGTAAAGGCGTTGAGTCACTTTCAATGCGGTTTCTTGTTCAGTCAATTGTTTCAGGCAATCAGTTGTTTCTTTCTCCAACCGTTCTACTTCCGCCTTGGTTTTCGTCTGCGTTTCCGTCAATTGCCGGATATTCTGTTGGCGTGTCAGCTCTTTTTGCAACTTCATCTGTTCTTCGGTCAATAACGGATATCCGAAAGAGTTTAATCGCAACAACCGTTCTTCATTCGTGTTTATCCCGGCTGTCAGTTTATTTTCTTCCTGCCGTAGAATTTCTTCCACCTGTTCTAGTTGCAACACTTCTTTTATTCCTACATGATTCAGCAAACGGTTCAGAGAAGAATAAGAAACCTGCAACTGCTCCGTAGCCATCCGCATTTTTTGTTCCTGCTCCGACACCTGTTTATTAGCGGACTGTAACATCTGTTTCGATTGTGTGTAACTGTCCTGCTGTGACTGTATCTGTACATCCAACTGACGGGCTTTCTTCAAGTCCGGCTGTATGGCCTCCCATTGTGCCTTGAAATGCACCAATCCTTCTTCTTGTGAAACCAATGCGCCCTGTAACACTTTCAATCTGGCCTGTTCCTCCTGTTCTTCCTGTTGCTTCTTCTTCCAAAGATCTTCCTGCATTTTTAATGAACGAACCACATTCAGCTGTTCATTCTGTTCCGCCAGCAGTTTGATTCCTGTCACACGCTTTTCGGCCAACAACTCTTTCTCTTTTTGTAAAGCAAGCAATTCTTCTTCCGGCATCAATTCGATCACATTCATTCGATTCTGAATCAAAGTGACTTCTTCCTGTGCCGCCTTATTCCGGGCATAGACTTCTTGAGAAATCCGGGAATAAACACCGGTTCCCGTCAACTTCTCAAGCAACTCCGCTTTGGCCGCTCCTTTCGATTTCAGGAATGTTGCAAAATCATTCTGCGCCAATAATACGGTACGGGTAAACTGCTCATACGTCAACCCCACCAACTCCACCAACTGAATCAACAACTCTTTTTTGGTACCCTGGAATTCTTTCTCCGTATCCAGTTCTTTCACCTCCAGCGTTTGTGGCTGCAAAGAACCGCTTATCTTATTTCTTGTCCGTCTTACCGACCAGCGAGAACGGTAACGCCGTCCGTCAATGCCTAAGAAATCGACTTCCGCATAACCGTCGCTTGTTCCCCGACGCAATAAATTTCTTACATCGGACTGATTTATCTGATTGTCTCCTACATCTGCCAGATTCACACTTTCCACCGAAGTTGCGAAACGGGGAGCTTTATCATACAGTGCCAGACATAAAGCATCTAGTAAAGTAGACTTACCGGCACCCGTAGGTCCCGAAATAGCAAATATACCTGCAGAATGTAATGGTTCTGCTGTAAAATCGACTTCTACTGTCCCTTCTATCGAAGTCAGATTCTTCAATCGTATAGCCAGTATTTTCATTCTTCTTCCTCCTCTTCTTTATGAGTAGCAGCCCAATAGGCTTCCTGAAACAAGCCTGTCAGTTCGGCAGGCATTTCCACCTGATAAATCTTTTCAAAGGCAGACTGCGCAATCTGTAAGGGAGACATCTCCTGCAATCCTCTCTTCCAGTTCTCGTTTTCTTTCTCCTTATTTTCTACATCGGTGCGATAGGTAGACACAATGCGTGCCAATCGATAATTTTTATCTGCCAATGCCTCCTCAATCTCCTGCCGAAGCATGGGTTCCGGCTCCTCCAGCAGTACCTTCACTTCTAAATAAGGAGCTACATCCTTTGTCTCCGGCAATTCTTTCAAAGCTTCCAACACCACTTCCGGCAAGGCAGGTTCTCCATTCGGCACACTTACCAAAGGGATTAATTTCGGGCATTCCAACCGTTCAATATCCACTGCACAACCTCCGTCAAAAGTCACCATCACGACTCCATGATGATAATGTTTCTCTGCAAAAGACATCGGAATAGGACTTCCTGCATATCTCACATTCTCCCTTCCCGACACTCGCTGCGCTTTATGTATATGCCCCAATGCCGTATACGCTATCTGTTCGGAAAAAGCTTCCGGCGATACACATTCCAGACCACCAATCACAGTACGTTCACTATAATCTTTTTCTGCAATCTCCGATCCTGTAGCCTGCAAATGACCGATGGCAAGAATCGACTGATTCGCTGTCCTTTGCTTCCATAGCCTTTGCAGAAGCTGCGAATATAGTTCGCGAACTCCCTCCGCGTACAGGTTGCCTTCCGTCTGCACGACCGGATAATCCCCCTGGCGCAAAAAAGGGACAGCCATGCAAAGCAGTTCCACTTCCCCTTTCCGGTTCTTCAGTTCCACGATCAAATGGTCATAATCAATTTCTCCACCTTCAAGTTTGCGCACCACCCCTCTGACTTCTGTCCGCATAGCCTGCAACAGAGGCAAAGGAGCTTCCAGACGTGCTGCCGAATCATGATTGCCGGCCACAATGACAATTTGCAGATTCGGATTCTCCACTGTCACCCGATAAATAAACTGATAATACATGCTTTGGGATGCAGCGGAAGGGTTGGAAACATCAAAAACATCTCCGGCTATAATCAATGCATCAATCTCTTTCTGACGAATTTCTTCTGCCAGCCAATTCAGGAATACCTCATGTTCTCCCGTGCGATCATATCCAAAAAAGGTTTGTCCCAAATGCCAGTCGGCAGTATGTAATATACGTATCATAATTTTATAACTATCTCTACTAACAAGAGGCAAAAATAACACAATCGGAAAGATTATCTCGCATCTGCCTCTCTTTTTTACCAATAATCATGTATATTTGCAGGATAAAAATCCAACCCTATGAAGATACTGTATTATATTTATCAGATTTGCATCGCTTTGCCTATTTTATTAGTGCTGACCATCCTTACGGCAATCGTCACTATTGTAGGTTCCCTCTTGGGAGGAGCCCACTTCTGGGGATATTATCCGGGAAAGATATGGTCACAATTAATTTGTCTGTTCCTGTTGATTCCCGTGAAGATTGAGGGGCGCGAAAAGCTGCATGACAAAACTTCCTATATTTTTGTACCTAACCATCAGGGTTCATTTGATATTTTCCTCATCTACGGCTTCATTGGAAGAAACTTTAAATGGATGATGAAAAAAAGTCTGCGTAAATTGCCATTCGTCGGAAAAGCCTGTGAAAGCGCAGGACATATCTTTGTAGACCGTTCCGGCCCGAAGAAGGTTTTGGAAACCATCCGGCAGGCAAAAGACTCGTTGAAAGACGGAGTTTCTCTGGTGGTCTTTCCCGAAGGTGCACGCACTTTTACCGGACACATGGGATATTTTAAAAAAGGGGCTTTCCAATTGGCGGATGATTTACAGTTGGCAGTGGTGCCCGTCACTATCGATGGCTCATTTGAAATCCTTCCACGCACAGGCAAATGGATACATCGCCATCGCATGATTCTGACTATTCACGACCCTATTCCTCCCAAAGGAAAAGGCATGGAAAATATCAAGGCAACCATGGCAGAGGCATACGCTGCTGTTGAAAGTGCCCTCCCGGAGCAACATAAGGGAATGGTGAAAAACGAAGATCAAGACCGGTAATTTGTGTATTATACCTAAAAATGAATATGGGGATGCTCACGCACCCCCACACTCCTAACCAGTTTTATGCATCAAACTATTAAATTAAGAAATTAAGGAATTCAGATATTTAGATGTTTTGCAAAGTTATGGTTTGGTTTGACATCATTTGCAATTCTTGAAAAGTCAAATTAAAACCTTTATGAATTTCTTTTTCTAAATTCTCCAATGAGAAAGATTCACCTCTTGCACCATTAATCTTTCCTCTAAACCGATTGTTATAATGCTTGCGGAATGTATCCGGAGTGACCAAGCCTCCAAGGCCATAATCCCCCACTACAACCACCGGTTTCCGACGTAACACCCCTTCATAGGCAGTAATCCCCGCACCAATTATTAGATCGGCTTCTTCAATCAGTTTACCCGTTTCACTCTCGGAGGATATATAATCCACCTGATACTCTGAATATTTACTTAATAGAACTCCTATCCTTAACCGCGTACGAGAATTAGCTACTCCGACAACAATATTGGCTTTCTGTTCTATCAACTGCAATTCGTTACCTCTCCATGAAGAGGTAGCAGATAATTCATTAGGATTTTTCATATAGCTATTTGGTTTTTGTTGGGTCAAAAGTACGGCATGCATCTGAAAACACAAAAAAAGTCACCCGGACAAAATCAGTGTGTCTGATTCATCGTAAACATCTAAAATCCAACAAAATACATATTTTGATTCTGTTATTGACCCGGACAATTCATTTTTTATTTATCAAAAGTCCCTTAAAAATGCATTTAAATCTTCTTGTGAAGAAATGCCTAACCGGCCTTTTAGTCTCCCCTTCGCCTTGGTTACCGAGTCGGAAGAGGTCTGGAAAATACGAGCCAACTCTTCATTAGTCAGCCCAAATTTAAGGAAGCAACAGATTTCAAGATCACGTTTCGTCAATAAAGGAGCTTTGTCAAGCAATCGGGTAACGTAATTAGCATAGAGTAAATCAAACAGACTAAACAATTTATAGCGTTCTCCATCAGACAACTTACCTCTTAATGTTCCCTCTTTTATAGCAAGCAGTAATCGAAAGGCAGATATGTATTGTTCAGAAGACGGTCCGACAGTTAATTCTCCTCCTAGTTCTTTCAACAACCCCGATAAGGTTTTGTTCTGCATACTCAAAAGCACAATCTTTCCATTCAACTCGCCTACCTTCATTCGATTTTCTTCGAGTATGCGGTTCTCTTCCAGCACTTGGTCTTTCAACTCCTGGATTTCTTCCATCTCCTGCTGATATCGCTTTATCTCCTCTTCATTATCTCTAATCTGGGATTCAATCTCGGCAATCTTCTTTTTATGGTTCTTACTTTTGTAATAGTAATAACACATATAGAAGGCTACAATCAGAAAAACAATCGTACCGCAAAACAGAAAAACTGTACGGTGCATTTTCATTTGTAAATTATCGCTCCGGAGTTTTTCGTTCTCATACTGTTTTTGCAGTTCTGTTATCAACTCCAAAGAATCGACCTCATCCAATACGCTGACAATGGAATCCGCTTTTTCATGATAAGTAATTGCTTCTTCAAAATTATCAATATCCTTTTCCAGAAAGTATAAATTGTTGTATGCGTCAATACGGGTATACTCTTTAGAAGAATTTACACTCATCTTAAAGTATCTTCTGGCATTCTCCACATCCCCCATTTGTATATACAAATATCCCAAAGACATACACTCTACATATTTCCTTTCCTCATCCGTTTCTTTTTCATAAGCAGCAAGGAAATAGCGCTCTGACTTTTTCAACTCTCCCATAGAACGATACAGGATACCCAACTCATGTAAAATGGAAACTTCAGACGGATACTGTTTTTTCCTGGCTAATTCTAAAGCATTATTATAATAGAAATAACAGCTATCCCATTTATTCTGAAACAAATAAGCCCGTCCTATATTCTGCTCGGCTCTGACAATACCCACAGAATCTTTTAACTCTTCATAGATAGCGTATGACTCCTGAAAATTCTTCAATGACTCCTGATACAATTTCTTTTTCCGGTTCACCATCCCTATTTCATCAGTAGCCATGGCAAACATCTTGCAACATTGAATCTTCCCGAACATTTCCTTTGCTGAAGACAGGAACGACAAAGCCTCTTCATCTTTGCCCAATTCACGCAGCACTCTACCATAATAATACTGTGCTTTAGCACGCATGGCAGTGTCACCACGCTCTACAGTATAGTAATTCAGTGCCAATGCAATCAACGAATCAGAAGTAAACTTCACATAGTTCTGATCCATTGCCTGCGTTAATAAAAGCGCATAATCCGCCTGCGATTTTCCACGCAATTTTTCAGGATGAGGAACTGATTTTAATAGATACAGAGCCGTATCAGGGAGAGATTCCATACACATTTCGATCTTCTGGAATGCCGCATCAGGGACCTCCGAATCTCTATGACAAGAAACCGATAAGACTAAAATAAAAAAGAAAGCGGCGTATACCGAAACAGTAGTCGTTTTCATTTTACTTGAGTTTTATGCAAAAATACACAAAAAACTCAAGTATTACTTATTTGTTGAAGCATTTTGTTCCAATCGTTGATGTTCTTCTATCAACTTCATGTTTTCTCTTGCTTTAGACAGGAATTCTCTTACCAGCTTATTATCTTTAAAAGAGTAAGGAGCATCCTTTATAATATCATCTATCTGCGGAGTCATAATGGGATAGGGCAAAGAGCTGCAAAGCATCATAAATACACTGGGTCCCAATACATTTTCGTAATTGTCGGAAATAAACGTTTTCACATACTGATTCATCGCTTGCATCAGTGAATCACCTTCCACCACCAGCTGACTGTGAATTTCATCCAGATCCCCTCCATCCAATACCATACGGGTTTCTTTCTGCTCCAGTTCGCTGATACTTTCTTCTAATTGGTTTCTTTTGCTGATAAACTCGTACAACGCATTATTTAAAGAGGTTCCCACTGCCTTCAAGTCCGTATTGCTGATGGTAACTGTTATTTTTCCACTTTCCAGAACGATCGGCATAATGCTTTCTTCATCCATATAAAGCGTCACCATCTGTACGGAATCTATTTTCCCTTTCATTGAAAACAGACCATGCACCACTTCAGCAGAATCCAGCTTCACCCACTCGCCATCACGCAGGGATTTAAGATACAGCATCTTTCCATCCAGACTATTCACTGAAGATGTTCCTTCAATCTTGTACTTACTGGTACAGGAAGCCAGAAACGGAAGCAAAAGCAAAAAAGGCAAAATTTTATTCACGTTCATCTATTCATTAAATTCTGTGCACAAAGGTACAACTGATTCAGAATTCAAAGAAACATTTTATCAATATTTAAATCTTGTAAGAGTCTTTTCTTTAATAATCCTTATAAACATAGGTGTAAGGCTATTTTTTTCATTTAGTTTATCTAATTTTGCAGTCATGAAAACATCAACATTTGCCCCTTTTGCAAAACCGCTTTACGTAATGGTAAAGCCTGTAGGTGCCGTATGTAATCTAGCATGCGATTATTGCTATTATTTGGAAAAGGCCAACCTATACAAAGACAATCCGAAACACGTAATGAGCGATGAACTTCTGGAAAAGTTTATCGACGAGTACATTAACTCACAAACCATGCCGCAGGTACTTTTCACCTGGCACGGAGGAGAAACGCTGATGCGACCGCTCTCCTTCTATAAAAAGGCAATGGAACTACAAAAGAAATACGCCCGCGGACGTACAATCGACAACTGCATACAGACCAACGGAACCATGCTCACTGACGAATGGTGCGAATTCTTCCGTGAAAACAATTGGTTGGTAGGTGTCTCCATCGACGGTCCGCAGGAGTTTCATGACGAGTATCGCAAAAACAAATTGGGAAAACCTTCTTTTGTGAAAGTGATGCAAGGCATCAATCTTCTGAAGAAACACGGGGTAGAATGGAATGCAATGGCAGTTATTAATGACTTCAATGCCGAATATCCGTTGGAGTTTTATCGTTTCTTCAAAGAGATCGGTTGCCAATATATCCAGTTCGCTCCCATCGTTGAACGTATTCTTTCACATGAAGACGGACGTCATCTCGCTTCTCTTGCCGAAAATAAAGCCGGAACACTGGCTGACTTTTCAATCACTCCGGAACAATGGGGGAACTTCCTCTGTACTCTCTTTGACGAATGGGTGAAAGAAGATGTAGGCAAATACTATGTGCAGATATTCGATTCTACCCTGGCCAACTGGATGGGTGAGCAACCCGGTATATGCACGATGGCAAAGACTTGCGGACATGCCGGTGTAATGGAATTCAACGGAGACGTTTATTCTTGCGACCACTTTGTATTCCCCGAATATAAATTAGGTAACATTTACAGTAAGACACTGGTAGAAATGATGCATAGCGAGCGTCAGCACAACTTCGGAAACATGAAATACCAGTCTCTCCCTACTCAATGCAAGGAGTGTGAGTTCCTGTTTGCCTGCAACGGGGAATGCCCGAAAAATCGTTTTAGCCAAACGGCAGAAGGTGAACCGGGATTGAACTACTTATGCAAAGGTTATTATCAGTTCTTTAAACACGTAGCTCCTTACATGGACTTTATGAAAAACGAACTGATGAATCAACGTCCGCCTGCTAATATCATGGAAGCTTTAAGAAATGGAGAATTGAGAGTGGAGAGTTGAGAATGAGAAACAGAAGATATTAACAATCATATATTCAAATTTTATCATTAAATAATGAACAAACTAAGATTTTATCTGGTAGCGCTGGCTGCGCTTTTTGTATTTTCCGTTAGAGCGGATGAGGGTATGTGGCTATTGCAATTGATGCAACAGCAACATTCCATAGATATGATGAAAAAACAGGGATTAAAACTAGAAGCCCAGGACTTATATAATCCAAACGGCGTTTCTCTCAAAGATGCCGTAGGTATATTCGGAGGTGGATGTACGGGAGAAATTATCTCACCCGAAGGTTTGATTCTAACCAATCACCACTGTGGCTACGCATCCATCCAGCAACATAGTAGTGTTGAGCACGATTATCTGACAGATGGTTTCTGGGCTACTTCCAGAGACAAGGAGCTTCCTACTCCGGGACTGAAATTTACATTTATCGAACGTATCGAAGATGTTACAGACATTGTCAATGCCAAGATTGCGGCAAAGGAAATCACCGAATCCGAATCATTCAGCAATACATTCCTTCAAAAGCTGGCTCATGACCTTTATTTCAAAAGTGACCTGGCAGACAAAAAAGGAATTGTTCCGCAGGCTCTTCCGTTCTATGCCGGAAATAAATTCTATCTTTTCTATAAGAAAATATATCCGGATGTACGTATGGTAGCTGCTCCCCCCTCTTCTATCGGTAAGTTCGGTGGCGAGACAGACAACTGGATGTGGCCGCGCCATACCGGCGACTTCTCCATGTTCCGTATCTATGCTGACGCGAACGGTGAACCGGCAGAATACAGTGAAAACAATGTTCCCCTGAAAACAAAGAAACATTTGTCTATCTCTATCAAAGGGTTGAAAGAAGGAGATTACGCAATGATTATGGGATTCCCCGGAAGCACGAGCCGTTACCTGACTGTATCAGAGGTGAAAGAACGTATGGAATCGGAGAACGACCCGCGTATCCGTATTCGTGGCGCTCGTTTGGCTGTCCTGAAAGAAGTGATGAATGCCAGTGACAAAATCCGTATTCAGTATGCTAACAAGTATGCGGGTTCCAGCAATTATTGGAAAAACTCCATCGGTATGAATAAAGCCATCATCGATAATGATGTGTTGGGAACGAAAGCTGCACAGGAAGCTAAATTCGCAGAATTTGCAAAGGCACAAAACAATGCCGAATATGCGGCAGTCGTGAAGAACATCGATGACCTGGTAGCTAAAACAACCCCTCTCAATTATCAATATACTTGTTTGAGAGAGACTTTCTTCGGAGCTATCGAATTTGGTAATGTCATGTTATCTAAAACGCGTGAAGCATTGCTTGAAAAGAACGACTCTGTGATCGAAGCACGTATGAAAGCGCTGGAAAGCACTTACGAAAGTATCCATAACAAAGATTATGACCATGAAGTAGACCGCAAAGTTGCTAAAGCATTGTTCCCGTTATATGCGGAAATGGTTCCGGCTAACCAGCGTCCGTCTATCTACAAAGTAATTGAGCAGAAATATAAGGGCGATTACAACAAGTTTGTTGATGATATGTACGACAACTCTATTTTTGCCAACCGCGCAAACTTTGAGAAGTTTACAAAGAAGCCGTCAGTGAAAGCAATCGACAACGATCTTGCATTGCAATACTGCCAATCTAAATATGACTTGATGGATAAACTGGTTTCCCAGCTCAAGGACATGGATCAGGAACTGGCTTTGCTGCACAAAACTTATATTCGTGGTCTGGGCGAAATGAAATTGCCTGTACCTTCTTACCCGGACGCAAACTTTACCATTCGTCTGACTTATGGTAACGTGAAACCATACGATCCGAAAGACGGCGTACACTACAACTATTACACCACCACTAAAGGAATTCTTGAGAAAGAAAATCCGGAAGACCGCGAGTTCGTTGTCCCCGCCAAACTGAAAGAGCTGATTGAGAAGAAAGATTATGGCCGTTATGCTTTACCGAACGGTGATATGCCTGTCTGCTTCCTGTCCACCAATGACATCACCGGTGGTAACTCCGGCAGCCCGGTATTGAATGAAAACGGAGAACTGATCGGTTGTGCTTTTGATGGTAACTGGGAATCATTGAGCGGTGACATCAACTTCGACAACAACCTGCAACGTTGCATTAACCTGGATATCCGTTATGTCCTGTTCATTCTGGAGAAGTTAGGCAACTGCGGACACCTGATTAATGAAATGACAATCGTAGAATAAATGAGAAAACAAATCCTATTTGTCCTATTTTCACTGGCAACTCTTAGCATCCACGCCGACGAAGGCATGTGGATGCTAACCGATCTGAAAACCCAGAACGCAGTTGCCATGCGCGAACTCGGTCTTGAAATTCCGATCGAAGAAGTATATGACGCGAACCGTCTTTCTCTGAAAGATGCTGTGGTACACTTTGGAGGAGGATGCACGGGAGAAATTATCTCTTCCGAAGGACTGGTACTGACGAATCACCACTGTGGTTATGGAGCTATCCAGCAACACAGTAATGTAGAACATGACTACCTGACAGATGGTTTCTGGGCTATGAATCGTGACGCGGAACTTCCTACTCCGGGATTGACCGTTACATTTATCGACCGGATTCTGGATGTGACCGATTACGTCAATGAGCAACTGAAAAAAGATCCGGACCCGGAAGGTGTTAACTACCTGTCACCAAGTTATCTGGACACCGTGGCAGAACGTTTCGCCAAAGCAGAGAACATAGAAATAACTCCTGCAACAAAACTGGAGCTCAAGGCTTTTTACGGAGGAAACAAATATTATATGTTCATCAAAACGGTGTACAGTGATATTCGTATGGTAGGCGCTCCTCCTTCTTCCATCGGCAAATTCGGTGCAGATACCGACAACTGGATGTGGCCTCGTCACACAGGTGACTTTTCCCTTTTCCGTATTTATGCGGACAAGAACGGAAAACCAGCCAAATATTCAAAAGATAACGTTCCTTTGCAGGTAAAGAAACACCTGAAAATCAGCATTGCCGGAGTTCAGGAAGGAGATTTCACCTTTGTGATGGGATTTCCGGGACGTAACTGGCGATATATGATTTCCGACGAAGTGGAAGAGCGGATGCAAACGACCAACTTTATGCGCCAGCATGTACGTGGAGCCCGTCAGAAAGTACTCATGGAGCAAATGCTGAAAGATCCTGCCGTACGTATTCATTATGCGAGCAAATATGCTTCATCAGCCAACTACTGGAAGAATGCCATCGGTATGAATGAAGGACTGGTACGTCTCAACGTACTGGATACCAAACGTGCGCAACAAGAGGAATTATTAGCCCGTGGCCGTGAAAAAGGAGATGATTCATACCAGAAAGCTTTTGATGAGATTCGTTCTATTGTGGCTCATCGCCGTGACGCGATCTATCATCAGCAGGCTATCAATGAAGCATTGGTCACCGCCCTTGATTTTATGCGCATCCCTTCCACGATGGAATTGGTTGCCGCTCTGAAATCAAAAGATAAGGAGCAAATAAAAGAGGCGAAGCTAAAATTAAAGCAAGAAGCTGATAAGTATTTTGCTTCTGTCCCCTTCCCCGAAGTAGAACGGATGGTTGCCAAAGAGATGCTGAAAACTTATGCCAACTATATTCCGGAGGAACAACGAATCAATATCTTCGAAATCATCAATTCCCGCTTCAAGGGAAGTATCGATGCCTTCGTCGATGCTTGCTTTGAACATTCTATTTTTGGCAATCCTAAAAACTTTGAAAAGTTTATCAAGAAACCAAGTTTGTATAAAATAGGATATGACTGGATGATATTATTCAAATATTCTATTACCGACGGGATCCTGAAAACAGCCATTGCCATGAAAGAAGCCAATCAGAACTATGACGCTGCTCATAAAGTATGGGTGAAAGGCATGATGGATATGAGACAGGAAAAAGGTACACCTATTTATCCGGACGCCAATTCAACTTTACGTTTGACCTACGGCCAGGTACTTTCTTATGAACCCGCTGACGGTGTTGTGTATGATGCTCATACCACCCTCAAAGGTGTAATGGAGAAAGAAGATCAGGGTAACTGGGAGTTTGTAGTGCCTCAAAAATTGAAAGAACTGTATAAATCCCAGGATTATGGACGCTATGGTAAAAACGGTGAAATGCCCGTCTGCTTTATTGTAAACACCGACAATACAGGAGGAAATTCCGGTAGCCCGGTATTTAACAGCAAAGGCCAATTGATAGGAACTGCTTTCGACCGCAACTTTGAAGGTTTGACAGGAGACATCGCTTTCCGTCCTTCCTCACAACGAGCCGCTTGCGTCGACATCCGCTATACCTTATTTATTATCGACAAATATGCGGGAGCATCTCATATTATTGATGAATTGACTATTGTGGAATAAACAGAAGAATCATTTATAAAGAAAAAATGGATAATGAAGCCTGATGGATTTACATCGTCGTTCATTATCCATTTTTCTTTTCAACTTATCCTCATTCAGACAAACTCCTCCTAATTACTATTTCACAAATCTTACGATTACTATTGCATGAACAAAAACGACTTTTTTTCGTTATTATAATAAAATAGGATTTATATTTGCAGTCTCCAATGACTGCTATTTAACTCTAAGAAAGGAAAGATTATGGAAAAGTTTGAAGATTTAATACAGTCACCGGTACCGGTTTTAGTTGATTTCTTTGCAGAATGGTGTGGACCCTGTAAAGCTATGAAACCAGTTTTAGAAGAACTAAAATTAATTGTAGGAGATAAAGCACGTATTGCAAAGATAGATGTTGACCAGCATGAAGACCTGGCTACTAAATATCGCATACAAGCTGTCCCGACCTTTATATTATTTAAAAACGGAGAGGCTGTCTGGAGACATTCCGGCGTAATCCATAGCAGCGAGCTGCAAGGGGTTATTGAAAAGCATTATAGTTAAAAAGATAAAGATAACGAATGAAGAAAGTATTAGTAGTGGTAGCCCTTGTCATGGTAAGCGTGATTGTATACGCTTTCAATGACAGCGGGGAATCCAATCAAGGCAAAAAAGAGGTAACAGGTAACGGTGAAGTCGTCGTAATGGACAAAGATATGTTTCTGAAAGACGTCTTCGATTATGAGAAATCAAAGGAGTGGAAATACAAAGGCGACAAGCCCGCCATCATCGATTTATATGCAGACTGGTGCGGACCTTGCCGTCAGACAGCTCCTATCATGAAAGAACTGGCAAAGGAATATGCAGGGAAAATTGTCATCTACAAAGTTAACGTGGATAAACAAAAAGAACTGGCAGCTTTGTTTAATGCTACAAGTATTCCATTGTTTGTGTTCATTCCGATGAAAGGGGATCCACAGCTTTTCCGTGGAGCTGCTGATAAAGCAACTTACAAGAAAGCGATTGATGAATTTCTCTTGAAATAATGAAGAAAATATAGTGACGGTATCCGGTCAGGATAGTGACGCTATAACAAGCAAAGAGTGACGGTATCCGATAGAGATAGCGTCACTCTTTTTTATAGGCTTATAAATCTTCTTTATACGGCTTATAAGTCTTCCTGCGAATCCTTATTTGAAGTATCCTACAGGATGATTCATCATTGGCATCTGACTATCTTTCAATTTCAAAAATTTCTTTAGCTGCTCATTGTCCATCGAAGCACGTGGTACTGTTGCCAAGTTAGCAGCAGAACAAAAGATTGAAATATTTTGGGAAACAATACCGGCATCCATAGCCCCCATCAACTGGCTGCGTGGACTTTTGGCATCACCAAACCGAGAAAGATCGCTGATTAAAACCAATGATACCGGAGCTGTTTTCACAAACGCCTGACCACCTGCCACTGCACCACGATAATCTCCCGCAGCTATCAGTGTCAACTGATGATTTTTAGCATCATACAGATAACTTCCTTCAGGCAACACTACATATACATCCACATCCTGTTTATTCAACGCTGACGGAGCGGTTCTCATTCCGGATTCCTTACGATTTATTCCATTAGCAGCCCACAACAAATCAGACAGATCAGCCAGGCTCAATGCTTTCGAAGCATATTCGCGAGTTGAATGTCGTTCAGACAATGCCTTCATCACCGCACCAGTGCGGTTTAAATTAGGCTTCGGCAATTTAATCACCTTATCAGCAGCAAAGGCAGCCGCTGAAAGCATTAAACAAACTAACAATAGTTGTACTTTTCTCATAACTGTGGTATTTAAAAATTGATAGACAAATATAAATAAAAAAGGTCTGTATTCGTTGTGGAATACAGACCTTTTAAGAGTTTATTAGGCTTAATTATTTCTTATCACCGAAATAACGGTTGTATAATCCTTCAAAACCTTTACCGTGACGAGCTTCGTCTTTGCACATTTCGTGTACAGTGTCATGGATAGCATCCAGGTTCAGAGCTTTAGCACGAGTTGCAATGCGTTTTTTGTCTTCACATGCACCTTGTTCAGCGTCTTTACGTTTCTGCAGGTTAGTTTTAGTATCCCATACGCAGTCACCCAACAGTTCTGCAAACTTAGCAGCATGTTCAGCTTCTTCCCAAGCGTAACGTTTGAAAGCTTCAGCTACTTCAGGATAACCTTCGCGGTCTGCCTGACGGCTCATGGCCAAATACATACCAACTTCAGTACATTCTCCCATGAAGTGATTGTTCAGGTCCTTAATCATTTCTTCGTCACAACCTTTTGCAACACCGATAACGTGTTCGTCAGCAAAAGACAATGCGCCACCTTCTACTTCAACAACTTCTACGAACTTGCTGGCAGGAGCTTTACACAATGGACATTTCTCAGGAGCTGCGTCACCTTCATGAACGTAACCGCATACAGTACATCTAAATTTCTTCATTTTCTTCTCAATTTTAAATTAATTAGTCAATACGTGTTTCTTTATCTTTACTTAAGCAATTCTTGCAAATACCTTTATAATAATAATGAACTTCCGATACCTGATGACCATCCATTTCCAAATTTTCCACTTGTTTAATCGCTTCCGGACATTCCAAGTCATAAATATGTCCGCAACGTTTGCAAAGGAAATGGGAATGTACAGAAGTATCCGCATCAAAGTTTGTATTCTTTTCGTCAATCGTAAGCATTAATGCCGCTCCCTGTTCGGAAAACAATTTCAAAGTATTATAGACCGTTGTCTTTGAAAGTGTCGGCATTGAAGGAGACAATGCTGTGTAAATATCATCAGCCGACGGATGAATCGGATGCTCCATCAAATATTCCATGATAGCGATGCGTTGCATGGAAGGCTTGATATTATGCTCTAATAATCGATCGTATGGTTTCATTATCTTCCTTTCTTTTCAAAGTTGTATTCATTACAATTATAAATCTAATGCAAAGATAAGAAGTCTTTATTTTATTTCCAAATAAATCTTTGATTTTATTTGTGCGGTCTTGTACCAATAAAGATAAATACAAAAATAAAAACCGTTTAAATACAAAGATTTGCTTAAACGGTTTTATTATAAAAAGATGCCCCAATTTTCAAGAAAATCTGATGGCAATAAAGTAAGAAACAGAATACAACTAGAATGAAGCTCTTGTTCCGGCTATGATATCTGCCGGAACTTCATTACAACGAGTATAAACTTTCATTTCTCCCATATCTTCTTTGGCAGTCCATATCATCGAAGTATCAGTCAACCCCGAAACAATGTATGAATATTCCCATTCATCATCCGTATCAAGCTGATAATAGTAAGTACCGCTAATAATATCTCCGTAATCATCTTCTTTACTCAAAAGAAAAGAACCGGGAATTTGCTCAGATGTAGCACTGTTGAGATTCGTATAAATAGTGTAAGAACGTTTTCCGTCTTTTCCCTTCCGATCAAACGTTATATAATAGTAACGTGTGTCACCTTCCAGGTTTTCTCCATTCCATTCACTCAATCGCCAGCTTCCTGCGATATTCGCATAATTTACATCCTTAGTATCAGGAAGCTTTACTTCATCATCATCCCCACATGACACAAACAGCATCGTGGTGAGTAGTAGCATTATTCTGAATATATTTTTCATATACATATTTTATATTATTTATTATTGTAACAATAATTTCACTTGTACTGTCCGTTCAGAAGGGCGTACTGAAATGCCGTCCAAGACCAAACAAAATGTAATTTCATTCTTTTGAGGCAACAAACTTCTATCAATAGAAAGAATCATGTCGGCTTCCGTTTCCGGAAGAATAACTTTCGGCTCTGTTCGAAAACGAATGTATTCCGGCAGCATCAAGGCTGACAAATTTAAAGGTTGCTTTCCTGTATTGACACAAATGAATCTTTCCACTTGCATTCCTTCTCGAGAAAGCACTCTAATCTGCCATTCTTTCCGTTTCAGTCGCAATGTATTCCCAATAGCTACGGGATATCCCTTCCATTGGTCGCTGGTAGGTGATACCTTGCCAGTAAGTACCAGCCTGATCATCGGTTTCTTTCCGGAGAGATCGGTATAGACAAATGCTTCCCGATACAAATCACCAGCCTGATCCTTAGGATGAAAAATCAAATTGATTTCTCCCCGTTCCCCCGGTTGTACCAAGTCTTTATTACACTTGGCTACCGTACAGCCACAGGAAGTAGTCAACTTAGAGATACGCACCGTTTTTTTACTTACATTACAGTATTTAAAATGATACGTTACTGGCGCATCGTCTTCCGACAAAGTCCCTATATTGATTGCAGTACATTCAAACTGCAAGACTTGCTCCCCTCCTGTTTCCTGCGCAAAACTATGCGCAGAAGACAGAAGAAAGAAAAAGAACAGTCCATACTTGATGGCTCCGGTAAAGTATCGTTTCATAATCACATTTACAACCAACTATCGTTTTTACGAACAGTAATAAAGAAATCTTGCTTGGTACCGTCAGTCGCCGTAACGGTAGCTTTCGTAGAACCCACTTTCAATCCTTTCAAGGTGAAAGTAATGTTGTCTTCCGCAGTGAGAAAAACAGCTATCGAGCTATCATCAACTTTACATGAGAAAGTCATATTCTCTCCATTCTTAAAATAACGGGAGTAATTGATCTTACTTGTACCACCAACGGACACATACATATTGGGAACAGTCATCTCGACACCTCTGCCCTCAACAGCTTTCAATAACTGATAGGCATCAATCAGTCCTGTACCCATATTACCTGTATAAGCAGCAGGTTCCATCTGTCCGGCTGCAATTTGGCCAAATGAAGCATTTGTGTACCAATATACTTTCATTTCCGTGAAATATGGTTCTACCGGCTTGACAGATTCCAATATCATTTTACGGAATTCATCTGCACGAAAATGACGATGCAATTTGGCAGCATAAGAAAGTCCCAGTGCGGCTACTCCCGAAACATGTGGACAAGCCTGTGACGTTCCTTCCATGTATCCATAATTCCCACCATCTTCACTGGCAGAAGATGGTATTGTGGAATATATTTTACCTTTGGGACTCTGATGATAATCACTGTCTCCACCTGGAGCACAGATAGAAACTCCATGCGCATAATTAGAATAACTGGATGGAGTACCATCGGCTGCTACGGCCGCTACCGAAATATAATCAGGATAAGCGCCCGGATATCCGGCCATAGCTGCATATTCATTACCTGAAGCAAACACGATGATACCTCCGTCTATGACATCATTTGGCGAGCCGGCATTATGAATAAAATAGTCAAAAGCCTCTTTCTCCAGCGGAGCACTGTCTACCCAGGCTTTATCAGAAGTATAACCCGGACTATATCCGCTAATGGGATTGGCAAGTCCCGAATTGTATCCCCAACTACACTGCAAAATAACGGCACCATTATCTGCTGCATATTTCACGGCTTTCGCTTCCTGATACAGGTTACATCCTTTAGAACCGGAAAACACCTGACAACTCATTATCTTTACACCACCTATATTACTAGCTTTATCCCCTCCTGCAATACCACTAATACCTTCACCATTATTTCTCACTGCACTGATAATCCCAGCCACATGAGTTCCATGTCCGGTATCATTCGGGTCATCATAAGAAATATAACCTTTATCATCTGTGAAATTGTAGCCATAACGGTCACCGGCATAACCATTTCCATCAGCATCTTCCTTTGAAGCAAATGTTTCGGCCTCATTCACCCACATATTCCCCTTTAAATCAGGATGATCATACATCACACCTTCATCAAGCACAGCTACGATAATGGAAGGATCTCCCGTACAAAGTTTCCAAGCTTCTCCACAATTTACATCAACCCCCGTTACAGCAGGTACTACCTTGTCACCCTTGTCATTCTTGTCTTCATTCTGAAGAATAGAACCATCATTCTTACACCCCCATTGTAGATTAAAATAGGTATCATCCGGTGTGACATTTATGGCGCGAGTGTTACGCATCACATGACTCATTGCTTGTTTGGTGAGAACTGTTGCCCGCACATTAGGATCGTATGAACGTTGGATAATATGGCTAAATTGGACTTTCGCCACATCTGCTACCTGCGACAAATCTTTAGCCACCTGCTCCAAATTCGTATCTTCATCAAAATGGATAACATACCAAAGATTCAGTCCTGCCTTGCGGGTGCGTTCTTCCGTGCGGTTATCTATCGGGAAAATACGCTCCAATTTATGAGTACCGATTCGTTGTAGAATTATATCCATATCCGAAATTCCCGAACGGGTCATCGCACCTCCGATAGAGCGAGTTACAGCAGCATCCAAAAAGGATGCCGCTTCCGGTTTGAATTTTACCATTATTTTTCCCTGGCTCGCTCCCTCGGGTAAATTAATAATTGGAGCTCCCTGTCCTGTATCAGGTTTCACTGTATCCATATCCCGGTCGGAACAGGATGTAAAAGTGATTGCTACAGCGGCTATTAGAATTAAATATATTCTTTTCATAATCAAATCAATATTCAGTTAATGTAGGTCTGGCTTTCGGATAACGCTCGTAAAACCATTCCAAATTAGAAGGTTCGTTCTTAAATCCCGGAACATTACCATTCATATCCTTTCCAGAATCCTGTGTATAAATCAAAGTGAACGGATCGAAACGTGCGAAACGCGGATGGTAAAGTAGCCATTCCGGTAAATCATCTCCCGACAAGAAGTTCAAGTTAATAGTGAACCTCTCGACATTAGGCAGAATCCTTGGAATAGTCTTTAATTTTTCCTTCACTTCATCGCTTGCACTGTTTAATGTATCGTTACTCTGAATATCTTCATCGGTATAAGCAGGAACTTCCGGTAAATGTGACCATGAATTAATGAATGTAG
Source organism: Bacteroides sp. AM16-13 (assembly GCF_003602705.1). NCBI lineage: Bacteria > Pseudomonadati > Bacteroidota > Bacteroidia > Bacteroidales > Bacteroidaceae > Bacteroides > Bacteroides sp. AM16-13. The sequence continues at coordinate 206,039 of NZ_QTLK01000001.1, forward strand.
GTAATTCCCCATATATCAAATTATAGGATAATGACAACGATTTCAGTTTTTCCCACTTCAACAAGTTCTTAAAATTATAATTATTACTCGCATCAAATTTCAAGCCGAGATTTTCACGTGTATCGTTCAAATCTGTAATTGAACTGTATCGACGATTACCTGTCAAACTCAAATGAGTCAGTTCCGGGAAGTTTTTGGATTGTAAGTCAGACGGTATAGCCGTAAAGTTATTACTACTCAAATCCAATTTAGTTAAAATCTGACAAGATCCTTCTAATTCTGATTTTGAGATAGTTGTAATACCCATCGCATTTATTGTCAGATTCTTCAGATGCTGCAATCCCTTTAATGCGTTTCCAATCCTATAAGTAGCAGGAAGCAACTGCGTATTCGTGTTACTAGCAACAACCAATGTCTCCAAATATTTGATTTTACCGATTTCAGCAGGTAATTCCTCCTTTGTATTCAGCATTTTGAATTCAACAGAACGTACACGACCGATTTGTTCTGGAGTCACACCTTTATCAGTTCTCTCCCATACGGTTATGCCTGCCCAATAGTCAAGACGTTCGCTGGTATCCCAACTTATCATTGAACGCAATTTGGTACTTGCAATGACAATAGCAATGGAATCTCCCCGTCTATCATCTGTTATTTCCGGTGAAGCTTCCTGTTTTATAGTCAAAGCTACCTCTTTCTCCAGTTCATCTTCCTCGTTCACCGGAAGGAACTTAATCGAAGCGATTCTTTCTTTCGGATCCGTATTCATATCCCACTTAAATCGCATCTTGATGGTACGGGGACGAGCTCCATAATCCAAAGATATATCAGGTTGTCTTTTGGAAGTAGTCACCCAAGAGCCCATCAAAGGATAATCGACCTTGAATTTGACATTTGTAGTCACCGATATATCAAAATATCTTTTATCCTCGTTAGCCATACTGGCAACTTCCACTTCATATTTATCCAGACCTATCATCTTTCCATATCCGGTCTGATGTATTTTCAGTTCTTGCTTAGACTGTCCTTCCGGTACAAACGTCACGACAGCATGTCTCACATCATTAGAAAGTGTAGAATCCACTACAATCTCACAATTAGTGCTTCCGACACCATTAGCAGGCATCACCTTCACCCAAGGCTGGTTGACCTTTGCCACCCATTTAGTACCCGAAGCCACTTTCACCGACTCCATTCCACCTGTAGCACCCAAGGTGAACTCCTGGGCATCGATGGTGAAGCCAGAAATGCCTTCCTCATCCGAATCATCACAAGCAGCAATAAAACACAAGCTTGCAAAGAGGCATAAATATATTTTAAACAATGGTTTCATATAGATTCTTTTTTGTTATTTATCTATTTATTCTTTCAAATAATCACATCCACGAATATCCTGTTCCGGATCGTAGATGAGGAGATATCTTCCCTCTTTAATCAGATCGCAAACATTGGAAAGATTGAGAGAGATATTTGGATTATCCTTTATCTCAAAAACGATAATAGCCGATGATATCGTATCAGAAATCTTTCGCAAATCATTTCCACCAATACAGAATTGTCTCAAACTCGGACATAAGCCTAAATTGCCCGGCCATTTTCTCAACAAGCGGTTACCATTCTCATCGCGCTGGTTACGTACAGCATAAACAGTTAATGTGGCAGCGTCCATCGGTCCGGTAGGAACTTCCGTAAAGCGGTTGTTACTTAGATCCACACCATAAAGGAAAGGCATATTTTTCCCATTAAAATCATCCGGAAGCTTTGATAAGTGATTATAAGTCAAGTCGAATGTTTTCATCATATACGAATATTTTGATGCATTGAATGTACCTTTCGGTATCTCTTCTATTCCATTACCGTTCAGTCCTAAAGCTGACACCTGAGAATTTGTATCAAACAGTATCTTCGGGAATTTTTTCAATTTATTCCCCCCCAATGCAATCGTACTGGCATTTACGCCCTTAAAAGTTCCATTCTCTTCACCCTCAAATCCATCAATTTCATTGAATGAAAAATTAACAGAAGACATTACATATACAGATTGCGAACTGAATATATTAGGGAATTTCTTCAATTTATTATAAGCAAAAGAGAAAGACTCCACATCAGCATATCCGCAGAAATGTCCACTTTCATCACGTGGCAATTCCTCTATCTGATTGTGATCCATTGACAATTGTACCAAAATAACATCACTACCGAATGCTTTCTCAATCTTTTTAATCTGATTGTATGCACAATCCAGTTTACCAAGTTTTTTCACCATTGACATATCCGGCAAAACAGTCAGTTTATTATAAGTCAAATAAAAGATCTGCAATGTTTTACTTATACTTTCGCTGGCTACAAACTTACCTAAATCCTCATGAAAATCTCCCAAACTCGGATTACTCGCCAAGTTGAATGATTGAAGGTTCGGCAGTTTATTCAGTTCTTCCGGAAGTTTTGTCATAGACGGACAATTGTAAATTTCAAGGTCTGTCAGATTCTCCAGCCCACTCAGGTCAGTCCCCGGTTCAAATCCTTCGAATTTACCGTTGGCAATATACAAATATTGCAATTTTTTCAGGTTTCCAATAGAAGCGGGTATTCTATGAATTCCATTTGTCAACCGATTGGCCGGGACATCTTTCAAAGAAGGACGATTGGCTTTGCTATTTACAGTAGGCTGAGAAAAACTATCGGGTATCCCCTCTTTCTGCCATTTCAAAGCAACTTGTATCGGTTCAGAGAAATATGATTCAATATCTACCTTTACAAACTTATTATAATAATCACTTCTTATAGAGTTCTTCTGTACTTCAGTCAATTCAGTTCCCATCGTCTTCTCAATGATATTATCACCTACTTGGTCGGAATGATTACCTAAAGATAAAGTTCTAAGCTCCGTTAAGTCTCCTAAAGATTCAGGAATATCACCTTCAGGACCGAACGCACCGATAGAAAGACCTGTGACACGTCCTTTGGCATCCAAATCGACACCAGGTTGATCTCCCCACAAATCAATATCTTTATTGAAATCCCAGTTAGTACCTAAAGGATATGTAGTACCCGAATAACTCCATCCCTTCTGATTCTTTTCCGGAATAGACGGGCCTTTCAAGGCTTCCCACATTTCTTTCAGAACAAGATAATCCTTAATACTGCCGGTAGTTTTACTGAAGTTAATCGGAACGTTAACTTCAGTAGTCACATTATCCAGCACTTCAAAGTCAGCACCGTTTACTTCTCCATATTCCAAAGACCCCTTATTTTTCTTTTTAGTCGTATAACTTTTAATCTTATATTTACCGGCAGAAAGACGGAATAATGAATCACTGACAGCCACGGATATCTTCTTTCCACTATCATCCAGCTTCTCTGTATACTTTACGGCAATATTCTCAAGAGTCGTCTCTTTTTTCGTAAACTGTTCCTGTACCGTTACATTGATGTATTTGATATCGGAGAAAACATAATCTTCGCCTATTGCCCGAGTGGATGGTAGAAATTTTTTAGTTATAGTAAATTTCACTATCCCTCGATTCACTACTTTCACCTGTATGTCTTGTACAGCTAACCCACCATTTACTACAGTCAAAATTGTCTTTTTATCCGGTTCGCCGGAAAGAATCTGTTTCAAATCCTGCGTAGTTCCATCTGCTTTATACAGATAGAAACCGATAATCTGATAAGTTCCGGCCATCAATTGAAGTTTGTCACTTCTCAAGCCAAATTCACTATCGTCGCCCATCGCTTCCAGACCGACAGTCTGTACAATTTCAGTACCGTCTTCCTGATTGATAAGCACGATTTTCATTTTTTGCGCATCACGCAAATAATCCAGCTCATTCGTACTGGCACGTGTACCTGTCGAAACACCTTTATAAAGTTTGAACTGAGCATATCCATATCCTGCCTGAAGTACGTCATCATCGTCAGAGCAACTTCCAGCTGTAAACCCTAAAGTAAACAACATGCAAGAAAGGACAAACATTTTTATAAATAATATCTTAGTTTTCATATAAGCTAAATTTTACATGTTATCAATCCTCATATCGGGGTTGAATCAGCAATACTCCTAAAATAGTTTCATTATCCATTAATTTAATAACCATAGGCTTTGTTCCATTCTTGCTTTCGTCCATGCCTGAAACATTGACAAATGCACTTGTCATATACCTTCCCTCAACTTCAATTCCTTCCCATACGGTATCCTGACCATTATGCTTAGTTTCAGCTTGCAAATTCCAACCGGAGTAGCCATTTACAATAATATGGAATGGATCATAATTAACACCTAAAGTCAACGATGAAACCAAAAATACATTTGTAGTACCATATTCACTTTCTAATTGTTCATCTGGCATATCCGAAGGTACAGCTTTCACAGGATTGCCTGTACCATCCAAAATAGGTTCACCACTTTCTTTAACCAAAGATATCAGATCTCCTGCCACTCCTTCCTGTTTTATATCAGCAATTATATTTTCATCATATTCCTTTGGAATCCCCTTTTCAAGTAAAACAAGATCGGATAGATGATCCTTAATTTCAGCATATATAACGTTAGGAAATGCTAATACATACGCAGTTCTTGCTTTCGAATTATTTGCGCTTGCTGCTATATTAATATTCCCTTCTTTATCATCATCTATCCAAAGCCAACGATTAAAGGAATCCATTATTGTATAAGAATATTCAAGCTCCCATGTCATCTGATTCCGTTCTGCCACATATTCCACACATACCAAGGTATATTCATCATTCTTAGCCATTACCGTTACAGGAACTCCCTCGCTATCATAACTATTATCGCCTGCAATATAACTTTCTCCATCAACCGAGACTTCTATGTTATCTTTCAGAGTACCAATAATTCTATCAGCAGGAATACCTTCATACTTCACAGGGACTTTTGCAACAGCTCCGCTTCTACTTTCAATTGTCAGAAAGCCGGTAACTTCATTCTTTTTATATTGCATTATCATCTGTGGAGTGACGCTGACATTATCTCCAGCATTGCCAGATACAACTTCGCTGTCTGATGCTCTACGATTGAATTCCATCCATTCGGGGTTACTTTTCAAAGCCCAATCCTCATTAGCTTCTAACACCAATATGTCAGTTCCATCAAAATTGATGACAAAAGGATTTTCTTCTGTGTACATTACAGACTTGTCCGCATTGAAAGCCCGAACTTCATAACCAGTAGACGGACGCGTCACCTCCGCTATCACCTGCTGGCTTCCTGCCAGCTTCATAGTCAGCTCTGCCTTATAAGATTTTAACAGTTCGGTAGCATCATCACTAATATGGATAGTGACTGTCTGCTTTCCGGCATTGCCTGAACAAACGAACGTCCTCTCACCATCCTGTTCAAAATAGCACCATAACGATGAGGAAGTCAATATCCAGTTATCGGCAGCCTCAAAAGTCAGTGTCTTGGTATCTCCGATTTCACATTCTATTTTCTGCAAATCCGGGAATACAGGCGTTGTAGTCTCGTCATCATCACTGCAAGCAGATACGAAGAGACAAAACACTAACGTAATCAATTGCAAATAATATTTCATTATATCTTTCATATTTATTTCCGATTATAGTTTAGAGTCCTTCCTCTTTCTTATACTGTTCCGCTTCTTCATCACTAATCCACTCCAAGATATTCACATAAGTACCTACTGTACCTTTACCCACCACATAAATAGTGCTATATAAGAATACGAATTTCTGGCATACATTATAATAAGAATCGTATGCAACAGGCTGAGTACACATCAGCTTTCCATTACCGTAAATGGTTCCGAAGGCTTCTGCCGTACTACCTATAATTTGATCATCAAACTCTACAAATGGTTTCAACGGATCGGAAGGATCATACTTAATTTTAAGATCATAATTCTTGTAGAAAAAATCATGTAATATGATAGTATTATCTTCCGTCTTGTCTCTTTCTGCCTGCAATAACCGATGTTCCGTATCCGTCATATATGCATTAAAGAAAGAAGAAGTCAATAGACAATAGCCTTCAAAAGTACTTAGTTCAAAAGGACATGCTTTTTGCATTTGAACACGAGTACGTGTACCGTACAAATCCCATATATTTTCATCTTTCGGAAGCAAATTGAATGTAACCGACAAAGAGTCAGTTTTACCTATATTTTCATAAACACCCTTCATCCGGAACTTTGCAACTCGCTCCCCTGCTTTAATGGTTACCGTATTTGATTCAACTACATATTGCTTTTTTTCAATTGCATTACTAGCCTTATCGTCTACTTCCACACCAAAAGAACGGTCATAATCGCATATATTCGTAGCTACTACCGGAATCTCAAACCATTTCTCACTGTCCTGCACCGGATACATAGATAATGTATCGGAGAACATCACGTAGTCGGAACCGCTGTAAGTCGTCCGGGAAAGATCATTACATCCCCAGAATCCGACAGCCAACGTCGTAAGTGTTACTATTCCTGTTATTAATCGTTTCATTGTTTCTCTATATTATCTTTATACATTATTTATTGCTTTCATTAGGTGCTAGATCCACGCCAGGAGCATCCAACTCATGTTGTGGAATAGGCCATACAAAACGAGGATCGTCTTTCTCTAACTTCAACGTATTACCCGGAGAGATAGTCGAAGTTTGTTCTTTACGTTCAAATCCCTCATGCCAACGTTTCAAGTCGTTAAGACGGAAACCTTCCATAAAGAGTTCTTTCATACGTTCTTCACTGACAGTTTTAAACCAATTTTCTTCTGTAAGCGTAGTAGAGCCACCATAAGAAGAATAACGAGCCATACGTAAAGTAGAAATATCAATTCCTGCTTTTCCATAATAAGATGCTCCCATCCGGCAATAAGCCTCTGCACGAATCAGATATTGTTCCGCTAACCGGAACGGTTTCGGCATGGATACACACAGCAATCTTTGGCTTATAAAATCCTGATTTCCCATGTATTTAACCAAAAGAGGCCAAGTCAACCCATGAGAAAATCCGGTCGTTGCCGTAGCGAAATAAGCATTATAGCGTAAATCAGCATTGGCATAGGTATCCAATGCCCATTTAGCTGGTACATAATCCGGTTTATAAGATGTATAATCATAATTGAGGAATACAGTGCCTAATGCCCCTCCATAGGAATTTACCTCAAACATTACTTTCCAAATGATTTCAGTAGAATTATCATACTGCCACATGTATGCAAAATCATTATAAGTAACCGAATAACTATGCTTGGTTGCATCAGCTAATATATATTTCTTACTATCTATTACTTTAGTAGCATATTCAACAGCTTTCTCCCACTTCCGCATATACAGGTACATACGAGCATATAAAGCATTGACTGTACCAATCGTGAAATATGCAGAATTATAAATAACCTCAGTGTCATCATCCGTAGCCAGATATTCGGCCGATCTAGCCAAATCATCCAATACAAACTGATACGAATCTTTTAAAGAAGCACGTTTTACAGGTCCCGGATTAACGTAGCTGGACTGCAGTACAACTCCCAGTTCATTGGCAGCTTCTTCGTCACTTTCATAAGCTTTACAGAAACACTTCAACAGTTCTGAATAAGCCAGCGCACGGGCAAAATAGATATGACCTTTATAGGTATCCAACTTGTCCAGTTGTTCATCATCTGAAGTGTTGGCCTCTACAGCAGCAATGTTATCAAGAACAAAATTGCAACGTCCGATGACAGTATACAAGCCACCATACACATATTCCACCTGTTTATTGATAGCTAATATTTCATTACGCCATACATCACCATAGATATTTGTATATCCTTTAACAGCGTATACCAGATCCGTCTGAATATCAGGCAATAAAGTCAAGTATCCGCTATATAGGCTGGCATTTTTAAACTGTGCATAAATACCGACCAAAGCTTGGCGTACATCGCTCACTGTCTTAATAGCCTCTTCTTGCGGAATTGCATCTTGCGGATATTTATCAAGACAGGAAGATGCCGAAAGCAATACCGCAACTAAAACTATATATAATTTTATTTTTCTTATCATCACTGATTAATTTTAGAATGAAACTTCCAGTCCGAATGTAAACTGACGGGACATAGGGTATTGAGCCTTATACACATTGGAGGTAGACTCCGGATCCATCCCTGTAAAACTTGTAAATGTCAACAAATTCTGTCCCTGCGCATAAATACGGGCACTACTTAAAAAATTAGTCCGCTGCAACCATTTCTGTGGGAATGTATAGCTAAGCATTAAATTTTTCAGACGCAGGAAAGAAGCATCTTCCAAGAATCGTGAATCTAGTTGAGGAGTAACTCCATAACGAGGGATATCAGTCACATCTCCCGGCTTTTTCCATCGATCATAAAGCATACGTTTTGACTGATTGTAGGCACTGAACAGTCCGTTGCTCTCTTGAAAAACTCTGTCATTGTTAAGCATCCAGCGATCGGCCACCCACGTGAACTGTGCGGAAAGTGAAAATCCTTGCCAAGAAAGTGTAGTACCAAAACCACCTTGCCAAGGAGCTTCATGTGTCTTACCCAGCATCACTTTGTCATTTTCATTATATTCTGTAGTAATTTCACCGTCTTTGGTATACCATAAAGCATCTCCATTAGTAGGATTGACTCCTGCATAACGGTTCAGATAAAATTCACCTAACGGATGACCTACCGCAACCATTCTACCAGTATCAGAGGCTACATATTCTGTTATCCCATTATAAAGCTCGGTTATCTCATTTTTATTATATGAAACATTGGCGTTCACATTCCATGTAAAGTCTTTGATGCGAAGTACGTCTGCACTGACATTAATTTCTACACCACGGTTTCGCATAGCTCCCACATTATCCCAACGAGTTCCAAAACCGCTAGTTGTGTAAGAAATGGGAACTGCCATCAACATATTAGTAGTTTTCTTATTATAAAACTCCACATCCAAATTTATACGATCAATAAAACCTAAATGCAGTGCCACATTAGTAGCCCATGTAGACTCCCAACTTAATTCTTCATTTCCCAACTGGGAAATAGCAATACCTGATTCATTGTTATACTTATATCCACCGGAAACTAAAGCCAAATGTTCATAGTTATTAATAGAAGAGTTGCCCGATGTACCGGTATTAATCGCTATTTGCGCATTAGTAAGCCATTTATATTTTTGCATGAACTTCTCCTTACGGAGATTCCACATAAACCCGACTGACCAAAAAGCTCCCCAATGTTTATCTGTTCCGAAACGGGAAGATCCATCCCCACGAACCGAAAAGTCAGCATAGTAACGATCATCATAATTATATTCACCACGACCAAAAAAAGAGAGAAAAGAATATTCCGTAACGGGATCTCCCCATGATGAAGCGGTAGAACCGGAAGACAAGTTTGTCAAAATATCATTTGTCTGTCCACGAGTCGTAACCTGAAAACCTTCATAATGATAATCGACTCCTTCCTGCCCAACCATAAAGTTGAATGAATGAACATCATTCAACATAAAACGGTAGTTTGCTGTATTTGTAATCATCAGATTAAGCATATCATACGAACTACGCTGGGCACCTCCATAATTATTATTTGGCTTATAACTCGGAAAACTTCGATAAAAAGAAGTAGTATGACCATAATCTGCACTTAGTTGTGAACGAATTGTGAGATTCTTTATAGGTGTAGCTTCAGCATAGAAAGTAGATAAAAGTTTATACTTCTTATTTGATAACGGATTGTTTTCCATCCATGCTAACGGATTCTCCGTCGTTCCTTTCCAACTGCCGTCATCCTGAAGAGCCAGACTTCCATCCTCCTTATAAGGATTCCAGTAAGGCAACATGAAAAAAGATGCGGAAATAGGAGCCCACAATGCATATTCACCATCATCACTCTGTTCTACCTCCTGATAAGTAAACATTGTATTCGTTCCTATTTTCAACCATTTATTAGCTTTCGCCTCCACATTGGCACGGAAGTTAACACGCTCAAATGTAGAACCTACTGCAATACCATCCTGATCATAATAGCTTCCCGAAACATAATAATTTAACTTTTCCGTACCACCATTTACTGATAACTCGTAATTCTGCAAGGGTGCTTTGTCATTGTATACCTTATCCAGCCAATTGATATTTATCTTACTTAATTTCTCGTAATCCTGTCCTTTATCCAATCCCACTTCTTTTTCAAACTGAATACGTTCGTTCGTATCCATCTGATCCCAGTCCTTTGAAGCTAATTGGGAAAAACCTAGTTGTGTACGGAAAGTAATCTTGGCAGCTTCCCCCATACGTCCACGCTTGGAAGTGATTACTACCACGCCATTAGAAGCACGTGCGCCATAGATAGAAGTAGAAGAAGCATCTTTCAACACTGAAATGCTCTCAATATCATTAGGACTAATCGTGTTGAAATCTGAACTTGAAATAGCCACTCCATCCAATATAAAAAGAGGATCTTTCCCCGAATTAATTGAATTTGTTCCGCGAATACGAAAAGTTGCTGCCTTACTGGGTTCACCTGATTCAGAAAGCACCATTAATCCCGGTGCCTGCCCTTGCAGTGCCTGATCGAAACTCGGAGCAGGAACATCTTCCATCTTTTCAGCTTTTACCGTAGATACAGAACCTGCAATCGTACCTTTCTTACGTACACCGTAGGCAACAACCACTACTTCTTCTACCATTTGTGCATCACTCTCCATCTTCAGATTCATGCGAGTGGCAGCAGACACCTGCTTTTCCATCGTTTTCATTCCAATGTAAGAAAACTGCAAAATAGCAGGGGATTTCGTCACTGTGATACTGTAATTACCATTCATATCGGTAATTACTCCGTTCGTCGTACCCTTCTCCAAAACAGACACACCAATCATCGGCTGATTGTCTTCCGCCGAAATAATGTGTCCCGTTACCTGATATCCACCCTGTGCAAAAAGCAACAGGGGGATACTTGTCAGAGTAAAGAGTACAAACAAGAGAATTGATTTTCTCATCTTTGATACTTTGATTTTAAATTAATGAAATTGATTTATTTTTATAGATTTATCTACAATAAGGAATACGCAGTCTTCGCGTAGAATAATACACTCCTTTCCCAAAATCGGTTTATGCATTTTCTGCACCGACTTGGGACAGGCTATTATTATCTATAAATATAGAATAGGAATAGACTAACTTGGCAAATTCTTAATATTGCGCCAAATATCCAAATAGATTTTTCGTGTTACTGCTGTGTGAATTAAATGTATGACCATCTGCTCTCTTAAGTTATAAATTAAACACTAATATCACTTGTTCTGTTTAGGTGTTATACACTTCTAATATTGTTCTATTTTGGCTACAAATATATATATTATATTTAAATAAAAGAAACAATATGTCGCATATTTTATACCAAATTTCCACTTATATCTTTTTGATACATATTTAAGTACACAAACCCATAAATGAAAATAAATCCACAACATATTTCAATGATAGTTGAATATAAACGTTCATTTTGACAGTTACTTTAATTACTCAAATAACAACATCACAACTCATACAAAATAGCTTATTAAGAGGATTCAATATAGAAAAGATAATTATTCAAAACTATTTCCTATTTTTGCACTCATTATATATAAATAAGGTATAAGATGAACTACGGATTTGTAAAAGTAGCTGCAGCCGTGCCACACGTAAAAGTGGCTGACTGTAAATTCAATGTAGAGAAGATAGAAAGTCTGATTGCAGTGGCTGAAGGAAAAGGAGTGCAGATCATTATTTTCCCGGAAATGAGTATCACCGGATATACTTGTGGTGACCTATTCGGACAACAACTTTTGCTGGAAGAAGCAGAAATGGGGCTGATGCAAATTCTGAATAACACCCGTCAATTAGATATCATTTCTATTGTTGGCATGCCTGTCGTTGTCAATTCGACAGTTATCAATGCAGCCGTAGTGATTCAGAAAGGGAAAGTGTTGGGAGTTGCAGCCAAGACCTATCTGCCGAATTATAAAGAATTCTACGAACAACGTTGGTTCACATCAGCGCTTCAGTTGACTACAAACAACGTACGCTTGTGTGGACAAATCGTTCCCATAGGTGCAAATCTGCTTTTTGAGACTTCAGATACGACTTTTGGCATTGAGATATGCGAGGACCTTTGGTCTACTATACCTCCAAGTTCCTCATTGGCACTGCAAGGAGCAGAAATTCTGTTCAATATGTCTGCTGATAATGAAGGCATTGGAAAGAACAATTATCTTTGTTCTCTCATCAGCCAACAATCTGCACGTTGTATTGCCGGATATGTATTCTCGTCTTGTGGCTTTGGAGAATCTACTACCGATGTGGTTTTTGCCGGTAATGGGCTGATTTATGAAAACGGTTCACTGCTTGCACGCAGCGAACGTTTCAGTATGAAAGAGCAACTGATTATCAGCGAAATTGATGTGGAACGCATCCGGGCAGAACGCAGAATAAATACTACCTTCGCCGCTAATCAGGCAAATTTAGGAGACAAGAAGGCGGTTTCTATCGCAACAGAATTTGTCAACAGCAAAGAACTGACCTTAACCCGGAAGTTCAATGCCCATCCTTTCGTACCACAAGGAATTGAGCTAAATGAACATTGCGAAGAAATATTCTCTATCCAAGTGGCCGGACTAGCACAAAGATTAGTTCACACCGGAGCCAAAACAGCTGTAGTGGGTATTTCAGGCGGACTAGACTCAACACTGGCACTGCTCGTCTGCGTGAAGACCTTCGATAAACTGGGATTATCCCGGAAAGGTATTCTCGGAATCACGATGCCGGGTTTCGGAACGACTGACCGCACCTACCATAATGCGATCGATCTAATGAAATCATTAGGTATATCCATCCGTGAAATTAGTATTAAAGATGCCTGCATCCAACATTTTAAGGACATCGAACATGACATGAATGTACATGACGTTACATACGAGAATTCGCAAGCGCGCGAACGTACACAAATACTAATGGATGTGGCCAATCAGACTTGGGGAATGGTTATCGGCACAGGGGATTTATCCGAACTTGCATTGGGATGGGCTACTTACAACGGCGATCACATGTCCATGTACGGGGTAAATGCGAGTGTTCCCAAAACACTTGTGAAATATTTAGTACAATGGGTGGCAGAAAACGGTATGGACGAAAACTCGAAAGCTACTTTGCTTGATATTGTAGACACTCCTATTAGCCCGGAATTGATTCCGGCGGATGAGAACGGAGAAATTAAACAGAAAACAGAAGATTTGGTAGGTCCTTATGAACTGCACGACTTCTTCCTATATTATTTCTTACGTTTCGGCTTCCGGCCTTCCAAGATATTCTATTTGGCAAAAACGACATTCAAAGATATGTATGATGAAGAAACCATCAAGAAATGGCTTTCCACTTTCTTCCGTCGTTTCTTCAATCAGCAGTTCAAACGTTCTTGCTTACCGGACGGACCTAAAGTAGGAAGTATTTCTATTAGTCCACGGGGGGATTGGAGGATGCCTAGTGATGCCAATTCAGCTATGTGGCTTAAAGAAATAGAGAATTTATAGGGAAGTACAAACATCAAACTATTCTCACTGCTATGAGAAAAAATACTCATTACTATGAGAAGATTTTCTCATTATAGTGAGAATTTTTTCTCATAGCAGTGAGAATAGTTGAGAAAATATAACGCCTCATCATAGCTTCGATACAACATTTTAGCAAGACATGTATCTGCACAAAATTACATACTAAAATCCCTCTGTACACATAACTTTTCTTCTTATTTGCTCTATATCCGCTTCTTTAATCCTCCGAATGATATTTTTATAAATACGATGAAAGCCAAAACCGCCTTCAGTCATTTCATGAATCGCGTCTTCTTTTGAAACATTCTGAAATACCACTCGATAAAGTGCGCAAACAGCTCCTGTGCGATCTGATCCGTGATGGCAATGGATAACAATCGGCGCTTTACGATTCTTTATAATACGCAATGCTTCAATCAACTGTTCTTCATTGATGGAATGAGCTTTGGTCTTTACCCGATGAAGCTTTACGTTCGTTCCTGCGGCTTCATCATCATCGCTATGTCTATTACGGAGATTGAGAGCTTCGCCAATACCATACTTTTCTAAAGCTTTAAAGTCTTCATGCGAAGGTTGCTCTGAACGATATACACCCGAATCGATCTTGTACAGATTGGTTAATTCACTATCAGGAAGAGTAATCTTCTCTACTTTCAAATTCTGACTAAAAATAGATATAGAGAAGATTACTCCCAAAAGTAGGCTTAACAGGATTCTTTTCTGCATAAGTCTATATTGTTATTATAAAAAGATCAAAGTACTCCCTTGCTGGATGGAAGTTCAAAATGATAGATATCTCTTTTGATTGCCATTTTCAAGGCACGGGCAAGGGCTTTAAAAATACCTTCTATCTTATGATGTTCATTTTGTCCTTCCGCCTTAATGTTCAGATTCATTTTTGCCGCATCACTTAGTGACTTAAAGAAATGAAGGAACATTTCCGTCGGCATCTCCCCTATCTTCTCACGCTTGAATTCGGCATCCCAAACCAGCCAGGGACGACCACCAAAGTCCAGACAAACCTGACAAAGACAATCATCCATCGGTAAAGCATAGCCATAACGTTCAATTCCACGCTTACTACCTAAAGCCTGGTAAATACATTCTCCTAATGCAATAGCAGTATCTTCGATTGTATGATGTTCGTCCACCTCCAGATCTCCTTTTACACGGATTGTCAAGTCCATACTGGAGTGTTTTCCAATCTGCTCGAGCATGTGGTCGAAAAAGCCAAGACCGGTAGAGATGTCACAAGCGCCGTTTCCATCCAAGTTCAAAGCCACATCAATATCTGTTTCTTTGGTTGTACGACGTACTTCCGCTTTCCGTTCTCCGGCAAAAAGGAACTCGGATATCTGATCCCAGTCAGTTGTTGCAAGGGCGCAGACTTCTTCCAGTCCTTTTTCTTTCAGGGTTTCAGGTGAATTTTGCAGATAGATTGCCCGACAACCCAAATTCTTGGCAAGTTCCACATCCGTAGGACGGTCGCCTATAACAAAACTTCCGGCAAGATCGTATTCCGGATTATTTAGATACTTCGTCAGCATTCCGGTACGTGGTTTACGGGTGGGCGCATTATCTTCCGGGAAACTACGGTCTATCAGAATCTCATCAAAAGTAATCCCCTCTCCTTCTAATGTTTTAAGCATCAGATTATGGGCAGGCCAAAACGTTTCTTCCGGGAAAGAAGATGTACCCAATCCATCCTGATTGGTGACCATCACAAATTCAAAATCGAGTTTGCTGCGGATAAAACCTAAATTACGGAAAACTTTCGGATAGAATTCCAGCTTCTCCAATGAGTCGAGTTGGTAATCTACGGGAGGTTCGATCACCAACGTACCATCTCTATCTATAAATAATACTTTCTTCTTCATAAATTATCCCGGGTATTTTTTAAGGGTAGCCAATAGGGTATTATTCTCTACACGGGTACCGACAGTCACACGCAAACAGTTGCAGCAAAGCGAAATGTTATGGCGATTACGCACAATAATTCCTTCACCTACCAAATAATTGTAGATTTTCACGGCATCCGTCACTTTTGCCAGAAAGAAATTCGCATCAGACGGGAACAGTTTAATGGTACATGGAAGCTTTTCAAATTCCGCTTCCAAATAGTCACGTTCTTCCTTCAGAGTTTTCACCCAACGTTCTATCTCATAATGTTTATGCAACATGGCGATGGCTTGCTGTTGAGTCAACTGGTTGACATTATAGGGATATTTGATTTTACTAAGAATATCAATAATCTCTTTGGAAGCAAAAGCCATTCCCAAACGGATAGCAGCACATCCCCAGGCTTTGGAGAATGTCTGGAATACGACGAGATTGGGATATTTGTCCAACTCTTCGAGGAAAGACGGAGCTTTAGAAAAATCATTGTAAGCCTCATCCAACATTACCAATCCTTCAAACTGGCAAAGTACCTTTTCTATTTCGGAACGAAGCAAATCATTTCCTGTCGGATTATTAGGAGAGCAAAGGAAAATAAGTTTGGTATGCTCGTCGGTAGCTGCCAGCAATTTGTCAGCAGAGAACTGGAAGTTATCATCCAACAATACTTTCCGATATTCCACATCGTTTACATCGGCACAGACCTGATACATTCCATAGGTAGGATCGATAGCTACTACATTATCTTTACCCGGTTCGCAGAAAGCACGAAAGACCAAGTCGATGGCTTCATCACTGCCGTTTCCGAGAAAAATATGTTCGGGAGATACTTTCTTAATTTTCGACAACAATGTTTTCAGTTCACACTGCATAGGGTCCGGATAACGATTGTGAGGCGTATTGTACGGATTTTCGTTTGCATCCAGGAAAACAGAAGCGGTGACTCCTTTATATTCATCACGTGCCGAAGAGTAAGGCTTTAATTTCCAGATATTCGGCCGGGTTAATTCTTGTAATGTTTTCACTTCTTTAAATTTTAAGTTATGAATTTTGAATTGCTTTGAGACGAACTGTGACCGCATTTTTATGCGCATCCAAATGTTCGTTAGCCGCCATCTCCTCAATAGCAGGACCAATAGCCTTTATTCCTTCCGGGAGAATTTCCTGGAACGTAATCTTGCGGATAAAACTATCCAGACTGACGCCGCTATATGCTTTGGCATAACCGTTGGTAGGCAAGGTATGATTCGTTCCGGAAGCATAGTCGCCGGCACTTTCGGGAGTTAACGATCCAAGGAAAACAGAACCGGCATTTGTTACACGCTCTGCTACTTCCATGTAGTTTTCCGTTTCTATAATTAAGTGTTCCGGCGCGTATGCGTTAGTCAGTTCCAATGCTTCATCCAAATCCTTTACTAAAATCAGTTTACTATTCTCTAATGATTTTGCAGCAATTTCACGACGGGGCAATTCGGCTAATTGACGTTCTACTTCCGTCATTACTTCTGTTTGAAGCTTCTCGGAAGTGGTAATCAATATAGCCTGGCTATCTATTCCGTGTTCTGCCTGTGACAAAAGATCTGCTGCTACAAAAACCGGGTTGGCAGATGCATCTGCCAGAACTTCGACTTCAGAAGGACCGGCAGGCATATCAATAGCTACATCACGCAGGCTTACCAACTGTTTGGCAGCTGTCACATATTGATTGCCTGGACCAAATATCTTATATACTTTGGGGACACTCTCCGTTCCATAGGCCATAGCGGCAATAGCCTGCACACCACCAGCCTTGAATATTTTACTGACACCTGCCAGTTGCGCAGCAAAAAGAATAGCCGGATGAATATTTCCATTCTTATCGGGAGGCGTGCAAAGTACGATTTCCTTGCATCCTGCAATTTTAGCCGGAACAGACAACATCAATACAGTTGAGAAAAGTGGTGCTGTTCCACCCGGAATATACAATCCCACTTTTTCGATTCCTACCGATTTTTGCCAGCAAGTCACACCGTTCATTGTTTCTACCTTCTTTCCGATAAAACGTTGGGAAGCATGAAAGGTTTCAATATTTTGTTTTGCCAGGGAGATGGCTGCTTTCAGTTCATCGCTTACCAATGTTCCGGCAACCTGTATCTCTTCAGGAGTCACAGCAAGCGCAGACAAGGTGACTTTATCAAAAGTAGCTTCATATTCCAAGACGGCTTTGTCACCTTCTGTTTTTACCTTATTTATAATAGAGCGAACAGTGTCGAACAAATTTTCCGTATTCAGTGCCGGACGTTTCAAAAGTTCCGTCCACTGTTCTTTTGAGGGATATTTAATCAATCTCATGGTTACTATTTTATTAGATGCCTATATATTTATACAATCATCTTTTCAATTGGCAGTACTAAAATGCCTTCTGCTCCCAGTCCTTTCAGTTTTCCAATGATTTCCCAAAAACGTTTTTCATCAAGTACTGTATGGACAGAGCACCAGCCTTCCTGTGCTAACGGCATCACCGTAGGACTCTTCATACCCGGCAATACAGCAATGATTTCTTCCAGTTTATCTTTCGGAGCATTCATCAATACATATTTTTTATCTTCGGCTGTTTTTACGGCATTCATGCGGAACAGCAGTTCTTCGAGCACTTCTTTTTTCTCGTCGCTCATATTCTTGTTGCCAATCAGCAATGCTTCCGACTTCATTACGACTTCCACTTCTTTCAAACGGTTACTTACCAACGTAGAACCGGAGCTTACAATATCAAAAATAGCATCAGCCAATCCAATTCCCGGAGACACTTCTACGGAACCGGTAATCACGTGAATTTCAGCATTTACACCATTTTTCTTCAGGAAGTTGCGAAGAATAACCGGATAAGAAGTAGCGATCTTCTTACCGTTAAACCATGACAAACCGGGATATTCAATATCTTTCGGCATAGCCAATGAAAGGCGACACTTACTGAATCCCAAACGTTTGATGATTTCCGCATCTTCTTCCTTTTCCATAAATTCGTTTTCGCCAACAATTCCTAGGTCTGCCACACCGGTAGCCACTGTCTGCGGGATATCATCATCACGAAGGAATAGAACTTCAATAGGGAAATTGGAAGACTGCACCAATAAGGTACGTTTTGTAGTGCTCAACTTAATATCCGACTCTCCTAAAAGTGCCATTGTCTCTTCGAAGAGACGTCCTTTGGCTTGTACTGCGATTCTTAACATGACTTTATTTAATTTTTAATTATAATATGCGTTGAGAAATAAAAAAAGGCTTACCGTATTCGGCAAGCCTTAGTTATCGTTTATATAGTTATACACAATATCATCCACGCCCACCGATTATTCGTTAGGAAAATGATGATGATGATGTGTAGTTGTATATTTCATATTTCTTTTATTAACTGCGACAAAAGTAAAGCATTTGTTTGAAACCACCAAACATTTATCACAAAAACTTGAGTTTTTATTTCAAATTAAAGGCAATATCTCTTCCGGCTCTACATCACATTTCGTAAAATGCATTTCGTCTTTCGACTTTTCTTTCGAGAAAGTAAAGTAGGTACAAACCGATTCTGTGCATACTTCTCCATCCTCATTATATAATTTTGCTTCAACAATGACAATGTTCCGCTTCACTTCTTTAATAGAGGCGCGCAATACTATATGAGAATCTTTGGTATCAACAGATTTTCGGTAACGGGTTTCCATCTTCGAAGTCACTCCAGTCGTTTGTAGTTTACGAAGCACCACCCACGCACAGATTTCATCCATCAAAACTGCTTGAATACCGCCATGCAAAGTGTCAATCCAGCCTTGATACTCGGGACGTGGCTTCCAAATGCTCACTACTTCGTCACCATCCTCATAAAATTCCATTTTTACTCCGGCTTCATTATTAGGAGCACAACCGAAACAATTGTACCCTTCCAAACCCTTCCAGGGATTTATTATCTTCTTCATAGTTCTCTCTTTTAGTTAGTTTTACTTCCCAAATATAAGCAATTTATGAAAAGGAGATGCAATTTTCACTGATTTACTTTCTAATACAACGAATAGCGAAAGCTTTCGTATCAATACCCGCATTAGATTCTTCTATGATATTCGTATCACTTTTCATGTAGAAAACCTTAGTATCGATGGTGGCATTTGTATTGTCCAATGTCCAATATGCCAAATGTTTGTTCTCATAATCTGCTTGAAAAGCCCCTACATACATTCCTACAGGAATACCATTAAAACCGGATAAATTAGTTGCAGGTTGCACTTGTTCTTCCGTCTTCAGGGACAACCAGGTCCCTGACTTCAACAAAGAAGCTTCCCCCTTCAAGTAGTCTTTTAAAATATTCCAGTCTTCCCAATTCGGTATACTCCAGTGAGTTGGCAAGATCCTACCGGAAAGCGCAACATTAGCGGTATAAAAATAATGCTCTGTAGTAGATTGCAAATATCCGGCTATATTTGCTGTTACCTGATTCAATTTAGGGAGCGCATCACCGTTTACATATAAAGATGTCTCCAAATTACTCCTCATCCAGTATTGAGTTCCGATCTTCACTAACGGATAATTATGGATGACTCCTCCACGAACATCACGAACAATATCTTCCTGTGCCAAAACAGGTAACACATCATCTGCCAGTGTTACTGATAAGGAGATTGTTCCGTCTGCCAGCACATAAACATTATTACGAGCCAATAAGGTGCCATCCACATAGGTTAATGAATGATCTTCCATATTCCATGATACACTTCCACCATTCACTTTTCCTGATTTTCCTAATAACTGTGCTACAATCCCTTGAGATAAATTAACGCTACCGTCTTCTTTCATCGGATAGGCAACAATCGCTTGAGAAGAAAAATCCGGAGTTACAAGATACTCTTTACATATTTCGGCTACTTGTTTTCCCGAATGTATCACTTTGTACACATTCGATTTTTCAAAAGTCAGCTTCGATACATCTATGTATTTATGCAAAATACCCGATTCGGTATGGTCCACTTCTGTCCCATCCCAATCTCCGATTTCTCCGTTCACTTTACTCATTAATATATCTTCGGCCGATACAAACGTTATTTCCAACTCTCTCTGTTTTCCACTTTCCAATTGTAAAGTGGATGGTAATAAACTGGTATATAGTTTGCCGGCAGCTTCCAATGTTATGTATTGGTATCCGGCTGTCGCCTCTTGAGGGATCAAAATAAGCTCTTTTCCTACCAGTCGACCGTCTTTTATTTCCCATTCTCCTGCAGGAGTAATATCTTTCTCTTCAGAATAGGCAGAGAATGTTTTCTTCTGAAAATCATAAATGGTCTTAGTATAAAAGCCACTCACCGAAAGTGTAGGTTTCACAGATAGTATTTCTTCTATATTCTCTTCCTCTCCGGGGACAAGGACTATTTTCATGCGAAAGAACTGGTGGTTGTAAGTCAAAGCAACTGCATCTTTACTAGCTAATACTTCCTTTTTGGAAGCAACTAGAAAATCAGAATGAGAATAATCATCCAGTTTATCTTGAGTTGTTGCAACGGTCACTTGCATGGAACTTTCACCCATTGCTACCCCGCCCTTCTGATATGGATAATAACTGATTAAATTCAATGTTACTCCATCATCCGGATAGTAAACCGACTCATCAGATACAAACTCACCAGTAGATGAACGCACAAAATGAAGATTATCTGCATAACGTTCTTCTTGCATTGTAGTAGTTCCTGCAAGTGCAAATAATCCCACTTCATCTTTTTCTCCAAAACTATTGTTTACTACACGAGTATTCATAATCTCATGAATATCAGCTACAAACTTCAACGGAATATCTCCATTATTAATGATTTCCCCTTCTTCCTCCGAAATATGGTTTACACAAGCAGTAAACATAGTACAACAAAGGATAAAAAAACCTACTCCCACAAATAGGTTATGGCATGTTTTCATTTTGTTTTTCTATTAGTTCAAAAAAAGAAATTCTTGATTAAGCAGAAAGAATGCCATAAGAGGAAGTATTCACTTTCGGTTATGAAAAACCATACAACACGTCTGTTGCAACTGTAGAATCTTAAATTCCCACATTACAGTTTGAAATGTGGAAGCGAAAGTACAGATTATAGTTAAGAAAAGAAATATTTTCCTTTAAAAAGATTAATCTTTTATATAAAAAGCACGTAATCAGCCATTTACATAACACATGCAAAAACAAGACATTCTGAACTCCACATTATTATATTAGCATTGGTTATTATTTACTATCCGTCATTTATTTCAAAAAGAATACCCCACTTCTATTCCGGCAATGTGTCTGCCTTGCGAAGATGCATATTGATAACAATAAAATGCATCCAATGACCATCGTTTGGCTAAAGCAATCTCCACTCCGGGACGATAGCGCATACGGTCTGCTCTCCAAAAAGAGGTATCATCCAGACTTTGATAAATTTCAACAGAGAAATAAGGAGAAACGATTCCTTTTGTAGGAGCATAGGATAACTTCAAACGAGAACGTAGACGAGTTTCAGAATCACCACGGTCAAAAGTCTGCTGAAACCTCTCCCGCAAAGACACTTTCAACCATTGATAACGAAAGTTGGCAGTGGCAGATATATGATATCGATGTCTCAACTTCCAGTCTGAATCACCCAAATTCCGAAGATGGGTCTCATATCCCACCCCCAGATTCAAAAAAGAACAAGGGCGATAACTTCCACCAACTGTCAGTCCCCAACGATCTAATCGACTTATATCATCCTTCATACGTAATTCCAAATCGCCTGAAACCGAGAAACGGGAATCTATCTTATGATTTACCTTAAATTTAGTCCATGTATTGAAATCATCACTTTGTGCCCATGCGGGAAACGACATTCCAAGCAACAACACAAACAGCCAAATCTTAGTATTTAATATTATTCTACTCATTGATTATCGGGTTAAAGTTACAAAGATAATAAATTATCTCCGGCAAAGGAAAAGCATAATACTGAATTTATTCTGAAAAGATAATGTTTGTATTCTACTTAAATTCTCATTTGCATATTGTATCTTTGCGTAAGAAACTCTAAAACCATCGGATATGGACAACTTAATGCGTAAACTTCCTATTGGAATACAGACATTTGAAGGAATACGGAAGGAGAATTATCTTTATGTGGATAAAACTGCGCTTGTATGGCGTATGGCCAATTTGGGAAAGCCATATTTTCTAAGCAGACCACGCCGCTTTGGTAAAAGTCTATTAATTTCGACATTCGATGCTTATTTCCAAGGAAAAAAAGAGCTATTTAATGGTTTGGCCATTGAACAACTAGAGACGAAATGGGAGCAGTTTCCTGTTTTACACCTTGATCTGAATGCAAAAAAATATGAGACGGCAGCGGATTTAATCGCAATGCTAA
This sequence comes from Bacteroides sp. AM16-13, assembly GCF_003602705.1. Classification (NCBI taxonomy): domain Bacteria; kingdom Pseudomonadati; phylum Bacteroidota; class Bacteroidia; order Bacteroidales; family Bacteroidaceae; genus Bacteroides; species Bacteroides sp. AM16-13. Next base: position 228,875 of record NZ_QTLK01000001.1, read on the forward strand.
ACCAATATTTAGAGAAATGGGAAGCTATTTATGGTGATGAGAAAAAAGATCGTAGCCCCGAAGAACGCTTTAGCTATGTGATCGAGCAAGCTTTTCTGAAAACTGGAAAAAACGTCGTTGTATTAGTAGACGAATATGACAAACCTCTTTTGCAAGCCATTACCCGTCCGAGATTGTTCGAAGAGTATCGTCAGATATTGAAAGCCTTTTATGGAGTATTGAAAAGTGCTGACGCATATCTCCGTTTTGTTTTCCTGACCGGAGTTACGAAGTTCTCTCAAGTCAGCGTATTCAGCGATCTGAATCAGTTGAATGACATTAGCCTAGACTATTCTTATGCCACACTTTGCGGTATTACCCGAGAAGAACTGGAGAGTACTTTCAAACCCGAGATTGAAATTTTCGGTCGCAAAAATCATCAGACTCCAGAAGAAGTAGTCGCAGCAATGAAACGCAACTATGACGGTTATCATTTTCACTCGGATGGCTCAGGGGTATTCAATCCGTTCAGCGTATTGAATGCTTTCAGTAAATTAGAGTTGGGCAGCTATTGGTTCCAAACCGGTACGCCAACATTCTTGGTTGAACTACTACAAAAAAGTGAATATGATCTCCGTACTTTATTAAATGGTATAGAAGCGCCTGCTTCTTCTTTTGTAGAATACAGAATGGATGCTAATAATCCTATACCGCTGATTTATCAAAGTGGATATCTGACTATTAAGGATTACGACAGAGAGTTTCAGAACTATCGGCTTGATTTTCCGAATGATGAAGTGCGCTACGGATTCATTAACTTTCTTGTTCCGTTTTACACTCCAATGAAGAACAACGATCAAGGATTTTATATCGGAAAATTCGTTCAGGAATTACGCACAGGTGATTATGAATCTTTCCTCACCCGTTTGGAGGCTTTCTTTGCTGATATTCCGTATGAACTGAATGACCAGACCGAACGGCACTATCAGGTTATTTTCTATCTTGTATTCAAACTAATGGGACAATTCACAGAAGCAGAAGTACGCAGTGCTCGCGGACGTGCCGATGCTGTGGTCAAAACGCCCCAATATGTCTATGTATTTGAATTCAAACTAAATGGAACCGCAGAAGAAGCAATAAAACAGATTAATGAAAAAGGTTACCTAATTCCTTATCAGAAAGATCATCGGGAAGTAGTGAGGATCGGTGTGGAATTCAGTGCGGAAACCCGCAATATCAATCGTTGGCTGGCAGAGACAAAGTAAATATGATAAAAACATTTCGGGAAGAATCGTAACAACGAACTTCCCGAAATTAAATCCAATACCTTTGAAAACAAACACCTGTTACATTCTTTTACAAACAAGTTTTTTCAATCTAACCTAATATACTTGGAACTAATCTGTCTCTTTTGATTTTGCTTTCCAGACCAATAACGCAAAAAGTACTGACAGTAGAGCCGACCCTATCCAAAACCAATTAATATAAGTGAAGTCATAAACATCTACTCCGTTCTGAACCGTTTTTTGCCCTTCTATCAGTATACCACTCATCACATCCTGCAATCCGGCACCAATATAACTGGCAATGCCAACAACTCCCAATGCAGCTCCCGATGCATTGCGAGGAGCAATATCGACAGCCATCAAACCACCCAAAAAGCAAATTAGTACTCCAATTCCTAAACCAAAAAGAATCATAGCCAATACATCTATCCAAAAATGTACGCCCGGAACCAACAGGAAAAGGCAAAGTGCAAATACATTCATCAATCCGAAGATTAAGGCAGGAACATTGCGACGACCACCAAACAATTTATCCGAAATCACTCCGGAAAACATCGTACCGATGATACCACAAACCGGACAGATAGAAATGATAAAACTGGCATCCAGGGTAGAATACCCTTTTTGAGCTTCCAAGTAAAAGACGCCCCAGCTGTTTATCGCATAACGACTGATATACATAAAAGCACTCGAAAGGGCAAGAATCCAAATGGCAGGCATCATCAACACCTGGCGCTGTGCTTTATTGAAATCCGCCGTTTCTGTTGCACTCATCTCTTTTTTCTGTTTGGGAACATTCACTGGAGGGAAACCCTGACTCTCGGGAGTGTCATGAAAGAACTTCCACACGATTAAAGCTCCAAGCAAACCGACAATACCGGCTCCGAAGAAGCCGTATCGCCAACCCAAGAGACTGACAATAGACGCAATTATCAAAAAGGTTAACGCTTCACCGATGTTATGGCTGGCAGACCAAAATCCGTAATAGGAACCCCGTTCTTTGTCCGTGAACCAACGGGAAAGGCCAACCACACAGGAGGCGGCCCCCATAGACTGAAACCATCCGCTAATCCCCCAAAGGACAGCAAACAGAATAAAAGAATTGGTAAAGCCGAGACATAAGTTCACTAATGCCGTAACCAATAAACCAGTAGTCATGAAGCGATTGATATTGCTACGGTCGGCAAGGAAACCATTCGTGAACTTTCCGAGGGCGTAAGTGAAGAATAATACGGAGCCGATTATTCCCAGCTCCGTTTCAGAGAAGATTCCTTCCTCTACGATGGGCTTCTTTACGACATTCAGGCTAAGGCGGCAAACGTAATACATACCGTAGCCAAAAGTTGCCGAAAGGAAGGTAGACCATTTCAGATACTTCAGACGACGTTCATCGGAAGAGGACAAAGCCTCCCCGTTACAAGGTCCCGGTGAAGAGACCTTGTAAAAGTTTATAAGCTGTTTTAACATGAAGAAATACGGTTAGTCGTGAAGTTTCTTTTTGCGCAGATATTCCAATAACAGCGCAGGACGATCGGTTTGAATTAATTTCGCTCCCTGATTAATGATCCATCCCCAGCTTTCTTCCGGTTGATGGAGTTCCACCGCACGGTCATCATCATGACCGCCACATAGTTCGGGCCAAAGAGAATTGATAAACAAGTTAGAACCTGTATCACGCACTTTCTTTATCAAGTTAAGAACCTCCGGATTATCATTGTCGAATACTAATTCATAAGCAGCAGGCTTCATGTGTGTCTGGTAACTATCAATAATAGCTTCGGCTCCTTCTTTGTGCAACTGTACAATAGGCATAAAAATTACTTTATCCAACACAGCACCGTTTTCAGCTTTCACTTGTTCATAAGGAAGCCCGGCTTTGATAACACACTGGTCGACTGTTCCTGTCTTCTCGAGTACGGCATAAGCCTCCTGAAAATAATCATAGCCCTTATCAATATTTACCATTATCTTACCTTTGCAGAGCAACATGACTTCCTCCAATGTAGGAATCTGATGTCTTGTTTTACAAGCGACGCCATTTTTAAGACGCATTGCTTTCAATTCCGCTAATGTATAATCTTCTACCAGCCCTTTTCCGTTCATGGTGCGATTGATTGTTTTATCATGCATCACTACCAAATGTCCGTCTTTTGTTCTTTTCAAATCGATCTCTACCATATCGACTCCCATATCAATGCAATTCTGTATACCTTGCAATGAGTTTTCCGGAGCATTACGCCAGTCGGCCCGATGTGATACAACCAGTATTTTATCAGGATGATCTCCTAACAGGTTTTCTTTGATTTCAGTTATTCTATTTTGGGCAACAGCCAGTTGTACCAAGCATAGAAGAAGTATGAAGTTACATATCCGTTTCATAAGTTCAAACATTAAGAATTTTAATTCAGTTTATTGTTTTTCCAGACCATTTTTTCTCCCCACATTGGTACATAGGTCTGTTCACAGTTAATCTTCGAAGCCCGTTCGAGTGCCAGTTCCAATGACCATCTCGATTCGTCAACACCGGCATGAGCAAGTTCCAGAATATGCGATAACAAGACATAATCCGGTTCTACCTGCCCTGCACCCGAACCCAGAATATTATTTTCAGTCAGTGCATTGGGAGCGTAACGTGGTATCAATACATTCACATGAGAAGCTAGATTCGTATATTGTTCCGGTTTATAGTTGGAGTCTCCTACATGCATAAAGACGAAGTTACCGGTATCTTCACCACAATCAATCGAAAATACAGTCACAAAATTAGATAACCCGGAATTGTTGTGATCGGTGATACAGGTTTTAATTTTGAATTTTCCTATTTCATAATCTTTATCTCCTTTTGCGGTATAAGGATATGTCGTATCTTTCAGGTAGTTAGACAATACCGGTTTGCCTAAATCAAACATAGCCTGAATAAGATCATTGTTATAATGATCGGAATGCTTATGAGTGACGCAGAGAAAATCAATATAAGGTGCCAGTTCTTTTGCCCAACGATGAGATATGTCAATAGCAAAACACCCTGACGGAGTCTTAACCACATACCCCATATTATAGAGTGCCCAAATCTCTGCCGTACCATTTTCCACTTTTGAGTTTTTAACTCCATCCATCACGCGGTCAAATGCGCTCCGATAAAAATAGATAATAGGATCACACTTTTCCATACTTGTACTTGCCTGGTCGAAACCATTCAGATAACTGATGAAATAATCATCTTTACATTTATCCGCATACCCCTGAATTTTGGTCAAAGTAGCAGTACGTCCGGCATTGACAATCAAAGGAGAAGAACTCCACAACTGTTGTGCTGTGGCATCCACTTCCTCTGCCAATTGAGTAAGGATTCCTTCATGACCTGTTTCGGTACTGTTGTTGTCATCATCATCGCAAGCAACAAAACCTATTGCCAAAAGGCAAAACAGTAAATATTGAATTTTTCTTATTATATCCATCTTATTTCAGTGTTTTATAATCATTTATTATTTTATTGAAAGTTTCAACGACCCGTTCCGGTGTTGGACGTGTATCATGGCTTTCATGATCTTTAGTCGCTTCATACATGAAAACTCCTTCATAACCGACTCCTTCGAGTGCGTGCATTAACTTTCCCCACTTAATATCGCCTTGCGTAGGAAGCCAGTGGCACTCGTTGACAAAATCAAAATCCGAAGCATGTATGGTGCCAATACGTTCACCAATGGTTTCTACAAAATGTTCCGTCGTTCCTTTTGTATAATGATTGGTATCAAAACAAACCTTCACACCGGGAATGTCTTTGATAATCTCCCAAAGTTCTTCAGGAGTATTTCCCAGACAAGTCCGCGGCAGATTCTCTATACATAACTGTGCTCCTATCTGATCCGCATACTTCTTCAGATAAGCGATAGACCTGGAAGCATTGGCTATTCTTTGTGCCCGAATACTGTCGTCAATCGGTTCGGAACTTGGATGCAGAACTAAACATTTCGGTTGAAATTGAGCACACTGTTCAATCATCTCCACCATAAAATCTACATTTTCTTTCCTTTTCTTTTCATCAAGAACCGATATATCCAGCGTGCGGGAAAAAGGAAGATGTATAGACCAGACTTTGATACCGGCACTATCAATTTTTGCTTTCATATCCCGAACACGAGGAATGACCTCATTTGCCGGAACGCCTCTATAACACTGGTTAAATGCAACTTCCACATACTCTAGCCCCACAGACCGAGCTTGAGAAAAGTCTGTGGAAGCAGGTACTTTCCACAAAGCCGTAGTAGTACCTACTTTATATTTCTGTGCATATAAACCTATTGTCATCGCTATAAATAAGATAAAAACAGAAACTCTCATTATCGCTTACTTTTGACGGTTTGTACCTTGAATATCACCACCACGAATACTCCAGGAGTCTGTCTCCAAAGTCTTATTAATATCAAATGCTTTGACAGCACCGATATTACCAGATCCGATCGTTCCGCAATAAAGCCGTTTGTCCGGACCAATAGTAACAGCTGCCATGACTTGTTGTCCTACAGTTTCTTCAAAAACGATGTTTCCATTAGTGATATCAAGTCCCAACACTTTGTTATTCGATTGAGTACCTATATAAAGAATACCATCCGTGCTCAAGGCACCTCCACTGTAATTCAAATTGTTGCCTACTTTTTTCTCCCAGATTTTAGATCCGCTAGAATTCACCGCATGAACCGTCTGTGAATTTTTCTCCGTAAAGTAAATATTACCATTTTTATCTACAATCGGAAAATAGGCATCACCTTTCGTAGTCGGATACGTCCATATCTTTGTCCCGTTTGTCATATCGACAGCAACAAGTCCTCCTCCTTTCAACGTCGCATAAAGCATATTACCATTCAACGCAAAAGCTCCTCGTTCTGTAACTTTATTATCTCCCTCTAATGTCCAAAGCGGTTCACCCTTTGAGTTGAAGGCATAAATAGTTGCATTCGTACCAGCGTAAACATTGCCCTTTTTATCAAGGACAACAGCACCTCCCGTGTCACCATCTAACTGTTTTTGCCATTTGATACTGCCCTGATTAGCTACATCAAGTGCATACAATATGCTTTTATTAGTCAAACAATAAAGGATACCATCTGCAGACAATGCAGGGAAAGCTCCTATTACGCCATCCAATTTAACCGCCCATTTTTGTTTACCATTAGTAGGTGCTATTGCATATACATTATTTACGGAAGCATTACTTACACACTGATAAATAGTGCCATCAGAACCGACTAACGCTCCTCCGCCATAAGTCACCTTATCAATAGCAAACACCCATTTGAATTCACCGCTCACTACATCAATAGCAAATAAATGCCCTGCAGGAGTAGATGTTGGGATGTACATTGTTTTTCCATCCGGAGAGAACACCGGATTGGAAGTCTTTACATATCCGGTAAGTCCGCCAAAGTTCAAATCGACAGAATTCCATTTATAATTGCCGACTGTAACAGCCAGACTACCCGACTCGGTTGTGTTATTTACATAAGTCACCGTAACAGCTACTGTATAAGTTCCGGTAGTAGCAAATGCATGTACAGGGTTGTTTTCTCCTGATGTCGTACCATCACCAAAATCCCAGCTTACCGATTTCACTTCACCTGCCATAAAATACATATCGTTATAAGCAAAGGCGCAAGGTTCCCACACGACCAGTTCCGTATTGGCAAGAATAGGATAGATCAATCCCGGAGTAGCTGAAGTTTCCACTGGAATAGAATTGCCTGTAGGATAAACACAAACTACGTTGAACGTATATTCCTGATCGTTAGTCAACCCGTCAACAATGTATTCTTCCAATGAAGTGTCATCCAGATTGATAATCTGATTGCCCGGATTAACAGTAACCTGATAACGGGTAAAACGTTCACTGGCAGGTTTTGTCCATCTCAAACGCACTCTTTCATTGCCGGCTGCTGCCGTCAGATCAGAAATCGGGTATCTCGCATTCTTCGGCGTACAAGCAGCAGTCGTTTTACTAGCCAATCCTCCTGTATAACGAGGCTGTACAGAAAAAGTGTAAGCAACGTCATTCACCAGATTATTGATTGTGGCAGTCATTGTTTTCGCATCCACAGTCATCTCACCTCCTTCCGCGTCTGACGATCCGGAAGTCCAAAGAATCAAATATTCATTAGGCCGGGCATTTTCGTATGCCTCCCAAGCAAGAGTCACATTCATATCTCCGGCTGTTGCCGTAAGTGACTTCAGTTCATATAAATCGAAATTCGCTTTTGGCAGATCTTCTTCACAAGCAGTAAAAACTACTGTGAGAATAAACAACAAGCTATATATTATTTTTTTCATTGTCTGAATTCTTTTAGTTTAACCCTATTAATATCCCGTATTCTGCCACAACAATTCTGTGTTGTTTATTCTTTCCAATTCTGTTTTGGGAATAGGATACAGGAATTGGTAATCCTGAATAATATGTCCTTCCGCTTTCATGGCTTCCTTAGCACCTCCCATACGTACCAAATCGAACCAACGCTGTCCCTCATAAGGAAATTCCTGTTGACGTTCCAGCATGATCGCACTACGGAAACTATCCTGGTCGGGTAACTCTGTAATCAAAATCGGAGACAATCCGGCACGGGTATGTACAGCATTCAAAGCAACCAAGGCTTCTGAATTCTGCAAATTGCTGTAACTAATTTCATTCAAAGCTTCCGCATACATCAACAATACATCGGCATAACGGAGAATAATCTGGTCATTACCAACAGTGTTATAAGTCGCGCTCTTGATATCTTTAAATTTATTCATGACACAGACCTTATCTTCCACCTTTACATAAGTAATCAAATCTTTCCGCTTATCCCCGTCTTTATAACATTCTTTCAGCGCCTTTGTCTGATTGGTATCGTCGGTCAGGTTAATAATAGAGAACCAGTATCCATGCCCTTCTCCTTCCACATCCTTATTAAAGCGAACAGCAAAAATGATCTCATCATTCATTTTATTATTTACATCAAAAACCCGGTCCGGAGTAGTCATCAGAGAATACTTACCTATCAATTGAGATAACACATTTCGAGCTTCCGTCCATTTATGGAAAGTGAGGTAAATCTTGCCGAGCAGTGCCATTGCAGCACCGGAAGTCACTCGTCCCATATCGGCACTTGCATAAGAAGACGGCAACATACTTTCATTAATAACCTGATTCAAATCACCGACAAGGAAATCATAAACCTGCTGGTCTGAACTACGTCCGATTTTCAGAGCTTCGGCCACTGTTACCACCTTATTAGTCATAGGTATTCCTCCCCACAGACGGTACATATTAAAATAGGTAAGTGCACGAATGAAAAGGGCTTCTCCTTTATATTGTTTTTTCAGAGTAGCGTCAAAGTTGGCTTCATCAATCCTATCTAATATAAGATTACAACGATAGACTCCATTATTAAAATTCGCCCAAGCATCTTCCAGAATGCCGTTAGAAGCTTTATCTGCAAACTGGTCGATATCATAACGGTCCTGCGTTCCGGCAGTAGGTGCGCTCAATGTCAAATTATCACTCCGATATTCGCAGCACTCCGTAAAATAGGAAACCTGTGTCTGCAATTTAGAGTAACATCCCATCACAGCTACATTAAAATCGTCTGCTGTCTTATATACCTTATCGGTAGGTACACTGCTACTTGGTTCCAAATCGAAGAAACTATCTGTACAGGCAACTGATAGAAAAGCAGTTGACAAGAATAGTATTAGTTTATATTTTTTCATACAACGTGTATTTTAAAGGATGATTAAAGAGTTATATTCAATCCAAATAAGAATGTTTTAGCCAATGGATAAGTACCATAATCCTCACCTGGTGAAAGAGAATTAGACGGCCGGGCATTCACTTCCGGATTGTATCCACTATAATTAGTTGAAGTCCAGAGATTTTGTCCGGAAACGTATACTCTCAACTTTTCTACAAAAAAGCGCTGGGTCAGATTCTTCGGCAGAGTATATCCCAGTGTCACATTCTGCAACCGCAGATAAGAACCATCTTCCAAATGCCAAGTTGACGTACGTCCATTATAACCTTTTGATTTACGATTGGCACGATTCACCTGACCGTTTCCCGGATCTTCCGGACTCTTCCAACGATTCAAGGCGATGGTAGTGCCATTGGTATTGCCTTCCAGATTATCAATGTATCGGCGATTCAAGTTCAAAATCTCATTACCATACACTCCCTGGAAATTGAAATCAAGATCAAATCCCTTAAACCACACTTTTCCCCCGAATCCATAGGTGAAATCAGGCATATAGTTACCTACTATCGTACGGTCTTTATCCAAGTCCATCACACCGTCTCCATCTACATCCACAAACCGGAAATCTCCGGGCTTGGTATTGCTGAAATGAGGATATTTCTTCAATTCTTCTTCATTGGAGAAAATACCATCCTGCACCAACAGATAATAACAGCCGATAGGTTCACCAACTTTCGTTATGTAATACGCATGATCTACGCTACCGGTAGATATGATAGGAGCATTACCCGGACCGAGCGCCTTTACTTCGTTTGTATTCGTAGCATAATTGGCATTGAATGAATAACCGAGATCTTTCGTTATATTCTTCTGCGAGGTCAATGCTATTTCCCATCCCCTGTTGTTTACTTTACCGATATTCATCAATGCAGTGCTATATCCGGTCAAATGAGGAACAGGTACGTTCAACAACATATTAGAAGTGTTGGTATTATAATAATCCACAGTCAGTCCCAGCAATCCTTTGAACATTTGTAAATCAAGACCCACATTCACCATCGCATTCTTTTCCCAACTCAAATCCTCATTCTTTATGGTACTAGGTTTATATCCATTCACCAACTGCCCATTACCTGTACCGAGTATATAGTTATCGGAAGCCATCAGAGACAGGTGGTCATAATTACCAATCTGGAAATTACCGGTAACCCCATAACTGGCTCTAAGTTTCAAGTCATCAACAAATGACAGGAATTTTGCTTTCGTGAAAAAGTCTTCTCCACTTATTCTCCATGCAAAAGAAGCAGAAGGAAAATATCCCCAACGGTTGTTTTTTCCAAAACGGGAAGAACCGTCTGCACGAATGGCTGCTGAAGCCATATACTTACCTTTATAGCTATACTGTACACGTGCCAGATAAGAAGCAATTGTCCACTGTGTTTTATCAGATGCACCTTTCGTCACCGTACCTCCGGAAATTGTTTGTATATAGTCATTCGGGAAATCGGTAGCCGTTACATTATCACCTTTATATGTTTCTTTTTGAGCCGATTGTACTAAAACGACATTGATAGAATGAGCATCCTTGATGGTCGTATTATAATTGATTTTATTCTCAACCAACCAGTTGAAGTAAAAACCAGATGAACTGTATGCAGTAGGATTCGACTTCACATCATAATATTTCTGTCCTAACAATGGAAGTTCCGATGAACGGTATTGATCGTTATGCGAACCGTAATAATCACCACCAAAAGAAATGTTATAGGTAAGCCCTTTATATAACTCCAATTCCGCAAAGACTTTTCCCACAATAGCCATACGGTCTACAACATCCGATTGGAGGTTTGCCATGGCTACCGGATTTAATACGGCATTGTGCTGATAGTCATTCCCAATTCTCCAATATCCGTTTCCCTGATAGTTATAGCTTCCATCCGCATTATACACCGGCCATACCGGAGGCATCATCAAGGCTGATTGCACAATACCATTGGACCCGGAAGCATCTACCCGGTTGGAAGTAGAATAAGAAGGAGAAAAATTCAGACCGAATTTCAGTCTTTTATATTTCCCGTCCAAATTCATACGCATACTATATTTCTTAAAATCGGAATTAATGATAATACCTTCTTTATCATAATAGTTGGCTGAAATAAAATAACCGACTGTTTTTCCTCTGCCGGAAATAGATACATTGTGGCTGGTAGTAGCAGCAGTACGGAAAATAGCGTCTTGCCAGTCCGTATCGGTCAGTCCTTTGTCACCATTCAGATAAGGAAAGAGTTCGGTGGGGATACGTTCCCATGAGTTGGGACGCATTCCATTCGGATCGTCCGGTGATCCACCGGGATTGGCATCCAAATAGGCGTTGTCATGCCCATCTTTTGCAAATTCGGCAAACTGATATGCATTCATCATTGAAAGTTTCTTTGAAACACTCTGGATACCATAATATCCATCATACTGCACTTTCATTTTCTCCGACTGCCCCTGTTTGGTTGTGATAATAATTACACCATTCGATCCACGACTACCATAAATAGCTGCCGAAGAAGCATCTTTCAAGACTTCTACAGATTCAACGTCATTATTATTCAGATTGGCAAATCCACGTTCCACCGGTACACCGTCGATAATATAGAGAGGATCACTACCTGCATTCACTGTGCTGATACCACGAACACGGATACTTACGCTTCCTTCCGGATCACCACTAGGTTGCGTAACCTGTACTCCCGGCATTTTTCCCGCCAACGCCTGACGAAAATCGGAAGCGGAAACTTCTGCTATTTGTTCAGCTTTCACGGAAGAAATAGAAGTAGAAACATCTCTTTTTCTCTGAACGCCATAGCCTACCACGACTACTTCATCGATCATCTTACTATCTTCCACCAACGTGATTTTTGCCGTATTCTTATCTTTTGCAGAGATATTCACCGTTTTATAGCCGATATAAGAAATAGTCAGTGTGGCAGATTCCGGTACATTCATGATTGAATAACGTCCGTCGATATCGGTAATGGTACCACTGCCTTCTCCTTTAATCTGAACACTGGCACCAATCACCGGTTCTCCTTTATCATCTGCAACAATTCCCTGGATAGTGCGTGTACGTTGAGCTGTTTCTTCCTTTTTAAGCGGCTGTTTGCTGACAGCAATTGTATGATCGGTCCTATTGAAATAAAGTTTGGCCTGGGTGGTTATCTCCCCCAGAATCTGTTTTAATGAAGCATTTTTAATGTCGAAAGAAACTCTCGGAGCTTTGTTCACTGTCTCCTGGTCATAGAGAAATTTAAAATTAGTCTGTTTGCTGATTTTATTGAAAACACTTTCTACCGGCTCATTTTGCACGCGAAGCGTTATATCGTGCTCTTTCAGTGTTTGAGCAGCAGCCGGAACAATTAAAATGAAGGTGAATAGTAAAAAAGCTAAAAACGAACAGCTATTTTTACTTATCCCTTTACAAATAAGAAGATTATTCATAAATTTGTGCGTTTTAGTAATTGACTAAAGTTATTAAAAACAAGCAATACGCGATACGTTATTCATTTGGGTCGAAGCTTATGAATATCCGTCCGGATTGCGGATAGGGGCATTCCTTTGGAGTGCTTCTATCATTTTAGGGGGTTCATGAAGGGGCTGTTTTCATCTATTATTCTTTTAAAGGTTAAACATTATCTTTTCTTCATCTCATTCTTTATAAAGAAGGACATTAATGCCTTCTTTCTTATATTTGATATCACCACTGATAAATTCGATGGATTTAAGTACGGCCTCCAGACTCTTATTATCGTGCTCACCGGTAATCAAGTTGTTGAAATCCTGACCGGGAGCAAAAGTAATCCGGCAATTATATACACGCTCCAGTTCTTTTGCCACATCCCGAATCGGTGTACTGTAGAAACGTAAACCTCCTTTCATCCAGACAGCCACTCCCCTATCTTCTGTTTTCTTACTATATTCACCGGAAACCGTATTGATAAGCACTTGCTCTTTTGCGGTCAGCCTCATCATCGCTTCCGGTAAATCAACCTGTACTTTACCACTCTCCACACTCACAGATACAATCTCATCCGTTGAATAGGACTTGACATCAAAACGAGTACCCAATACCCGAACATCCAGCCGCTTCGTCTTTACAACAAATGGCATCTTTTCATTACGGGCAACACGGAAATATCCCTCACCTTCAAGTTCTATTTCACGGCTATCTCCCACAAAACGTTCCGGATAACGCACTTGAGAACAAGAATTCAATACCAAAAGAGTTCCATCCGACAAAGTCACTTGCCTTTTTTCACCAAAAGAAGTAGTGACTTCGGCAAGCGTGACCTGCTGCTCATTCATATACCGGAAAAAGTTGACACTCCCTATTATAATGGCTATGACAGCCGCCGTACTAACCGCCACCACAGATGCCCGACGGAACCAGGTACGTTTTTTGTGTTCAATACGTTTCAATAACTGACGTGCCTCTCTCTTATATTTTTCCCGTTCCAAATCAGTAGCAGGTTGCAAGTTCCCGGATTCTTCCCAAACCTCTGCTGCTAGTTCATCCAATAAATCTTGGTTTTCTGCCTCTTTTATGCTTTGCAAAAGTTGCGAAGCCTCTTCCCGGGTATAAAGGTCATCCAGGTAACGATGCAATTTATCTTTTTCTGTTTTAGTATCTTTCATCATACATTCAAAATAAGAATATTAATTTCCTTCCCTTTGTATAAGTAATACACAAAAGTAAGAAAGAGCTAGGGTGTGATTAACATTTATTATAAGTTTAAACAAAATAGAATCAAAAGTATATCAGCTGATGTACTTGAATATTTAGTCAGATAAGAACGAATCACTTTCAGAGAAACAGAAATATGTTCCTGCACCGTATGAACAGAGACACCCAACGCTTCGGCTATTTCTTTATGAGACATCTGTAACTCACGGCTCATTTTGAACACTTCCCGTTGGCGGGGTGTCAATTGTTCCAATGCACGAGCAACAATCTCTTTCAAATCATTGAGCAAAATATGGTTATTGGTCTCGTTAGTTGAATCGATCGCTTGAGAAAGAATCTGTTCCTTCAGCTGATCTTCATTAGCCATGTCGCGCAACTGATTCAGAATACGATTACGTACGATGGTATAAAGGTAGGAAGAAAAAGAGGCTTCGGGATTGATGAAACGACGAGTTTGCCAGACTACCGTAAATGCATCCTGAAAAATATCTTCAGCAAATTCACGCGACTTGACGAACTTCAGGGCGAAGTAGAGCAAACGATTCTTGTAAGCGGCATAAAGTTCGCAAAAGGCCTCTTCATCTCCGTCTATCAGACGGAGAACCAATTCCCGTTCATTTACAAGAGTGTCTGTTGCGTACATATTTTCTTTATTTTTGGGCACAAAGGTATTGTTATGATGTTACAAACGTATGTATTTTTTCTGAAATAAAAAAATAAAAGCGATCTCACCGAAAAGATGAGACCGCTTTTATTTCATTTATCATTCAAGACAGTGCCTTATCGAAGATTTTAATTTTTCCCTTTCTTATAATTCTCCAATCCGGTCTGCAAGAATTCGATATACTTAGGAATATCTTCGTTATAAGCATACGACTTATTCAACGGTTTGCCCTGATTGTCCAATAATACATAGAAAGGCTGGGCGTTGGCTCCGAATTTCACACGTTGCAGATAACTCCATTTATCACCGACAGTACGCAAAGTACGTTCTGTACCGTTCTCGATTATCTTTACGGGCTCGGTCAACGGAGTCTTATTATCCACATAGAGAGTAATCAGTACATAATCGTTATTAATCAAATCACTCACTTTCGGATCAGTCCACACCGCTGCTTCCATCTTACGACAGTTTACGCAACCATATCCGGTAAAGTCGAGCATAACGGGTTTTCCGTTCAGACGGGCATATTCCATACCTAAGTCATAATCATCAAATTTCGCATGTACCTCGTTCTTATACAAATTGAAGTCTTGCGTCTGCATAGGCGGAGCAAATGCAGATACAGCCTTCAATGGTGCTCCCCACAAACCGGGAACCATATATACGGCAAACGCAAAAGAGATTAATGCCATAAAGAAGCGGGTGACTCCCACCTTATTATCATCGTCATCATGCGGAAATTTGATCTTACCCAACAGATAGAATCCAAGCAAAGCAAAGATTACAATCCACAGAGCCAGGAATGTTTCGCGGTCAAGCAGTCTCCAACCATAAGCCAAGTCAGCTACCGACAAGAATTTAAGCGCAAACGCCAATTCGAGGAAACCCAGCGTTACTTTGATTACATTCATCCATCCACCGGACTTCGGCATAGATTTCAGCCAAGACGGGAACAGGGCAAAAAGCGTAAACGGCAATGCCAAAGCAATGGCAAATCCCAACATACCGATTGCCGGAGCAACCACACTTCCTGTGGTAGATACCTGTACCAGCAGAAATCCGATAATCGGACCTGTGCAAGAGAAAGATACCAATGAAAGCGTAAAAGCCATCAGGAAAATACTTAGTAATCCGGTCGTAGATTCCGCTTTGCTATCTACTGCGTTTCCCCATTTCGAGGGTAGTCTGATTTCAAACGCTCCAAAGAATGAAGCGGCAAAAATCACCAACATCAGGAAGAAGAGAATGTTGAAAATAGCATTGGTAGATAAAGCGTTTAATGCGCTGGCACCGAAAATCAACGTGATAGCCAAACCCAATGCCACATAAATCACGACGATAGATGCACCATACGTCCACGCATCACGAATTCCTTTCTTTTTGTCTTTACTGCGTTTCAGGAAAAAGCTGACTGTCATTGGAATAATCGGCCACACACAAGGAGTAAACAAAGCCAATAATCCCCCAAGGAACCCTGTTATGAATATATATATCCAGGACATATCCTCCTGCCCGTGCTCCTCGCCTAATGCTTGCAGATCACTGATAACGGGTTTCCAAAGTTCACTAGAGGCAACTGCCGGCTGAATATCCGTGGCTGCTTCCGTTGTAGTTGCAGGAACCAACTCCATCATAGCAGATGAATCTTTCGAAGCAACAGGAGTTGCCCCTTCTTTCTTATCTGCCTTATCCACTACTTTTTGTTCCGGTTGTTCTGCTTTCGGTTGTTCTGTTTTCGTTGCGGCAGCATTTCCGGCTTTCGCTACTCCCGAAAACTTGAATGGCACTTGAGTAGGAGGCAGGCAGCTCTCGTCATCACAAGCTCCGTATTCCAGATAACCTTCTATCGCGTAAGCTCCACCCGTAAACTTCACTTTCTGTACAAACTTTGCTGTATTCTCGAAATAACGCACCTTCATTTCGAACAATTTATCGAAAGTAGCTACTTCTTTGCCCACAGGCTTCAGTTTACCGACAAGCTCGACACCCGATTTATTATCAATATTAAATGTTGCAGAAATAGGACCGCCATCTCCCAGGTCGGTAGAATAAACATGCCAACCTTTATCAATGGCAGCCGTAAACACCACCTCTGCCTCCGTATCGGAGAGAGGTGTCAGTTCTGTTTTAAACTTTACCGGATCTTTGATCTGCGCTTGCAATGCATATACAACAAAGCTTAAAAGCAGGAAAGAAATTATTTTTCTCATCTTTATTTTTGGGATTTATAATTCATAGTCTACGCATGCACGGCTTTCTTTCGTTTCAGCCAGAATCTTGCCGGCAGCTACGTGGTCGGGGTGTGTTGCATAGAATTTCACATCTTCTAGTGTATCAAACTCACTGTAAAGCGCAATATTCCATGTTTCACCGGGATTCATATTCAATCCGACTTCCACTTTACGAATGACAGAGATTTTAGCAGGAAGAGCTTCTATCGCTTCCTTAAATTTAGTCATGACTACCAGTTTCTCTTCAGCAGGAACTTCGTCTTTTAACTTAAATAATACAATGTGTTTTACCATTACGTTGTTATTTTAATGAATTGTTTCTATATTTGTCTTGTTAATGCAATCATCGCATTAATAGTAATGCAAAAATACTCTATTTGGTTCAAATATACATTTAAAGAGATGTTAATTATAGGAATAGCAGGCGGAACAGGCTCCGGAAAGACCACCGTCGTACGGAAAATTATAGAAAGTCTCCCCGCAGGGGAAGTAGTACTCTTACCACAGGATTCATACTACAAAGACAGTAGTCATGTCCCGGTTGAAGAACGCCAGAATATCAATTTTGACCATCCCGATGCTTTTGAATGGAGCCTACTATCCAAACATGTCATGATGCTGAAAGAAGGAAATAGTATTGAACAGCCTACCTATTCTTATCTCACTTGTACGCGCCAGCCCGAAACGATTCATATCGAACCTCGTGAAGTGGTTATCATTGAAGGAATCCTTGCTTTATGTGATAAAAAGCTACGCAATATGATGGACCTTAAAATCTTTGTAGATGCCGATCCCGACGAACGCCTGATACGTGTTATCCAAAGAGATGTTATTGAGCGCGGACGTACTGCCGAAGCTGTAATGGAACGCTACACACGGGTTTTAAAGCCTATGCACCTGCAATTTATCGAACCTTGCAAACGATATGCCGACCTTATTGTACCGGAAGGCGGCAGTAATAAGGTAGCTATTGATATACTGACTATGTATATCAAGAAACACTTGAAGAGTTGAAAGTGGAGAATGGAGAGTTGAGAGTTAAAAGCAAAATGTCAGGTATGAATGTCAAGACACTGATTATCCCTTTATTCCTCGTATTGTTCTGTTGTGTGTTCGGATGCCGGAACAAACAACATAGTACAACGGATGAATCCGCACGTGATCTTCCACAAATAAAAGATAGTGGCGAACTCGTTGTATTGACATTGTATAGCTCTACTTCCTATTTTATTTACCGGGGACAGGAAATGGGATTCCAGTATGAACTTAGCGAGCAGTTTGCCAAAAGTCTGGGACTAAAGCTTAGGATTGAAGTTGCCAAAAGCGTTGACGAGATGATTCAAAAATTGCGGGCAGGCGAAGGAGATATGATTGCCTATAATCTGCCTATCACCAAAGAGTGGAAAGACAGTCTGCTTTATTGTGGTGAAGATGTCATCACCCATCAAGTAATCGTTCAGCAAGGAAGAGGAAAACAGAAGCCATTAAAAGACGTAACCGAACTGGTAGGAAAAGATATATACGTAAAGCCAGGGAAATATTACGACCGCCTCGTCAATCTGAACAGCGAATTAGGAGGCGGCATCCGGATTCATGAAGTTACCAATGACAGTACTACCATCGAGGACTTGATAACGCAAGTGGCGCAAGGAAAAATCCCGTATACAGTAGCCGACAATGACCTGGCAAAATTAAATAAGACCTATTATCCTAATTTAAATATCGATCTGTCTATCAGTTTCGATCAACGGTCTTCGTGGGCAGTACGAAAAGACAGCCCCGAACTGGCAGCCGCCGCTACTAAATGGCATCAGGAAAATATGACCTCTCCTGCCTACACAGCCAGTATGAAACGTTATTTTGAGAATAGTAAAATGATGCCCCACTCTCCTATCCTTTCATTGAAAGAGGGGAAAATATCTCATTATGATGATTTATTCAGAAAATATTCCAAAGATATCGGATGGGATTGGCGTATGCTGGCGTCACTAGCCTATACTGAATCTAATTTCGATACCACCGCTGTTTCCTGGGCTGGCGCCAAAGGACTGATGCAGTTAATGCCTGCCACCGCCCGGGCAATGGGAGTACCTCCCGGCAAGGAGCAGAATCCGGAGGAAAGTGTGAAAGCAGCCATTAAATATATCGCCGCCACCGACCGCAGTTTCAGTATGATTCCCGACAAACAGGAACGACTCAACTTCATTCTGGCATCTTATAATGCCGGCTTGGGACATATATACGATGCTATGGCGCTAGCCGAAAAATACGGAAAGAACAAACTGGTATGGAAAGACAATGTAGAAAACTTCATCCTGCTCAAAAGCAATGAAGAATACTTTACCGACCCTGTCTGCAAAAACGGGTATTTCCGTGGTATCGAGACTTACAATTTCGTCCGTGATATCATGTCGCGCTACGAATCCTACAAGAAGAAAATAAAAGCATGATTAATATTAAGTATCAAGTATTAAGTATTAACCGTGCCCTTTGAGGTGCTTATCCGCATGGCGTAATACTTGATACTTAATACTTGATACTTACTTAATACTTATTTTTTGGTTACTAAGCTGATTACGATGATGGCTAATACAGATAATGGTAAGGCAAATAATATCGGATCAATCACAGGGAAAGGATAAGTGGTAATCAATACATCCCGTCCAAATAATGCTTTGCAGATACCTAATGCTGCAGATTCTTTCTGATGAAGAAATACAAGGGCAAACAGGCTACCGATTGTTCCGACCCAAAGACTTGCCATGACACCCTGCTTAGTGGCTTTCTTCCAATATAAAGCACAGAAATAGGCTGGAAGGAAAGCTGCAGCACAAATCCCCATAAAGATAGAAGTTCCACGGGCGATAATATCATGAGGCAACATATAGCAAATAATGTAGCTGACCAGAATAGAGAACAATACTCCCAAACGAATCACGTTGGTCAGTTTATTCCGCGAACGGGGTTTATAAGTTCCATAAATATCAGAACCTACCGAAGCACCCATTGTATGGAACTGCGAGCTTAGTGTAGACATACTGGCCGAAAGGATACATAACATAAAAAGTGCGGCAAACCAGTCGGGCATCGCTTTATTAATAAAATATGGAATAATCTTATCGATGTCCTGCACTACTTCGGTAGCAACCGCTCCTTCTGTTTTCAGGAAGAAAAGGTTACTCAAAGCTCCGGCATGATAGATAGCTCCTACTGTTATAATCAAAAAGAAACAACCGATAAATACACCGCGGTTTAATTGTTTGCTACTCTCCACAGTCATAAAACGAACCACTAGCTGGGGTTGCGCAAGACATCCGATTCCTACTCCTAAAATAAGGGAAGTAACAAGTGAGTACCATTGTGGTGAACCTGTAACAGGCATTGCAGTCCATCCCTGATGTCCCAATGCTTTAAATTTTTCCGGGACTAACGGAGCAATAGCAGTCAACTCTTTATTCGCCTCGGTAAAACCCATACCGAGCACCTGGTATAAAGAGAATAATAGAAACAGCATGCAACCGAACATGATTACTGCCTGCAACGCATCTGTATACATGACTCCTTTCATACCGCCTGCAATAACATAAGCAGCAATAACCAATGTAAATATCAACAAAGAGATATTGAAATCAATCTGAAAGATCTGTTCGATAAATACAGCTCCACCTTTCATCACAACTGCTGCATAAAGCGGCATTCCGACAAAAATAACAGCAGCAATAAATACCTGTATATTACGGGAACGAAAATGACGCCCTAATAATTGAGGAAAAGTGCTCACATTCAGTTTTGCACCCATACGCCGGGTGCGTAAACCGAAAAAGATAAAAGCAATGACAACCCCAATAAACATATTCAGGAAACAGAGCCACTGAATACCCATTCCGAAAGCTGCCGCCACTCCTCCAAAACCTACAATAGCAGATGCAGAGATAAACGTAGCACCGTAAGAAAGTGCCATAACAATAGGATTCATCTGACGTCCGCCTACCAGATAGTCACTGGTATTCGTTGTTTTCTTGTATCCCAAAAAGCCGAGGTAAGCAAGTGACAGGAGATATCCTATCACAATCAAGCCGAGTGTAAATGTATTCATCGAGTTTCGTCTTTTTCGTCGTCCTTATTCCAATACTTCAGCCCAAACCAGGCAGCAAAGATCACACATACCACTGAAAGAAGGTAAGGCAGAATTATAAAAGGGTCGTCTATTCCAAACATTTGCGTATCAGATTTTAATTAGCGTTGCAAATGTAAGGAAATTATTGAAAAGACAAAACTTTTGCTTACTAATACTGATTATAATGTATCTTTTTCTCGTCAAATTTCTGTTTCGGGTTCTCTTTTGTAGCCGGATAGCCGAAAGGAATGACACAAAGCGGAAGGATATTATCAGGTAGATTGGTATATTTGCGTACCACCTGCATACGGTCTTCATAAGGATAGGCAGCCGTCCATACAGCCCCCAGTCCCAGACTTTCGGCAGCCAGCAGAATATTTTGCGCTGCTGCTGAACAATCCAAATACCAATAAGACGAACGTACAGAATCTCCGCAGACAATGATAGCGTTACGGGCTTGGGTTAACATCTTTGCATAAGGAAGCGCAGCAGCCATTGAATCCAGTTTGGCACGGTCGGATACTACTATAAACTCCCAAGGACGGACATCTTTACCCGAAGGGGCAGCCATTCCGGCACGAAGCATCAAGTCTATTTTCTCTTTCTCCACTCCCTTATTCAGATAAGTACGCACACTTTTACGTGCGAAGATATTATCCAAAGCAGCATTTCCGGTTTCGGACGTTCCTTTTTCTTCTTTGGTAGAAGAACATGCGCTCATAGCAACAACTATTGCTGCAATCAGACATAAGAAAGAGAAAATCTTTTTCATTGTGATACTATTTAAAACAGATTCAACTTATTTTTCTGCGCCTCTTCCAATGAAACCGTTTCACGTTTCAGCAGACCGCTTTTTTCACGAAGCACCTCATATTCGCTATTCAGTTCGTTCACCAATTCGGCTTTCAGCTGTGGATTCAATAATTTGGAAGCAACACTTGCATTCTGGGAAGCATCTTTCAGATGTACCACCGGAGCGTGATAGACAGGAGCAATCTTCAATGCCGTATGCATTTTCGATGTAGTGGCCCCACCAATCAGAAGAGGAATATCCAGTCCTGCTTTTTCGAGTTCCAAAGCCACATGCGCCATTTCTTCCAAAGAGGGAGTAATCAGACCACTCAATCCGATCATATCCACTTTTTCTTCAATGGCACGCTGCACAATGGTTTCCGCCGGCACCATCACTCCCAAGTCTACAATATCATAACCATTGCAAGCCATCACCACCGCTACAATATTTTTTCCAATATCGTGCACATCGCCCTTTACAGTTGCCAGCAACACTTTTCCAGCCGCGGCGCTTCCTTCCACTTTTTCCGATTCGATAATCGGTTGCAGGATAGCTACGGCTTTTTTCATCGTACGGGCAGTCTTCACAACCTGGGGAAGGAACATCTTACCGGCACCAAACAACTCGCCTACATAATTCATTCCATCCATCAACGGGCCTTCAATCACATCGACTGCTTTATCATAAAGCGGCAATGCTTCCGCCAAATCCTGTTCAAGGAAATCTCCGATTCCTTTCATCAAGGCATATTTCAAGCGTTCCTGAACGGATTCTTCTCTCCACGCATCTTGTTTGGCAGCTGGTTGTCCGGCAGTTCCGCTCATAGTTGCTTTCAGCGATTCCGCCAATTCTATCAGACGTTCCGCTGCGTCCGGACGACGATTCAAGACGACATCTTCTATCTTTTCCAATACATCGGTCGGGATATCACTATATAACACGGAAGTACCCGGATTCACAATCCCCATGTCCATTCCTCGCTGAATGGCATGATAAAGGAATACAGCGTGCATCGCCTCACGGATATAATTATTGCCACGGAAAGAGAAAGAAAGGTTACTGACTCCTCCGCTAATATGAGCACCCGGAAGATTCTTTTTGATCCATGCGGTAGCTTCAATGAAATCTACGGCATAGTTATTATGTTCTTCGATCCCCGTAGCTACGGCAAGTACATTGGGGTCAAAAATAATATCATGAGGATTAAAACCTACTTTATCTACCAAAAGACGGTAAGCCCGTTCGCAAACTTCTATTTTACGGGCGGCTGTATCTGCCTGACCTTTCTCATCAAAAGCCATTACGACGGCGGCCGCTCCATATT
Organism: Bacteroides sp. AM16-13; assembly: GCF_003602705.1. NCBI lineage: Bacteria > Pseudomonadati > Bacteroidota > Bacteroidia > Bacteroidales > Bacteroidaceae > Bacteroides > Bacteroides sp. AM16-13. The sequence goes on from NZ_QTLK01000001.1 coordinate 251,719, forward strand.
GGCGGATGATACGGGCATGTTCGAGGAAAACGTCCTCGCCTTCTTTCAGAGAAATGGAGTTAACGATTGACTTTCCTTGCAGACATTTCAGGCCGGCTTCAATCACTTCCCATTTGGAAGAGTCAATCATTACCGGAACACGGGCTATTTCCGGTTCGGACATGATAAGATTCAGGAAAGTAGTCATCTCTGTCTTTGCGTCCAACAGTCCGTCATCCATATTGACGTCAATCACCAAGGCACCATCTTCCACTTGTTGACGGGCGATGGAGAGAGCTTCATCATATTTCTTTTCGTTTATCAGACGAAGAAACTTACGAGAACCGGCTACGTTGCAACGTTCGCCGACATTTACAAAGTTAATTTCCGGTTTGACTTCCAATAGTTCAAGTCCGGAAAGCCACATACAATCCGGTGCAAGAGCAGGGACGTGTGGTTTAGCACCTTTCACGAGGGCGGGATATTCGGCAATATAGGCATCCGTCGTTCCACAACAGCCGCCAATGATATTGATTAGTCCTTCTTCGATATATTCTCTCACTTCGTGAGCCATATCAGCAGGTGTCTGGTCATACTTACCCAGGCTATTCGGTAATCCGGCATTCGGATAGGCGCTAATATAATAAGGTGCACGAGCTGCCAGTTGTTCAAGGAATGGTTTCAATTGGCGGGCTCCGAAAGAACAGTTTAAACCGACAGAAAAGATATTGGCATGTTGCACGGAAGCAAGAAATGCGTCCAATGTCTGGCCGGACAATGTTCGTCCGCCAATATCAGACACCGTTACAGATAACATGACAGGCACTTCGACACCTGTTGCTTTCATTGCTTGTTCGGCTGCAAAAATAGCAGCTTTAGCATTCAGGGTATCAAAGATTGTTTCGATCAGAATGGCGTCTACGCCACCTTCAAGCATTGCTTCCATCTGTTGCTGATAGGATGCAGCCAGTTCGTCGTAACTCAAAGCACGATAAGCCGGATTGTTCACGTCCGGGCTCATAGAGCAGGTTTTATTGGTTGGGCCTACAGAGCCGGCTACAAAACGCGGTTTATCGGGATTCTTTGCAGTGTACTCGTCGGCAAGATCACGGGCTAGTTTTACGGCTGCCAGATTCATCTCACGCACGTATTCTTCTACGTGATAATCAGCCATAGAAACTGTAGTCGAACTGAATGTATTGGTTTCGATGATATCCGCACCTGCTTCCAGGTATTTACGATGAATATCCTGAATCACGTCGGGACGTGTAAGACACAATAAGTCGTTATTCCCTTTCAACTGTCCGGGGATATGCGCAAACCGTTCACCACGAAAATCTTCTTCCTTGAGGTTATATTGTTGAATCATTGTACCCATTGCCCCATCCAGAATAAGGATGCGCTCGGATACGACTTGAGAAATTGTCTTTTTCATTACCCTATCACATTAATACCTAAATACCTACTCTGCCATCTTCTGCCAGACACTTCGCAGTCCGGCGTTTATCTTATAGCGGTTTTTACTTACCGCTTGAACATTCTTGCCATATCTCTACGGTCGTCTTTCTCCTTTATAGATTCTCGTTTATCGTATTCTTTCTTACCTTTCGCCAAAGCGACTACCAGTTTCGCCAAACCTTTTTCATTGATAAACAAGCGTACAGGAACAATCGTAAAGCCGGGATTTTTCATCTCCCGCTGAAGTTTCTCCAATTCTTTTTTACTAAGCAACAACTTCCTCTCTCTACGTGCCGTATGGTTATTGTACGATCCATAGAAATATTCGGCAATGTGCATATTCTTCACCCACAATTCGCCTTTCGTAAAATAGCAAAACGTATCTACCAGACTGGCTTTTCCCAAACGAATGGACTTTATTTCCGTACCGGTCAATACAATACCTGCTGTGTAGGTATCTATCAGCTCGTAATCAAACGTAGCCCGTTTATTCTTTATATTTACAGGAGGTTGTTTCATCTTTACTCATTAATTAAGTATAGCCGTCAGTCTATTAAACACGATCTGTATCACTGCCGGACATAGTATTAACAATACAGACGACAAAAGGGTGTATTTTAATCGTTGTTTTTCTTCTACTCCCATCAGTATAGGAACTCCCTCCCATACCACATAGACGATGTAGAACTGCAGCAACCAAGCAATAATTCTAAAATCAGGTAATAGTCCGGTTACTATCTGAAGCAGGAAAGACACAACCAATGCATATCCTGCAAACTGTTGTGTCAACGGCATATTACTATGCATGCCAAACATCCTTGTTCCCATTTCATTGATGGCATAAGCTGCCAGAAAATAGCCACCGAACAAGGCTACAGCTACGGCGCAACAATTGGTCATAGCTATCTGGAAACTTTGCGGACCTCCCCACCCATTCGTCAATAACGAACCGATGAATACGGACAGACCGCATAAACCAATCATAGGATAGACAAAAGCCATAAATACTTTTCGCCTATCCTCTTCCATAGAAATTTCCTCCCAGGCCTTGGCCGGAGAGGAAATCAATTTCATTGCTATGTTAAATAGTTCTTTGTAGTTCAATGTTATTCTGTAAATGCGTAATCATATTCAACCGAACGTTCAACCGAAGTTTCCTTCCCATCCTTATCGACCAATTCATCTTTTGAGTTATTGATTTCAGCTGTCAGTTCCAGGTATTTCGGTAATTTGCCTGTTTTCTCCTTAAATGCAGCAAGAGCAGCTCTAATTGAATAAGCCCTATAAGCATATGTAAAATTAGAACGAGTTACGGTCTCACCTGCATCCTCAACAACATGGCTAATATATAGTTTTAACTTAGTGTCAGAGGCAGTCATTGCTTCAGGATCATAAGAAAGAACAAATGAATGCTTCTTTACTTCTGAATCTTCAACACTAGAGTTTGTAACTTTCACCCAATATGGCATTGTCAAAACGATTGTATTTTTGTCATAATAAACCAAACTTGACTGTTGCTTATCCAATGAATAAAGAGGATTAGTAGGTTCCGTTTTTTGAGGATTCAAACCTTCATTACCTTTAGGGTCAATACAAAGCGGAGTAGATAGCAAAGTAACTGGTATACTAGTACTATTTGCTGTCACCTGTGATTGGTCATATTGGCATGAAATTATATACATATTTCCATCCAAAAAGCCCAATTCTGTAGTTGGAACCAACTTCGTAGTTGCATCCCCCATCAGAAATGATCCAAAATTATACTTAACAGGAACAGTCATTGTAACATTGTGGTTATCATCTCCATTCATACAAGAAGTAACTGACATACCCATAACCACAGCCATCAAAGCCACCAAGAAAAATTTCACTTGTTTCATAAACATATTTTTTAGATTTTGCAAAGATATAAATTCTAATTCATAATTAATAAATGCAAGTACTTAAAAAATACTGCATCAGTTACTTTATTATTTTTGCAAAAAGTTCCAAATGATCATCTACGTAGCTTGCAATCAATGCTGTGACTTGTTCTTCCATCTCTAAATAGGCTTCTTCCAACTCATCAAAAGCTTCATATTGCTCGTACATAGCCATAAATTCATCATCCGTCCGTTCCTTTTCCAAATCTTTCCGGTTGGCATCAAAGATTTTCTTAGCCTTATAAACTAATTTCGAAAACTCTTCCGCTCCCCACAAACGCATCACTTTCGCAAACGGATTATCAAAGATATAACCACCATAGCCATTCTGAATCAATTGACAGAACCCGCCAACCATCATCTCATCACGAAAAATCTGATAAGCCAGCAAAGAATGTTGTTCTCCCGTCAACAAAGGCATCGTCTCCGCAGTCAATTCACCACCGATTACCTCTTTATATTTATCTGTAAACGCCTGGATAAATTCATCCATTCCTTCACCCGCAGCCTTTTGTAAGGCTGATTCTACAACTTCGATCATAATCTTCTTTATATAATGATGCAGCAAAGCTACGAATTTTATTCTACATCCAGTAATAATCCCTCCATAATCTTGCCAATCTTAACTCCATTATCCGTCCTCCACGTTCTTCACACGATCCATATCATCTCATTTACAGACACTTCCTGTGAACAAATCATATAAAACACGGTATTCACATCCTTCACAGAATATGTATTTCACAGTTTCACCACATAGTGAGAACCAATACTTGCTATATTAATAGAAACAGGCAAATAGCATATATATCCCGAATGAAAAGCAACTGTTTAATAACAGACGACTCCAGTCGGCTATCCAGTCAACTCTAGTCGACTAATCAGACAACGATAGTTGTCCGAATGGCCGGCTAGAGTCAGCTGACAAGAATATTGTAAGGTGATTTATGAATTGCCGGCTCTATTCAGGCTGTTTATTATACATGTAATCGCATCCCCAAATAAACTCCTATTAGATAAGGTATAAGCCAAATGCACCAAACTACAATGCTGAAACGATTAAAATGTCTCTTTTCTATAGGCGTTCCCTTCACATAGGTCCATATCGCCCATAACGCATGTACAAACATCAGAAGAATAGCAATTGCCCCTATCACCGTATGCATTTCGTCATGCAAATGAGTCAGTTCGGCAATATGCTCCATCAGGCTTGTACCCACCGTGTCGGCCAGCAACCCGAGAAGAAAGAAAATGATATGCCAAAACTTTAATTTCCTTTGAAGACGTTCTCCCCAAACACCTATCGTATAAAACACAAGCGCAGATGAAATAACGCAAATTGCCGCTATTAAATAATGTATATCTATCTGATTCAGTTCCATAAATTTTCTTTTTCTAATAACAACAAAGCACAGGATAGATAGTTCTCGCGGTCTCAATCTTTCACAAATGCAATCCCGACTTTACAAACGACGAAAAAACGTAAACAGATTTGTCTCTTTTCACAAAAAAGTAATAAAAGGCGATTTGCAGAAACAAATAAATCGACTACCTTTGTGGGCGATTTAGAGAATCGTGACTACGTATTTTTAATTATATCACTAAAAAAAGAGCTAATTATGACTTATTCACACGAAGTGGAACACATGTGTGTTGTAAAGAAGGGCCCTAACCACGGACCGGCTCCCATACCCGAAGAAGGCAAATGGGTAAAATCTAAAGAAATCGTTGATATTTCTGGTTTGACACACGGTATCGGTTGGTGCGCTCCTCAACAAGGTGCTTGTAAACTGACACTGAACGTTAAAGAAGGTATCATTCAGGAAGCTTTAGTTGAAACTATCGGATGTTCCGGTATGACTCACTCTGCTGCTATGGCTGCTGAAATTCTTCCGGGAAAAACGATCCTTGAAGCATTGAACACTGACCTTGTTTGCGACGCTATCAATACTGCAATGCGCGAACTTTTCTTGCAAATCGTATACGGACGTACTCAATCAGCTTTCTCTGAAGGTGGTTTGATTATCGGTGCAGGTTTGGAAGACTTGGGTAAAGGTCTTCGTAGCCAGGTAGGTACTCTTTATGGTACTTTGGCTAAAGGTCCTCGTTACCTTGAAATGGCAGAAGGTTATATCAAACAAATCTTCTTGGACAAGAACGACGAAATCTGCGGATACGAATTCGTACACATGGGTAAGTTCATGGACGAAATCAAGAAAGGTACTGATGCTAACGAAGCTTTGAAGAAAGTTACAGGTACTTACGGACGCGTAACAGCAGAACAGGGAGCAGTTAAATCTATTGATCCACGTCACGAATAATATAAGGAGGAAAGAAACAATGATTAGAGAAGTAAAATTCGAAAGCCAAGACCGTCGTATCAAACAGATTATCGCTGCTTTGAACGCTAACGGCATCAAAGATATCGAAGAAGCTAACGCTATCTGTGAAGCTCATGGACTTGATCCTTATAAAACGTGTGAAGAAACTCAGCCTATCTGTTTTGAAAATGCAAAATGGGCTTATGTCGTAGGTACTGCCATTGCTATTAAAAAAGGTTGTACAAACGCTGCTGAAGCTGCTGAAGCTATCGGTATCGGTCTGCAAGCATTCTGCATCCCGGGTTCTGTAGCTGACGACCGTAAAGTTGGTATCGGCCATGGTAACCTTGCTGCTATGTTGCTGCGTGAAGAAACTAAATGTTTCGCTTTCCTGGCAGGTCACGAATCTTTCGCTGCTGCTGAAGGTGCTATCAAAATCGCTGCTAAAGCAGACAAAGTACGTAAAGAACCGTTGCGTTGTATCTTGAACGGTCTTGGAAAAGACGCTGCTCAGATCATCTCTCGTATCAACGGCTTTACATACGTTCAGACTCAATTCGATTACTTTACTGGTGAACTGAAAGTTGTTCGCGAAATCGCTTACTCTGACGGTCCTCGTGCAAAAGTAAAATGTTATGGTGCTGACGACGTTCGCGAAGGTGTAGCTATCATGTGGAAAGAAGGTGTAGACGTATCTATCACAGGTAACTCTACTAACCCGACTCGTTTCCAACATCCAGTTGCAGGTACTTACAAGAAAGAACGTGTTCTTGCTGGTAAACCATATTTCTCTGTAGCTTCAGGTGGTGGTACAGGTCGTACTCTTCACCCGGATAACATGGCTGCCGGTCCTGCTTCATACGGTATGACAGATACGATGGGTCGTATGCACTCAGACGCTCAGTTCGCCGGTTCATCCTCAGTTCCTGCTCACGTAGAAATGATGGGATTCCTTGGAATTGGTAACAATCCTATGGTAGGTTGTACAGTGGCTTGCGCTGTTGACGTAGCTCAGGCCTTGAGTAAGTAATTCAAATAATTACCATATAGTAAATCCCTGTAACTGATAAGGTTATGGGGATTTTTATTTTCAGTATGTTCGTAGGTTGAACTGCTGATTTACCTCTCTCCTACCTTTCTAATATAGTTTAGTTTTGTATTCCTACCTAATACTGATTTCACTTTACTAAGATGGATATAGATACTACTTTAAACTAAAAAAGAAAGTATTTATTAGTCCAATGCAAAAAAAGTAGAGTATTAATACAACTATCCCTAATGATACCTTGTTAAAGTAAGAGTTATTAATTATCTTTGCATTGAAAGGAGATACACCTATGAAGCTGATTGAAAATAATATCCAAAAGATAATTGACCTATGCAAAAAACATAAGGTACATAAATTATTTGTCTTTGGTTCTGTTCTTACGAGTCGTTTTAATGACAACAGCGATGTTGATTTAGTTGTCGATTTTAATAAGGCAGAAGTAAGCGATTACTTTGATAATTTCTTTGATTTCAAATATGCTTTAGAAAATTTGTTTGGTAGAAAAGTAGATTTACTGGAAGAACAGACTATTAAGAATCCATATTTGAAGAAGAATGTGGATGCAACTAAAACTTTAATCTATGGATGAGTTAATAAAGAAACACTTGCAAGATATTCTAACTGCCATTGAAGAAGTAGAAAGTTTCTTCGGCAATGCTCCTAAAGTTTATGATGACTTCTATAGTAACCTATGCCTTAGACGAGCCGTTGAAAGAAACATAGAAATTATTGGTGAAGCAATGAATAGAATACTAAAAGTTGATAAAGATATAGCTATAACCAATTCTCGTAAAATAGTAGATGCCAGAAATTATATCATACATGGCTATGATAGTCTATCCGTAGATATACTTTGGAGTATGGTTATTAACCATTTACCAAAACTAAAAAATGAAGTAACAGCATTACTAAATATATAAGGTTTGTGACTTATTCACGACCATTTATTCAAAACAGAGAGATTTATAATCTGGAGCGTTCTTTAAAGCATTTCAATATTCACCTGTAAAACATTCATTTACGATTAATTTGATTGAATTATAGGGATGCAGTGTCGCTACTTCATACGGTATGACAGATACGATGGGTCGTATGCACTCAGACGCTCAGTTCACTGGTTCTTCATCTGTTCCTGCTCACATAGAAATGATGGGATTCCTGGGAATTGGTAACAACCCGATGGTAGGTTGTACAGTAGCTTGTGCTGTTGACATAGCTCAGGCTTTGGGTAAGTAATTTATTACTTTTATACATAAGGAGAGTGTTCAATACAGCACTCTCCTATTTTTACTTAAAAACAAAAACTTTTGGAATAGCGTTTCCATTCTATATTTATTAAAAGATATTGGCATAAACACCAAAAAATTATTATATAACAATGCTAATTTATCAACTGAACTTTGTTGGATATAAACCTAATAACCATATCTGCATAAGCTCATAATCAATAAAATTATGGAATACATCAACGAATTTCACAAGCAATGGATAGAGCGTACTCGCAAGTCAATAGCATTATGGAGCAAGCAGCCAGCCTCATTAGAAGAAAAAAGGAAGCAACAAGAACGTTTGGACCAACAGAAAGCTATAAGAGAAGGCAAATTGAAGAGCTAATTTCATTGGCCAATTCAGACAATTTATGGATTTCCCCCTCTAATTTGAATATAGAATTCTTAAGTAAAGGTGGAGAAAATGAAGTCTATACAGGAAATGAAGATATAGTTGTAAAGCTGAACAACTTTGAGTACGCAGGCGATGATTTATGGAATAGATGGAGATTTGTATTTTATTGATACACAAATTAGATTGAGAACTCAATCCTAACGAAAGATCTATTTGAGAACTATTATACAACTTCACTTGTTTATATAACAGATACTAAACATTATACAACAATGCTACTCACATTCTTAAATACACTCGCTACTATCATCAGTGTCATCAGTTTACTGATTGTGACTTATGGCGTACTCGTCGGCTTCATTGCCTTCCTACGCAATGAGATAAAACGGTTCAACGGAACTTATACCATTAATAATATCCGGCAACTTAGAGCAGATTTCGGCAGTTACCTTTTGCTGGGACTGGAATTTCTAATCGCATCCGACATTCTGAAAACTGTAGTTGATCCTACTTTGGATGAGCTGGCAATCTTGGGCGGAGTTGTTGTAGTAAGAACTGTACTTTCCGTGTTTTTGAATAAAGAGATTAAAGAACTGGCAGAAGATGGTTCATCTAAGGAAATAAAGGAAATATAAGAAAGGTCAGCATTACTAACTTTCTCCAAAGCTGCATATTTTTATTACCGGATATTTCTACTTTTAGCTACCTTTGCAAAAGCAAATCCTTTATAAAGAAGCTAAAAGAAAAATATCCATGCATCTAATTATATATAGCTCATTTTTATACTCTATGCAACTCCAAGCAGTTCCACTTCGAATATCAATGTCGAGTAAGCAGGAATAGAATCAAAAGATTTAATACCATATCCCATTGCATAAGGTATATAGATAATCCATTTATCCCCAACATGCATTTTCTGAAGTGCTACCTGCCACCCTTCTATTACATCACTAAGACGTAAGGCATCGGGACAAGTACGTTCATAAGAATTATCAAATACCCGGCCATCAATCAGACTTCCTTTGTAATGCACGGTAACAATACTCCGCGCACCCGGAGAAATCGTACCTTCACCAGTTTCCAAAACTTTGTAATAAATTCCACACGGCAACGCAAAAACACCTTCCTGAAAAGACAGTTTTTTCAGAAATCGTCGATTGGCCTCTTTGTATTCTTTCTTTTTCCCCATAAATAAATTGATTAAGAACTTGCAAAAATAATCAGAATAACAAAGGATTTAGCATAAAAACTGTATATTTGTTTGTTGAACTATAAAAAACTCATCGCTATGGGACTAACAAAGACTACACGTAGCATTAGTGCTACCGGACTACTCCTACTTATCATGATGACTGTGGGCCTATATTCATGCACACGTACTCAAAAAGACATCATTCCTTCTGCCGATTATGCACCGTATGTAAATGCGTATACGGGAGGAGTTATTTCACAGAATTCAACCATACGCATAGAGTTGACCCATGACCAACCCATGGTGGATCTGAACAGTGAGTTAAAAAACAATCCGTTCAGCTTTTCCCCTTCATTAAAAGGAAAAGCATATTGGGTAAGCAACAACACCATTGAGTTTGTGCCGGAAGAAGGAGCATTGAAACCGGGAACGCTCTACGAAGGAACTTTCCGGCTTGGAGACTTCATTGAAGTGGACAAAAAACTAAAAGAGTTCAACTTCTCATTCCGTGTGCAGGAACGTAACTTCACTTTGCAGTTGGAGTCGTTACCAATTACAGCTGCCCAACCGGATGAAATAAATATTAAAGGAGAAATACGCTTCAGCGATGTAGTGAAAAAAGAGGAAGTGGAAAAGATGCTGACTGCCAGCGATGGCAAGAAGAGTTATCCGGTAGAAGTCACCACGACAGACAACCTTACCCGGTATCAGTTCAACATCAGACAAATACCCAGAGAAGCTGATGATTACCCATTGACCATTACAGCCAATGGTAACCCAGCCGGCATTGACCGCAAACAAAGCGAAGAAGTGCTGATACCGGCTAAAGATTGCTTCCGTTTTATGTCTGCCGAACGCATTGAACAACCGGAAAACGGAATTGAGATTGTTTTCTCCGCTCCTTTATCCACTACCCAGGATTTAAAAGGACTGATTGAGATTCCGGAAGTCTCCTCATCTATCTTCCAAATCAGCGAGAACAGAGTCTTCATCTATTTCGAAGCAAACACGCAGAATAAACTGACATTGAATATCCATGAAGGAGTCAAAGACAGTCAAGGTAAAGCGCTGGGAACTTCACATACGATCTCGTTCAGTGAAGTTAGTCTGAAACCACAAGTAGAAATGTCTACCTCCGCCGCCATCCTGCCCGATTCGAAAAATCTGATTATTCCTTTCAGGGCTGTCAATCTGTATGCCGTGGATTTGAGTGTGATCCGTATCTTCGAGAATAATGTATTGATGTTCATGCAAACCAATTCGCTCGCCTCAGCCAATGAGCTACGCCGCTCAGGAAGGCTGGTTTATAAGAAAACATTATGGCTTGCCAAAGATGCTTCCAAAGACATTCATCATTGGGGGGATTACTCAATAGATCTTGCCGGGTTGATTCATCAGGAGCCGGGTGCCATATACCGTGTCATACTTTCATTCCGTCAGGAATACTCCGCTTATCCTTGTGGAGGAAACAAGAATCAGGATATGAAATTCGCCGACAGTAACACATCCGATGGGTTGACCAAAGTAAGCGGAAGTGTCTTGTCTGAAGAAGATGAAGCCATCTGGAATACGCCCGAAGCTTACTATTATTACAACGGAGGAACAATGGACTGGAGCGTGTACCGATGGACGGAACGCGACAATCCATGCCATCCATCTTATTATATGAATTCAGACCGAATTGCTGCATGTAATGTGTTTGCTTCCAATCTGGGGATGATTGTAAAACGGAATTCACTGAACAAACTATGGATTGCCGTAAGCAATATTTTGGACACCAAACCGATAGGGAAAGCACAAGTAACAGCATATAACTTCCAGTTACAGCCTATAGGAAAGGGAGAGACCAATGGAGACGGGTTCGTTGAAATCGCTCCGAAGGGCGTACCTTTCATTATCGTGGCTGAATCGGAAAAGCAAAAGGCGTATGTGCGTGTCGTAGACGGTGAAGAACAGTCCGTCAGCAGATTCGACGTGGGAGGAAAAGATATTCAAAAGGGATTGAAAGGATTCATATATGGCGAAAGAGGAGTATGGCGACCGGGAGACACATTGCACATTTCCTTTATATTGGAGGACCGCGAAAAGAGAATCCCCGACAAGCATCCCGTAGCACTGGAAATATACAATCCGAGAGGACAGTTCTACACCAAAATGATTTCAACGCAAGGAATGAACGGATTTTATACATTCGACGTTCCGACACAGGCTACAGATCCAACCGGGCTCTGGAATGCATATATTAAAGTAGGAGGAACCACCTTCCACAAAGGTCTGCGTATCGAAACCATAAAGCCCAACCGCTTGAAAATAAACCTGGCATTGCCGAAGATTCTTCAAGCTACGGACAAGGATGTCTACGCCCCACTCACTTCAACCTGGCTGACAGGAGCCACTGCCTCCAAATTGAAAGCTAAAATAGAAATGTCTTTATCTAAAGTGAATACACAGTTTAAGAATTACGGACAATATATCTTCAATAATCCGGCTACGGATTTCACGACTATCAAAACAGATGTATTTGACGGTACACTGGATGCAGAAGGAAAAGCCAGCGTCACACTGAAAGTTCCGACTGCAACCGAAGCACCGGGTATGTTGAATGCAACTTTCACCACCCGTGTATTCGAACCGGGAGGAGATGCCAGCATCTACACCCAAACAATCCCATTCTCGCCATTTACATCTTACGTCGGTATCAACCTGAACCAACCGAAAGGCAAATATATTGAAACGGACAAAGACCACGTATTCGATATTGTAACTGTAAACACGCAGGGACAGCTAGTGAACCGTACTAATCTGGAATACAAAATATACCGCATCGGCTGGAGCTGGTGGTGGGAGAACAGCGGTGAATCTTTTGGCACTTACATCAACAACAGTTCCATCACACCTGTTGCCAGCGGCAACTTACAGACAAGAGGCGGAAAAGCATCCTTCAAGTTCCGCGTCGATTATCCGTCATGGGGACGCTACCTGGTTTACGTAAAAGACAAAGAGAGCGGACATGCCACCGGAGGAACCGTTTATATAGACTGGCCGGAATGGCGCGGACGTTCGAGCAAAACAGATCCCAGCGGCATCAAGATGCTTGCTTTCTCTCTGAACAAAGATTCATACGAAATTGGAGAAACAGCCACAGCCATTATTCCTGCGGCAGCGGGAGGACGTGCACTGGTATCCATTGAAAACGGTTCGACAGTTTTGCGTCAGGAATGGATAGAAGTCTCCAACGGAGGAGATACGAAATATACATTCAAGATTACGCCGGAGATGACTCCGAACGTATATTTGCATATTAGTCTGCTACAGCCTCACGCGCAAACAGTCAACGACCTGCCTATCCGTATGTACGGCGTTGTTCCGGTATTTGTCACTAACAGTCAGACAGTATTGCAACCACAGATACAGATGCCGGAAGTGTTACGCCCGGAAACCAACTTCAACGTGACCGTCAGCGAAAAGAGCGGGAAACCAATGACTTATACATTGGCTATCGTAGACGACGGTTTATTGGATCTTACCAACTTTAAGACCCCGGACCCATGGAATGATTTCTATTCACGCGAAGCGCTTGGCATCCGGACATGGGATATGTATGATAATGTATTGGGAGCTTCTTCCGGAAGCTACAGTTCGCTTTTCAGCACAGGAGGAGACGCTACGTTGAAACCTGCCGATGCTAAAGCAAACCGTTTTAAACCGGTAGTCAAGTTTATAGGTCCTTTCTATCTGGGAAAAGGAAAGAGCCAGACACATACATTGAAACTTCCGATGTATGTGGGTTCGGTACGTGCCATGGTGGTTGCCGGACAGGATGGTGCTTATGGTAATACGGAAAAGACTGCCTTCGTACGAACTCCATTGATGATGTTGTCTACTTTGCCCCGTGTGCTTAGTATTCAGGAAGAAATTACCGTTCCGGTCAATATCTTTGCGATGGAGAATCAAGTGAAGAATGTGACCGTATCACTTCAGGCATCCGGTGGAGGAGTACAGATTGTAGGAGCTAACCAACAATCGCTCAAATTCACCCAACCGGGAGACCAGCTTGTCTTCTTTACCTTAAAAACAGGCAGCAAAACCGGAAAGGCTACAATCCACCTGACAGCAAATGGCGGCGGACAACAAACCAAAGAAACCATTGAAATAGACGTACGCAATCCGAATCCGGTAGTAACCCTGCGCAACAGTCAATGGATAGAAGCCGGACAAAGCAAAGAATTGTCATACAACCTAAGCAGTTCTTCCACAAATAATCAGATCAAGCTGGAAGTATCCCGCATACCTTCGGTAGATATCAGCCGTCGGTTCGACTTCTTATACAATTATCAGCACCATTGCACGGAGCAGTTGACTTCCAAGGCTCTGCCTCTTCTGTTTGTCGCTCAATTCAAGACGATAGATAAGACGGAAGCCGAAAAGATAAAGACGAATGTACAGGAAGCTATCCGGCAGATTTATGGTCGTCAGCTCCCCAACGGCGGATTTGTATATTGGCCGGGGAATGCTGTTGCCGACGAATGGATCAGTTCTTATGCAGGAATGTTCCTGACGCTGGCGCAAGAAAAAGGATATGCCGTTCATGCGAACGTACTGAACAAGTGGAAGCGCTTCCAACGTGCAGCCGCACAAAACTGGCGTATGCCGCAGGAAGCAAGCGGTTGGCAGCAATGGCAGTCGGAATTGCAACAAGCCTTCCGTTTATATACCCTTGCATTGGCAGGAGTACCGGAATATGGAGCTATGAACCGAATGAAAGAACAGACCGGATTATCTATTCAGGCCAAATGGAGGCTGGCAGCCGCATACGCACTGACCGGAAAGATGAAACCGGCTGAAGAACTTGTTTATAATGTAGAAACAACGGTGAACCCCTACTCTTCCATGAATCAGATTTACGGTTCTTCCGATCGTGACGAAGCAATGATTTTGGAAACACTCATCCTGATGAACCGGGAACGGGATGCTTTGCAACAAGCGAAAGTCGTTTCTAAGAATCTGTCACAAGAGGATTGGTTCAGTACACAATCTACCGCTTTTGCTCTGATGGCAATGGGACGTCTGGCAGAAAAGTTATCAGGCACACTGGATTTTGTGTGGTCATGGAACGATAAACAGCAACCTGCTGTAAAATCAGCCAAAGCTGTGTTTGAAAAAGAGATCGCTACCACTCCAAAATCCGGCACTGTTTCTGTGAAGAATCAAGGAAAGGGAGCGCTTAGCGTAGACCTTATCACACGTACGCAGTTATTAAACGATACGTTACCGGCTATCAGCGATAACCTCCGCATGGATATAAGATATGCTAACCTGAACGGTACACCGCTCTCTGTCAATGACATCATACAGGGAACTGACTTTATGGCTATCACCTCAATATCCAATATCAGCGGTACTTCTGATTACACTAATCTGGCACTGACACATATCATACCGTCCGGTTGGGAAATATACAATGAAAGAATGGTTGCTCCCGAAACGGAAAACGCAGCAGCCGACGGCTCCGGTCAATCAGTCAGCAAGTACAGCTATCAGGATATACGTGATGACAGGGTGTTGACCTATTTCAATCTGCGCCGCGGTGAGACAAAGGTATTCACTGTCAGGTTACAAGCGACCTATGCTGGTAACTTTATTCTCCCTGCCGTTCAATGTGAAGCGATGTATGATGCAAACGTACAGGCACGAAGCAAAGCAGGAAGAACCATTGTCAGTCGATAATACTTGGCACGGATACACGGATTTCACGGTTCTACTCGTTCACTTAAACCGCGTAATCCGTGTAATCCGTGCCTAATTATTTCGTACCTTATTATTTCTTACTTAATTATTTGTCATAAAGATATGTCTCTTAGCTTTTAATATTTAAATGAATCCTATAAAATTCTTCAAACGATTATCTGTCACTAAAAAAGTAATGACTATAAGCATTACTCTTTTGATAATAGGATACATCTTTTGCCTTCCCCGGCAACTGTTTCATGTACCCTATTCTACCGTTGTGACTGATCGAAATGAAGAATTATTGGGAGCACGCATCGCCTCGGACGGTCAATGGCGGTTTCCTCCCCGAAAGACAACACCCGAAAAAATCAAGCAATGCCTCATTACCTTTGAAGACAAACACTTTTATCACCACTGGGGAGTTAATCCGTTAGCTACCGGAAGGGCACTCTATCAAAATTTAAAGAACAAACGTGTCGTAAGCGGAGGCAGTACCCTTACCATGCAAACCATTCGTCTCGCCCGGAACAAACCTAGAACTCTCGGAGAGAAAGTCGTTGAAATGATATGGGCTACCCGTCTGGAATTTCGGGCTTCTAAAGAGGAAATCTTATCCATGTATGTCTCTCATGCACCATTCGGAGGAAATGTTGTAGGATTGGATGCTGCTGCCTGGCGTTACTTCGGTCATTCTGCCGAAGATTTATCATGGGCGGAATCGGCTATGCTGGCTGTCCTCCCCAATGCCCCTGCCATGATCCATCTATCCAAAGGACGAAAGACACTGCTTTCCAAACGCAACCGTCTATTAAAGCAACTTCTTGAAGAAGAGATTATCGACGCATCCACCTATGAATTAGCTGTCAGCGAACCGTTACCCGACGAGCCGCATCCGCTTCCTCAAATAGCTCCCCACCTAGTCAGTCGTTTCTATCAGGAAAGAAACGGGCTATATACCCGTTCAACTATTGACAGAGGGATACAAACCCACATAGAGAGTTTGGCAGAACGGTGGAGCAACGAGTTTAATCGAAGTGATATCCGCAACCTGGCAATTCTGGTTATCGACATTCCCACCAATCAAGTAGTAGCATACTGCGGAAATGTACATTTCGACCGTAAACAAGGAGGAAACCAGGTAGATGTGATCCAAGCTCCCAGAAGCACAGGCAGTATTTTAAAACCTTTTCTCTACAATGCCATGCTACAGGAAGGAAGTTTATTACCGAAAATGCTGTTACCGGATGTACCGGTTAATATCAACGGCTTTACTCCCCAAAACTTCAGTATGCAGTTTGAAGGAGCCGTTCCCGCTTCCGAAGCCCTTGCCCGTTCGTTGAATATCCCGGCTGTAACCATGTTACAAAGATATGGAGTACCCAAGTTTCACCATTTGTTGCAACAGATGGGATTCAAGACTATCAATCGGGCGGCTTCTCATTATGGTTTGTCACTGATTTTAGGAGGTGCAGAAGCAACATTATGGGATGTAACGAATGCCTATGCACAAATGGGACGAAGCCTTTCCAGCAATAGCCCCTCCCCGACCGTATCTCAAGGAAAGGAAGCACAGATACTACTGGAAACAGAAAATACAGAGCCAATAAACAATGATACGAAGCAAACAAGCCGTAATCATAAAAGCAATCATAACAAGCAGGAAAAACGAGAACAAAGTAACTCCAGTCCTATCTCCGTAGAAGAGGATTCGGAAGAAACCACTTCGGCTAATGCAGGAGCAGCCTGGCTTACCCTCTCCGCCTTAACAGAAGTCAACCGCCCCGAAGAGATTGACTGGAAATCAATTCCATCCATGCAGACCATCGCATGGAAAACCGGAACCAGCTACGGATTCCGTGATGCGTGGGCAGTGGGGGTGACTCCGCGCTATGCAGTAGGCGTATGGGTAGGCAATGCAACCGGAGAGGGAAAGCCCGGATTGGTTGGTGCACAAACAGCCGGTCCTGTATTATTCGATATATTCAGTTACCTCCCTTCTTCACCGTGGTTCGAACGTCCCACAGGCGTTTTCGTTGATGCAGAAATATGCCGCCAGTCCGGTCATCTGAAAGGACGTTTCTGTGAAGAAACTGATACCGTATTAATTCTTCCCGCCGAATTACGGACGGAGGCTTGTCCTTACCATCATCTCGTCACGCTATCCGCTGACGAAAGCCACCGCATCTATGAAAACTGTGCAAATACCGAACCTACCATTCAGAAATCATGGTTTGCCCTGCCACCTGTATGGGAATGGTACTATAAGCAGCACCATCCGGAATATAAACCACTGCCACCTTTCAAAGCCGGCTGTGGAGAAGATTCTTTCCAATCCATGCAGTTCATCTACCCTCCGATGAACGCCCACATCAAGTTACCCAAACAATTGGACGGCAGCAAAGGGTTTCTCACGGTCGAACTGGCACACAGCAACCCCAATGCGACTATCTTTTGGCATCTTGACGACACTTATCAGACACAGACGCAGGATTTCCACAAAATTTCCCTGCAACCCGCTCCCGGCAAACATTCCCTGACGGCAGTAGACGGAGAAGGCAACACAGTTTCCACTACTTTCTTCATCGAATAAACATCTTATTTTATTATCTTTGCCGCATGAAACAGCCATTAAAAGAAAACGGAGGACTACCGGCATCCATCCTCTGGACACTTGCTATTGTGGCAGGTGTCTCGGTAGCCAACATCTATTATATCCAACCTCTATTAAATATGATACGCCATGAACTTGGCATATCAGAGTTCAGAACTAACCTGATTGCCATGGTCACGCAAATAGGCTATGCAGCAGGACTGTTGTTCATCACCCCCTTAGGCGACTTATATCAACGAAAGAAAATCATCCTTGTCAATTTCACCGTCCTGATCTTCTCCCTCTTGACGATTGCCCTGACACACAGCTTCCATCTGATACTCATCGCTTCATTCCTCACTGGAGTCTGTTCCATGATTCCACAGATATTCATTCCCATAGCCGCGCAGTTTTCCCGTCCGGAACATAAAGGCAGAAACGTAGGAATTGTCTTATCAGGACTATTGACCGGTATTCTGGCTTCACGTGTCGTCAGCGGATTTATCGGTGAACTGATTGGCTGGCGGGAAATGTATCACATTGCTGCAGGCATGATGTTTATCTGCGCGATTGTTGTATTAAAAGTCCTTCCCGATATTCAAACCAACTTCCAAGGAAAATATAGCGACCTGATGAAATCTCTGTTAGCCTTAGTGAAAGAATATCCGCAACTACGCATTTATTCGATTCGGGCGGCACTGAATTTCGGTTCCCTCCTTGCCATGTGGTCCTGTCTGGCTTTTAAAATGGGACAAGCTCCGTTCTTCGCCAACAGCGATGTAATCGGTATGCTGGGACTTTGCGGAGTAGCCGGTGCACTGACTGCTTCTTTTGTCGGAAGATACGTAAAACGGGTAGGCGTACGCCGCTTCAACTTTATCGGCTGCGGTTTGATTCTCTTTGCATGGTTGTTGTTCTTCGTCGGTGAAAACACCTTTGTCGGTATCATCGCCGGTATCATCATCATTGACATAGGAATGCAATGTATTCAGCTAAGTAACCAGACAAGTATCTTCGAACTAAATCCGCGTGCTTCGAACCGTATTAATACAGTTTTCATGACTACTTACTTTATCGGTGGTTCTATGGGAACATTTCTGGCAGGCAGCTTTTGGCAACTGTATGGCTGGCACGGAGTTATCAGTACCGGAGTTGTTTTAACCGGGATTTCTTTATTAATTACGATTTTCTACAAGAAATGAGTCAACAAAACGAACACTCAAACCGTTTATTATAAAAAAAACGCCAATGAAATACGGAGTTAACAGACAAATCTTACTTATCACAGCCGGTGCCGTCTGGATTATAGCCGGTGCCAATATTCTGCGAATAGGAATTGTGACCTGGTTAAACACTTCCCAAGATTGGATGTTCAAAATAGGAGAAGCCACCGTGGTTTTCTTATTATTCTTCGTATTGGTTTTCAGAAGGCTCTACTATAAACATACCCAGCGAATCGAGCAAAAGAAAGAACGCCGGAATTGTCCGTTCTCCTTTTTCGATGTGAAAAGCTGGATTACAATGATATTCATGATTTCCCTGGGAATCACCATCCGTAGCTTCCACCTCCTGCCCGAAACGTTCATTTCTGTTTTCTATACCGGATTATCCATCGCCCTCATCCTGACAGGAGTGCTTTTCATCCGTTACTGGTGGATCAGGCGCAAGACTTTTGCCAGTTGAGCCGTCTCCTACATATTCCGATTAAATATAAACATCTAATAATTTTTATTACCTGATGTTTTGAAGCAAAAGATTTCATTCTTTTTTGTTGTATCTTTGCGCGGCTATCAACAAGCAGTAGCCGGAAAATAAATAAAAGGTTATAAGAATCAAGATGAAAAAAGCTCCCTCTCCCCTCGTATCGTTGATACCGATTGTTGTACTGGTGTTATTATTGTTTGCCACTATCCGTACCTTTGGCAGTGATGCCCTAAGCGGCGGAAGTCAAGTGTCATTGCTTACCACTACAGCCATTTGTATCCTGATTGGTATGGCGTTTTATAAGATTCCCTGGAAAGATTACGAGCTCGCCATCACCAACAATATTGCCGGAGTGGCAACAGCCATCATCATTCTGTTGATAATCGGTGCGTTGAGTGGCATTTGGATGATTAGCGGAGTAGTGCCGACCTTAATCTATTACGGGATGCAAATTATCCATCCCAGTTTCTTCCTGGCATCGACCTGCATCATCTGCGCGTTGATTTCTGTAATGACCGGAAGTTCGTGGACCACTATTGCCACTATCGGTATTGCATTGATGGGTATCGGAAAGGCGCAAGGCTTTGAAGATGGATGGATTGCCGGAGCTATCATTTCGGGGGCATACTTCGGGGATAAAATATCTCCTTTATCCGAAACCACTATCCTGGCGTCTTCCATCACAGACACTCCCCTGTTCCGTCACATTCGTTATATGATGATTACTACGGTACCGTCTCTTATCATCACGCTGATTATTTTCACAGTGGCAGGACTTTCCCATGATGCCAGCAATACACAACATATTGCGGAGGTGGCAACCGCTTTGAACGAAAAGTTTCATATCACTCCGTGGTTGTTAATAGTCCCTGTTGTAACCGGAATACTGATAGCACGGAAAGTACCCTCTATCGTTACGCTGTTCCTATCCACTCTGCTAGCTGGTGTCTTTGCTTTGATATTTCAGCCGGAGTTGTTGCAAGAGATTTCCGGAGTTGCCGTTTCCGGATTCGATTCTTTGTTCAAAGGACTGATGATGACCGTCTATGGAGCGACAAATTTACATACAGACAATGCCGTTCTGACAGATTTAATCGCTACACGTGGGATGGCGGGAATGATGAATACGATTTGGCTGATTCTGTGCGCCATGTGTTTTGGCGGGGCAATGACAGCAAGCGGTATGCTGGGAAGTATCACTTCCATCTTCGTCCGCTTCATGAAGAAAACAGTCAGCGTGGTTGGAGCGACAGTCTGCTCCGGCCTGTTTCTTAATCTGACAACTGCCGACCAATACATCAGTATCATTCTGACGGGAAATATGTTTCGCGATATTTATGCCAAGAAAGGGTATGAAAGTTGCTTACTAAGCCGTACGACGGAAGATGCAGTAACCGTTACATCCGTATTGATTCCGTGGAATAGTTGCGGAATGACACAAGCTACTATCTTGAGTGTACCCACACTTGTGTATCTACCTTATTGTTTTTTCAACATTATCAGCCCCTTAATGAGTATCACTGTGGCAGCCATCGGATATAAAATTGCAAGACGTTCGTGAACAATCTGGCATACACTTTGTTTTTGCAATAAACGAACAACGTATTAAACCTAAACAAAAAAAAGTTATGAAAAAGTTTATTGCATTAGTAGCATTAGTATTAGTAAGTGCAAGCACAATGATGTATGCACAAGAAAGTAACGCAGCAGCACGCCGCGCAGAAAGAAAAGCTCAAAGAGATGCAGAAAGAGCAAAACTCCGTGCCGAAGAAGAGGTGCAGGACATGGCAGCCTATCAACAAGCTGTACAGGCTTTGAAGAACAAGCAATTTGTATTGGAAGCTAATCAAGTTGTCTTCCGCAACGGTATGAGTGCTTTTGTTACTTCAAACACCAACTTCGTCTTGATGAACGGCAACAGAGCTACCGTACAGACTGCTTTCAACACTCCTTACCCAGGTCCTAACGGAATCGGTGGTGTTACAGTAGATGGTAATTCTTCGGATATGAAGATGAATATCGACAAAAAAGGAAATGTGAACTGCTCATTCAGCGTTCAGGGTATCGGCATCTCCGCTCAAGTATTTATCAATATGAGTAGCGGAAACAATACTGCTTCGGTTAGCATCAGCCCGAACTTCAGCAACAATAACCTGACATTGAACGGAAATATCGTTCCGCTTGACCAGTCAAATATCTTCAAAGGACGTTCCTGGTAATCCGGATACAAGAATCTTATCATAACTCCGCTACAAATCGCGCAAAATGCGTACATTTGTAGCGGAGTTTTTTATTCATCGTTGCTTATGAGAGAATTTATCATCGCAGACAATCAGGATATCAGTAAGGCAGGAATGATGTTCCTGCTAAGTAAACAAAAGGAAGTGTCCCTCCTTTTAGAAGCTGATAACAAGGCGGAACTGATTCAGCAGCTACGATTGCATCCGCAAGCGGTGATTGTATTGGATTATACACTGTTCAATTTTGCCGGGGCGGATGAATTGATTGTCTTGCAGGAAAGATTCAAGGAAGCCGACTGGATTCTATTCTCTGACGAACTTAGCCTGAACTTTCTCCGCCAGGTACTGTTCAGCAGTATGGCTTTCGGGGTAGTGATGAAAGATAATTCAAAAGAAGAAATCATGACTGCCATTCAATGTGCCACCCGCAAACAACGGTATATTTGCAATCATGTCAGCAATCTGTTGCTTTCGGGCGCTTCTTCTCCGCTGGCTGCCTCAAGCGTAGACGATCATCTATTGACACAAACGGAGAAGAATATCCTAAAAGAAATTGCATTGGGAAAAACGACGAAAGAGATTGCAGCAGAGAAAAATCTTAGTTTCCATACGATAAACAGTCATCGTAAGAATATCTTTCGCAAATTGGGAGTAAATAATGTACATGAAGCTACTAAATATGCGATGAGGGCTGGGATTGTGGATTTAGCGGAATACTACATCTGAGATGCCGCCTTATAAGAATTACCCTACACATCCTATTAGCACAAACTAGTGAACAGTGCCTTTCTCTATTCTATTTCAATCCATTCTGTTTCAGAAGTTGTTCTATTTCCTTTTCTGATATAGACGCTCTATCTGCTTTATCATAAATATAGAGAAGATTCAAAACTGCATCTTGTTGAGAAACGACTAAAGTAAATGTTATAACCCTTGCTCCTCCACTTTTACCTTTTCCTTTTGAAGTTATTTTCATACGAACTTTGCGCAGTCCATGTCCCAAGTCCGTTCCTAGCAGAGGATTCTGTTCTAAATCATCAATCAATGAAACAAAATCCTCCTTAAAAGAGGAATAGTGTTTCGCCAGCCTTTTAGCCTCCCGCTGAAATGTCGGCTTAACTATAATTTCATAATTCATTAATGAACTCTCTTGCAGTCTTTACCTCCAACTTACCTTCCATTGAAAGTTTTACCTCTTTCAGTCCGGCGTCAATCCCTGCTAGAACTTCTTCTTTCGTGATTTCTTCCTCTTCTTTTTCAGCTTCCATTTTTTTCAGTCGTTTCAAATAGTTCTTCACTCGATTGAGCATCTCTTTGTCATTCAAACTCAGGAGTTCCTCCACCAAGTCCATCTTCAGACTTTTCAATTCCATCGTTGTCATAAGCAATCCTCCTTTATTTATATTCTACGAAACAAAAGTAGTGAAAAATCTCCTGATAATCCAATCTTCACCAATCAAAATAAACTATTTAACAGATGATTTCACCACTCCCCACACAAACTTTTGCTTCTTCATCATAAATCACCCCAAACTGTCCCGGAGCAATGCCTTGCAACTTTTCGAACGACAAAATGTGAAACTGCTTCTCCCCTTCCTGTATCAGTTTTCCTTTTGTAAATTCGGGAGTGTGGCGAATCTTGAAAGTAATGTCTAGCTCCTTCTCCTGACCTTTCCAAGGATTATCAGTAATAAAATGGAAATCATGCATCCTGAATTCATTACCGTATTGTGTCTCTACACCGTAGCCACGAGATACGTAGATAGTATTTTCCTCAATATCCTTCTTGACTACAAACCAGGGACCACCACTCAATCCGAGCCCTTTCCGCTGACCAATTGTGTGGAACCAATAGCCGCGATGTGTACCCACTTTCTTTCCGGTTTCCAGTTCAACAATCGCCCCTTCCTTTTCTCCTAAAAAACGACGAACGAAATCATTGTAGTTTATCTTTCCGAGAAAACAAATCCCCTGACTGTCTTTCCTTTTGGCACTAGGCAATCCGGCACGGTTTGCAATCTCACGTACCTCCTGCTTCATCAACCCTCCAATGGGAAACATGAGCTTAGAAACTTGCAGGTAATCAATCTGGGCGAGAAAGTCTGTCTGATCTTTCACGGGATCTTTTGCTGTGCCCAGCCAAGTTCTACCATCACGTTGTAAGGTGGTGGCATAGTGACCGGTTGCCGTAAAGTCGAAATCTTTCCCGACACGCTGTTCAAAGCAGCCGAATTTGATAAGCTTATTACACATCACGTCCGGATTCGGTGTCAATCCCTGCCGAATTTTATCAATGGCATACGCCGCCACATTCTCCCAATACTCCTGATGCAGGTCCACCACTTCCAAAGACAGACCGTATTTACGTGCCGTTGCAGTAGATAATTCAATATCCTCCTCTGCCGAACAGTCCATATATTCCGCTCCGTCCATACCTATCTTAATGTAAAAAAGAGTAGGCTTATATCCTTGCTCACAAAGGAGATGTACGACAACCGAACTGTCGACACCTCCTGATAATAATGCAGCTATCTCCATGAATAAAAATCCGTCTATTAATAACTTTCTATATTTTAGCTAATACCTATCGAAAACTTTGATGTCACAAAGATAAGGCAAGATTCTCTAACACCCAATCACACATTGAAGGCATTTTTATACCATAAATGTGGTAGATAAGCAAAGTATTTCCTACATTTGCACAGTAAAAAGCTTTTTATGATGACGAAATTAAGAAAGATAATCCTCATACCTGCCCTGATCCTCGTATCTATCAGTGGTTTCTTCTCCTGTGGTGTCGACCGCTGGCCGGAGTATGCCCATCAAACTGCACTGGATACATGGATGTACGACATCATGCAACAGAACTATCTGTGGTATCAAGATCTACCTTCCTACGATGATGTGAATCTGTTTCTGGAACCTGCCTCGTTCTTATCTAAAGTGAAATCAAAAAAAGACAGCTACTCGTTTGTAGATTCTGTGATGGAGACTCCGCTGCCTACTTATGGATTCGACTATTCACTGGTTCGCAACCCGGACATCGATACTGCCTACAACGCATTGATTACTTATGTAATTCCTGGTTCGCCAGCTGCTGCCGTACTAAAGCGAGGCGACTGGATTGTAAAAGTAGATACATCGTATATCAGCAAAAAATATGAGGCTCAACTACTGCAAGGCACAGGACCTTTGGAAATAACTTTGGGAAAATATCAAAAAGTACCACCTACAGAGCCGCCAGTAGAAGGCGAGGAGGAAGAAGATATTTACCGAGTTGTACCGGTAGGCGACCCTGTAGAAATGGGAGCAGCTGTATCATTGGTAGACAACCCTATTCACTGCAAGAAAATATTAACGTTGACTGATGGAAGTGAAGTCGGTTACCTAATGTACAACAGCTTTACAGCAGGTACTAAAGACAATCCGGAAAAATACAACACCGAATTACGTGAATGGTCGGATGAGCTTGCCCAAAAGAATATCCATCAAGTGATACTCGACCTACGATATAACAAAGGAGGAAGCATTGATTGTACGCAACTATTAAGCACTATTCTTGTGTCTTCTTTTTACCTTGACCAAACAATGGCATTCTTGGAATATAATGATAAGAATACGGCAAAAGATGCAACTCTGATCTTTAATTCTGATTTATTAGGCACCTCCGGTGGCAAGAACCTGGATTTAACGACTCTTATCGTTTTGATTAGTGGAGAAACGGCAGGAGCTCCGGAAATGTTGATGCATAGCCTGAACGGAAAAATCCAACAGTTAATAGCTATCGGCAGTTCAACCAAAGGACAAAATGTAGCTACGGAACAATTTATCAATGAAGAATTTTTGTGGTCTATCAATCCGGCTGTATGCACTATCTATAATTCAGAACATGACACTTATGGTGGATTCAAACCGACATACGCAGTCAATGCTTCAACCGATTACTTAACTTTCCTACCTTTCGGTGATGAAAAAGAGACTTTGTTGAGTGTAGCTCTCGGGGTATTGAACAAAACTTATCCACCAAAGGACGAGGAAACCGAAGAGACCACAAAAGCGCAATTCAAGATAGAGAAAAGCGTTATAAGTCCGGCAAGTAGGCGTTTTAGTAGTAACGGATTACGATTAAAATAAGAAAGGATGAAAATAGTAGCTATTTTATTGCTGGCAATACTGACATTCAGTTGTTCGGATGATGATGAAAAGGGCACAGAAGAGAATAAAGGGCAATGGGCTATGATTTTCAATGAAACCATCAAAAGCGATTCAAATCCTGTAGATAGAACAGAGAAGTTTATGTTCGATGATGAACGCCTGATCCAACATATTATAAAACAACGGTATTTCGAAGAAGAAATCAGTAACGAAGTAAACTTGAGCTACTCTGATAATCAGGTAACAGTTACCACTGACTATCTCACTTTAATATATACATTAAATAGCGAAGGCTATGCCAGTCAATGTGTATACAGTTTGTCTTCACAAAATCGTATTTATCTATTTTCTTACTCTGCAGAAGGATACTTAACCGGAATTGTCGAGAATATTGACGATACAGAATATTCATCAACATCACTTACATACGAGAACGGAGATATAACCTCTATCAGTTCCAAGATGAACGGCCTTGAAAACAAGTTCATTTATGAACCGGGAGAAGAAAGTTCGACATATCATTTGCCCTGCCTCGGTTTATTGGAAATACACCCTCTGACATTCCATATTGAAGCTCTTTACGCAGGGTTATTGGGTAAGGATCCGCGCCATTTCACCATGCACAGTTGTCCTGCAGGAAGTAACGACGAAAAGACAGTCTATTCGTATGGGTTTGATAAAAAAGGAAATCCATCCAGGATGATTTGTCAGACGACCTATGCCGGAGGACAGGCCAGCTATTATCCA
Source organism: Bacteroides sp. AM16-13 (assembly GCF_003602705.1). Taxonomy (NCBI): domain Bacteria; kingdom Pseudomonadati; phylum Bacteroidota; class Bacteroidia; order Bacteroidales; family Bacteroidaceae; genus Bacteroides; species Bacteroides sp. AM16-13. The sequence goes on from NZ_QTLK01000001.1 coordinate 278,428, forward strand.
TACACACGCAACATTTCGATTTCTTTCGAATAATCTTTCATTCCGAACATCGAATTCTCTTTTAAAGTAGTATAATCACTCTATTTCTGTCAAGAGCAGAATTATAGATTCTTAACCTATAAAGATACTTTTCATGCCTCAACTTTGTTTATTCCGAAACAAAGGCTCTGATTTTACCTAACAAAGGCTCTAACTTCTCCTAATGCAGCGTTTAATGAGTCGTAACGCACCGTCTAATTTTTATAAAGCTACGGTATAAAACACGTTAATCTCTAGTTTCATCCCTTTTATAAACCGGGATAAAGCTCACGACTCCCAAGGATACAACAAAAAAGGAGAAAGCTTCCGCTCCCTCCTTCTATCGTAGTTTAACCTCAATCTATTTTATGATTCTGTACCAAAGATACAACATTGAAAAGCCAAAGTCAAGTATTCCCGGTTTTATTTCTTGAAAAACTTATCAAAGAACAGAATCTGATAATCAATGGAATTATTCCAATACTGTCCATTATGCGCTCCCGGGCGGGTAATAAAATCATGATCGATCTTTCTTTCCAACAGGCGGTTATGCAAATCCTTGTTCACATTCAGGAAGAAATCATCTTCTCCACAATCGACAATGATAGCCAAATCGCCATTCTCTATCTTATCAATCTGATTGATAACGGTATGATTATCCCATACCTCCTTATTCGATTCATATTCTCCCAACTGTTTAGCCATGTCCCAGTTTTTCGGGAACGGGCGAATATCCATCCCTCCGCTTGTACTTCCACTGGCACCAAACGTATCTTTATGACGGATTGCATTCCACATCGCTCCGTGTCCACCCATACTCAATCCGGTGATGGCGCGTCCCTTACGGTCGGCAATCGTCTTGTAATGTTCGTCGATATACTTCACCAGTTCCGACGAAATAAAAGTTTCATAGCGGAAAGACGGATTGACCGGACTATCCCAGTACCAACTGGTCTTTCCGTCCGGACAAACGAATATGATTCCTTTTTCGTCCGCAATTTGGGGAAGATTCGGTTTAATGCCAATCCATGTTTTAGCATTTCCACCGTAACCGTGCAGTAAATAAATGGTGGGACAAGCCACCGATTTCTTTCCTGATGCAACATCCGGCGTAACAACGACCACTTGCACTTCCTTATTCATGGAAGGACTTTTAATTAACAAGGTATCTACTTTGGCAGCAAAAGAGGGAGCTACCCAAATTAAAAGAAGAGCAATTAATAGATTTTTTTTCTTTTCCATTGTGTGTTATAAATAGTTAGATATAATTATTCCTCTGGCTCTGCAGCAGGATTAAATTTAGCAACCGGCATTTCAAAGTTTTTATGACACTGTTTACAGGTATAGTTCCAGTGGTTGTCTCCCGGGGGAATGACCATTAATGCAGAAATGATAGCAGCCCCCATAGCACGCCAACGCTTTTCTTTTCTCAAAACCAACTGGATGTCCGATGAACCGCAGTACGGACAAAGCGTTAACTCTTCCGGCCAACTATCGTTATCCTTCAACACTTGGACAGCATTCTCGTAGTCTTCATCTGCCACCAATATATCCACCCCTGCTATACTACTTACGCAACTTTTATACAAAGTAGAGAAATTCTCATTGTGCAGAATAGACTCGATGCCTTCATTCTCCAATGCTCCCTGAAGGATATGTGCCTTCATCGCATCATTACAAGTGATCAATTTTACAGTCTTCATAAGGAATCTGTTTTAATATGTCCCACAAAAATAAGATATAAAAATGAAATGTGAAACAAAACCCGACTAACTTTATCAGCAGGTAAAACGAACCAAATCAGAAGTGATTCTATTTTTATTCACGGAAGATATCATTATTTAATACTTTTTTCGTACTTTCGCAGCGACAATTGGCAATCACATGAAAAAACTATTGACACTGCTACTATTTTCCAACATCCTGTTTTCCCTGTTACAGGCACAACCTGTACATCAAATAAAGGGAACGGTGATTGAGAAAAACAGCCGTCAGCCATTAGAATTCATTAACGTAATGGTTCTTGGGCTGAACAAAGGTGGTGTCACCAATGCGGAAGGTCATTTCACCATCGAACAAGTGCCTCCCGGCATCTACCGCCTACAAGCGACAGCCATCGGCTACAAGAGTGTCACTACTCCCGAATATATCTTATCTACCAAAGATCTGAACATTTCGATAGAAATGGAAGAGAACCTGACCGAACTCGCAGGAGTAACCGTCACCGCTTCTCCTTTCCGGCGCGACTTGGAAAGTCCGGTCAGCCTGCGCATCATCGGATTGCAGGAAATAGAAAAGAGTCCGGGAGCCAACCGGGACATTTCGCGTATTGTTCAGTCTTATCCGGGAGTTGCCTTCTCTCCTATCGGCTACCGCAATGACTTGATTGTACGCGGTGGTTCTCCTTCTGAAAACCGTTTCTATCTGGACGGAGTGGAAATACCTAATATCAATCACTTCAGCACACAAGGAGCCTCCGGCGGTCCGGTGGGGATTCTCAATGCCGACCTGATCCGTGAAGTAAATTTCTATACAGGTGCTTTTCCCACTGATAGAGGGAACGCACTTAGCTCCGTGCTTGATTTCAAATTGCGCGACGGAGATATGGAGCATAACTCACTAAAAGCTACCCTCGGAGCATCCGAAGTCTCTCTGACCTCTAACGGACATATTGGAAAGAAAACCTCCTATCTGGTATCCGTGCGTCAATCTTATCTGCAATTCCTGTTTGATATGCTCGACCTGCCTTTCCTGCCGACTTTCACCGATGCGCAATTCAAGTTGAAAACCCGGTTCAACGAACAGAACGAACTGACGGTATTGGGGCTTGGAGGAATCGACAATATGCGATTGAACACGAAAGCAGATAGCGAGGACAATGAATATATCCTTAGTTACCTGCCAAAAATCAAGCAGGAAACGTTTACCTTAGGTGCTGTATATCGTCACTATGCAGGCCCGCATGTGCAATCGGTGGTAGTCAGTCACAGTTACCTGAACAACCGCAATACCAAATACCGGCAGAATGATGAAAGCATTCCGGAGAATCTGATGCTCCGCCTCCGTTCTACCGAACAGGAAACGAAGTTCCGCTTCGAAAACAATTCTTCTTTCCGCAACTGGAAAGTCAATCTCGGAGTGAATCTGGATTATAGTCAATATACCAATACCACCTTTCAAAAGGCATATACCAATCAGGCACAAACGTTTGATTACCATACCTATTTGGGAATGATGCGTTGGGGACTTTTCGGCACTATCAGCTACTCTTCGATGGACGAACGTTTCACAGCTTCCTTGGGATTGAGAGCTGATGCCAACAATTATTCGTCGGCCATGAAGTCACTCTCCGACCAGCTTTCTCCCCGCATATCGCTTTCCTACCAACTTGCCGAGCACTGGTTCGTTAGCGGAAATGCAGGACTTTATTATCAGTTGCCTCCTTACACGGCACTCGGTTTTAAAGATAATAACGGAACGTATGTCAACAAATACAATCTGCGTTATATGAAAGTCAGCCAGGAAAGTCTGGGCATTAGTTGGCGCAAAGGAGATACGTTCGAAGTCTCCGTCGAAGGATTCTATAAAGACTATGACAAAATTCCGCTCTCCGTTGTAGACGGGATTCCTCTTACCTGCAAAGGAAATGACTATGGAGTGATTGGCAATGAATTGCTGACTTCTACCGCTCAAGGACGTTCGTATGGCGCGGAGATTCTGGTAAAGTGGCTGATCGCCAAGAAACTGAATCTGGCTTCCTCCTTCACCATCTTTAAAAGTGAATACCGCAACGACAAAGAGAGCGAATACATTGCATCCGCATGGGACAACCGATATATTTTCAATTTACGGGGAACTTACAATCTGCCCCACCAATGGAGTGTCGGCATGAAAGTCAGTTGCATCGGTGGTGCTCCTTATACCCCATACGATGAAGAAAAGTCATCTTTGGTATCCGCCTGGGATGCACAAGGCAAAGCATATTACGACTATTCAAAATATAATAAGGAACGTCTTCCGGCCTTTGCACAGGTAGACCTCCGTATCGACAAGACATTTTATCTGAAACATTGCATGCTGGGATTCTATCTTGATTTGCAGAATATCACGGCCAGCAAACTGAAACAGCAGGATGTGCTGATGAGCACCGGCATCATCGAGAATCCGGAAGCTCCTGCCGACAGCCAACACTATAAAATGAAACGCCTCCAACAATCGAGCGGGACTTTGCTCCCCACATTAGGAATAACATTTGAGTATTAATTTATGCATAGAACATTAAACTAGAAAAAGAGTATGAAAAGAGAAATCGCTATGATTGCCTTCGTATTATTAGGCATGGGAATGACAGCTTCTGCACAATTCGGCAAGAAGATTAATTTAGGAAAAGCTTTACAAGCAGGTAAAGATGTAGTATCAGCCGTTACATTATCTGATGCGGACATTGCTAATATGAGTAAGGAATATATGGCATGGATGGACACTCATAATCCATTGACAAAACCTGATACTGAATATGGCAAACGGTTGGAGAAACTGACGGGACATATCAAAGAAGTGGACGGACTGAAACTTAACTTTGGCGTATATGAAGTAATAGACGTAAACGCCTTTGCCTGCGGTGACGGTAGTGTACGTATCTGCGCCGGTCTGATGGATGTTATGACGGACGAAGAAGTAATGGCAGTGGTAGGTCATGAAATCGGTCATGTGGTTCACACAGATTCCAAAGACGCTATGAAAAATGCCTACCTACGTTCAGCTGTGAAGAACGCGGCAGGTGCAGCCAACGACAAAGTAGCCAAACTGACAGACTCCGAACTGGGAGCCATGGCAGAAGCTCTTGCCGGTGCACAATTCTCACAAAAGCAAGAAAATGAAGCCGATGATTATGGTGTTGAATTCTGCGTAAAAAACGGCATCGACCCTTATGCAATGGCAAATGCCTTGAGTAAATTGGCAGAACTTGCAAAAGATGCTCCTAAAGCATCCTATGCACAAAGAATGTTCTCTTCACATCCGGACACTCAAAAGCGCATTGAACGTACAAAAGCCAAAGCAGACAGCTACGCTAAGAAGTAATAAACAAGACTTTCGTATGACTACTACCAGGCACGGAATTTTGTATAATTCCGTGCCTGAATATTTATCAATACAACCTATATTCAAATGCTTTAATATATCCCATATTCTCCTCCGTTTTGTAAAATACCGACATAGCGAAGCAAACAATTTTACCTAATTATCATTAATATATAAAGAGAGTATTCTTTTTTTATATAATTTCGAAGCAATAACCATTTTAATCCATTTATGGAATTTCTTATTATCGTTTTCTTACTTGTACTGAATGGCATTTTTGCCATGTATGAAATTGCGTTGGTATCATCCAGCAAAGCACGTCTTGAAACACTTGTCGCAAAAGGTAACAAATCAGCCCGAGGAGTTTTAAAACAATTGGAAGAACCGGAAAAGTTCTTGTCTACCATTCAGATTGGTATCACGCTGATCGGTATCGTATCCGGTGCGTATGGTGGTGTGGCTATTGCCGACGACCTCGTACCTTTCTTTTCTCTCATTCCGGGCGCAGAAGCATACGCACGCAACCTGGCAATGATTACTACCGTAGCAATCATCACCTATCTTTCTCTGATTATCGGAGAGCTGGTTCCTAAATCCATTGCTCTTAGTAATCCGGAACGGTACGCCACTTTGTTCAGCCCGGTCATGATTTTGCTGACGAAGGTTTCTTATCCTTTTGTGTGGTTGCTAAGCGTCTCTACCCGGTTACTGAACAAACTTATCGGTCTGAAAAGCGAAGAACGCCCCATGACACAGGAGGAAATCAAAATGATCCTGCACCAAAGTTCGGAGCAGGGTGTGATTGACAAAGAGGAAACGGAAATGATACGTGACGTATTCCGCTTCTCTGATAAACGCGCCAACGAACTGATGACACATCGCAGAGATCTTATTATCCTTCATCCCGATGATACACAGGAAAAAGTGATGAAGATTATCGAAGAAGAACATTACAGTAAATATCTATTGGTAGACGAACGGAAAGATGAGATTATCGGTGTGGTTTCCGTAAAGGATATTATCCTGATGGTAGGCAACAAAAAGGTGTTTAACCTGCGCGAAATTGCCCGTCCTCCCCTCTTTATTCCGGAAAGTTTGTATGCAAATAAAGTTTTAGAGCTATTTAAGAAGAACAAAAACAAGTTCGGAGTTGTTGTTAACGAGTATGGCAGCACAGAAGGCATTATCACACTGCACGACCTGACCGAAAGTATCTTTGGAGACATCCTTGAAGAGGATGAAATGGAAGAAGAAGAAATCGTCACAAGGCAGGATGGTTCAATGCTGGTGGAAGCTTCAATGAATATCGACGACTTCATGGAGGAAATGGGTATCCTATCCTATGAAGATCTGGAATCGGAAGACTTCACCACTTTGGGTGGATTGGCCATGTTCCTGATTGGCCGCATCCCGAAAGCAGGAGACATCTTCACCTACAAGAATCTGCAATTCGAAGTGGTGGATATGGACCGCGGACGAGTAGACAAACTGCTTGTCATCAAACGGGACGATGAACAGGAATAGGATAGCAAAAAACGAGCAATAGCTCACTATATTTATATTAACTTAAAGCACTTAACGATGAAAAAAGTAATTATGTTAGCAGCAGTCGTAGCTGCTTTGGCATCTTGCCAATCAAAAGCAAACAAAGCCGCAGAGGCACAAGCAGACAGTCTAGCTCTTGCGATGACTCCGATTACCGAATTGACTGAAGTTTATGAAGGTACTCTTCCTGCTGCCGACGGTCCGGGTATTGACTATGTACTGACCCTGAACGCTGCAACCGACGGTGTGGATACTGCGTATACACTGGATATGACTTACCTCGATGCTGAAGGTCAAGGACAAAACAAGACTTTCACTTCAAAAGGAAAACAACAAACAGTACACAAGGTTGTGAACAAAAAACCTGTTACTGCTGTTAAGTTAACTCCGAAGGATGGTGAAGCTCCGATGTATTTCGTGGTTGTTAACGACACCACTCTTCGTTTGGTGAACGATAGCTTGCAAGAAGCTGTCAGCAATTTGAATTATGACATCATCAAGGTAAAATAATAAATAAGCCTAACCCTAACCAGTAAAAAAAGCTCTGTATAGAACCTTCGTTCTTGCAGAGCTTTTCCTTTTTTACACTATCACCTATTCTAATCGGACTATTCACTTTATTAGTTCTACCGATACTTTGATATTACCGTATTCATAAGCCCGGTAATACTGTTATCCCAATACCCCGTGTCCTTCTTGCAGACGTTTCAGCCTCAACAAGGCTTCGATATAATAATAATCTGCATAAATAATAGAAGCATCTATTTCAGAATGAGCGGGCCAGTGTCCTACACTATGCAACAGGAATGACGGTTTGCTTTTGCCACTCTGATAACTGTCAGAGTTCAGGCTTGCCAGCATTTCAATAGCTGCATCTTTATAACGTTTTCCGGTTCCATTCGGGAGGTAAGTGGATAGTTCAAGCAAAGCAGAGGCCACCACTGCCGCAGCAGAAGCGTCACGCGGAGCATCCGGTATTCCCGGGGCACTGAAGTCCCAATAAGGAACCTTGTCTTCCGGCAGACGTTCGAGATAGACATCTGTCACTTTCTGCGCGAAATCAAGATACTTAGGATCTTTCGTTTCACGATAAACTACCGTGTATCCATAGATTGCCCATGCCTGACCACGCGCCCACATGGTGCTGTCAGCATAACCTTGGTGGGTTACTCCTTTTATCAGATTACCTGTAATGGTGTCGTATACCGCTACATGGTAAGATGTATAGTCGGGACGGAACTGGCATTTCATCGTTTTATCAGCATGAGAAACGGCAATATCATATAAATAAGGATTTCCACCATTCTTCGCTGCCCAGAAAAGCATTTCGAGGTTAATCATGTTATCCATGATGGTATTGTGCGGCCAGTTGCGGGGTTCCACTTCACGAGGCCATGAAAGGATAGTTCCTACAATGGGATTGAACAGAGTAGCCAACGTATCGGCTGTATCAAGAATCACTTGTTTGTAAGCCGGATTCTTGGTCAGACGATAACCATTTCCGTAGCTACAGAACACGAGGAAGCCCAAATCATGGTCGAAAGCCGGAGACTTGGAAAGGAACTCCAGAGAGTTCGTGAACTTCTCCGCTTCTTCCTGAATCTGTTTATCTTTCGTATATTCGTAATCATACCACAATACTCCGGGCCAGAAACCGGCACACCATTCTTCCTTCGTCGCTTTCCGACAATTCCAATGATGTTCGTCAGTCATGATATTACGTGGCATCATTGTATAGTCGATGCCGGAGTCTGTTTTCAGTTCCGCAAGCGTACGTTGTGTCTGCTCTGCACAATAGTCCAATGCCTTATTCACATCCAATGTACCGGACGGCTGATGAGCACACGTACAGAAACCTAACATTACAGCCAAACCTACTACAATCTTTTTCATCTTAATCTGATATCTTCGAGTTAATTCTTAATCTTTATTTCTCTTTGTCAATTATTGATTGGTCAATTACTTATTCATCCGAAACCAATCGACATCTGCCCATCCCCGATTGCCTTCATTCGGAGTCACACAGAATAGTCCGACTTTGGCTCCAATCCATTTGCCTTGACGGGCTATGAAAGTCTCTCCCACTGTCGTATATTTCTTCCCGTCCAGACTATAAGCAAATGTACAAACGGCTCCTTTCCGAACCTTTACCTGTAAATAAACTGTTTGCCATTCATTATCTGCTACTCCCGGCATCTTTAGATATTTTACCGGAATGTTTGCCAATTCTTTTATCTGTTCGGGATTTTGCTGTTCCGCATCCTTACAAACTGCCTGTTGCAGAATAAACTGATCTCCCGCCTTGCGAATAGAAAGATAACTATAATCCCATCCCATCACAATGATTCCGGTTTGTTCTCCATCCTGCTTGGCAGTAAATGTCAGCTTGGTCGTAGCTGTAAACTCTTCAGCCGGGAACTTTTGCATCAACAGATTCGGAACTTCCCAGAAGTTCACAAACTCTTTCGAAAGGCTGCCTGCATAAAGACGGATAAATCCCAAATCGGTAGTAAACCCGTAAGTGTCTTTTTTATTGGCATGCCATTGCCATTGTAATCCCAAATGCCGGGTATTGAATTCGTCACTCTCCGGCGGAGTAGCAATCGGATAGGTCTTTCCCACATTCGGTTTCTTATAGGTCGTTACAGGTTCACCGCAACCGTCTTTATCCTTGTCCACTCCGATTACAGGCCAGTCATTTACCCACATCATCGGATTCAGATGAATCACACGTCCGTAAGCGCCCTTATCTTGAAAATGGACGAACCATGATTCTCCTGTGTTGGTGTCTACCCAACCACCCTGATGAGGTCCGTTTATCGTTGTCTTTCCTTGTACCATCACGATTTTCGATTCGTAAGGGCCATAGATGTTCTTTGAGCGAAGTACCAATTGCCAACCGGTTGCTACCCCTCCTGCCGGAGCAAAAATATAATAGTATCCGTTGCGTTTATAGAGCTTCGGTCCTTCTACGGTATGATTCTTTCCATCATTTCCGTCGAACACCATCACCGGATCGGAAATAACTTCTGTTCCTTCCGCATTCAGTTCGCAAATGACGAGGATACTGTTCACCCCACTACGACTTCCGGCATAAGCATGTATCAAATATACTTTTCCGTCTTCGTCCCACAAAGGAGTTGCATCAATCATTCCTTTCCCTGCTTTCACCAATACCGGTTTGCTCCATTTTCCTTTCGGGTCTTTGGTTTTAATCATATAGATTCCATAATCCGGATCCCCCCAGTAAATATAAAATTCTCCGTTATGAAAACGAATGGCCGGTGCCCATACGCCTTTGCCATGCTGTGCCTTATCGAAGAAAGGTTCCGGCTCCTGAACCGGTAATGCATAGTTTACCAGTGACCAATTGACCAAATCATTGGAATGAAGAATAGGAATTCCGGGAATACAGTTAAAACTGGATGCTGTCATATAGAAATCATCTCCGGCCGCACAGACATCCGGATCCGAATAGTCAGCATGGAGAACCGGGTTCTGATAAGTGCCATTCCCCTTATCAGCCACCCAGGTCTTAGAAATTTCTTGTGCGCCTGCCAATGAACCGCAAGCCATCATTCCTGCTAAAAACAGAATCTTTTTACGCATATACCTTACTAATCAATTTCATTCAAAACTAGATTCGTTACTCCTAAAAACAGGTTCTTTCTACCTTATATAAAAACCAAGCACTTTTAAAACTGAATCCTATCATCTCTGATTTCAAAACAATCTATTTACTGACCTATTTACTTATATATACGAAAGGGATTAGGTAAATACCTAATCCCTTTCCAACTTTTTTCTATTTATGCAAGATTATTGTAAAACAATCATGCTATATTACCAACAGCTTTTTCTTTACTCTTTTGCAAACATCAGGGTTCCGAAACCTAATTGGTCATAACCGCCGCTATTAGGTCCATAGTCACCTGCTCCACCATCGGAATTTCCGCGTGATGCATTTTCACGCATTTTATCAACCCACATCTTAGCATAGATGCTTGATTTACCATAATCCTGCGCCAAACGATTCACCAGCTCCCACGCAGGACGCACTTCACCACGTGAATCCTTTCCCTCTCTTCTTTCCTGTGCAGAAATGGTATCCCAGCTTCCACTACAATTTGTATAAGTAGTATAAGGCAGATCATTATCTGTATATTTAAAACTCGTCATCTTCCAACTGGCACTTGAACTACCGGTTTCAGCACCACCGATATTGTATTTAGCTACATATTCACACATAGCCAATGCACGTCCGTCATCAAAGATGAAAAGGTCTTCACCTACATTCTTTGCCATCTGACAGAAAGCACCCAGCAGACTGACACACAAGGTAGCATGTCCCTGGTCACGACCTGATTCCTGACATTGTCCCAGCATTTCATTACTATCCGGATCTAAATGTATGAAAGGAACGCCATTTCCTATATTTCCCGAACCAATACCAAATTTGAAATATTGGATAGCTTCATTGATTTTAAAGTTATCATCCGCCAAAATACCGATAGAAAGCAATGCTGTCATTGCAGATAAATCCCAGTTCAGCCAATAATGGAGCGCACATTCGTTTCCATTGTGCGTAGACAGGAATTTTGTAATATGAGGATAAAAGACATCTGCAATCCATGCTTTAAACTTAATGAAATCAGCTTCCTGCCATCCTGAATAAGAACGCATAATCTCCGCTGCATTTGCTATTTGATGTACCTGAATAAAAATCAAGAACTCGTTCGGATCTATAAATTCACCTTTATCATTCACGATAAATCCTGTACATGTTTTAGCCCAGTCATTCAAAATAGCGACAGCAGCATCTGCATACTGTGCACCGTCAGTCTCCGACAATTTCCATCGAAGAGCCAATTGATAGGCTGCGGCAGCGTCCTTCATCAACTTCGTATAGTTATTCCAGTCATTGGGATATTTGCCTGCCCAATTATTTTGATCGAGACGCGCCAATAATTTCACCGGAGAAGCCTTATAATTTGATTGTGACAAGCTATTCTCACCACGACTTAAATGATCGAACGCATTTTTCCAAGGTTGCGCACCGGCTTGCACTTTTCCTTTTACAAACTCAAAATCCGTTTCTGTATGAAGCATACAAGGATGTTCCAAAGTCGTAACATAATCCTTCACTTCCGGCCAACTACTCATATCATTAGAGCCGTCTTCTATTTCGCTACATGCTAAAAGCGTGGTAGAAGTCAGGGCAAAAAGCCCTGCTCCTATTATTGTATATAATTTCATCTTATTCATGGTAGTTATTCGTTAGTATTGTTTTCACTATCTACAAAAGCTTGCAAATCTTCCAAAGTTTTAAACGTACGTACCCAATATAAATCATAGGATACAGCAGGAGCTAAATAGTCAGCTATTACAAATTTTAATTGCACCAAATCAAACTTAGTTCTGACTTCCGGATTCTTATTATCAAAATTTGACATCAAATCAAAATAAAGAATATTCGGCTCTGTTGTAGATACTTGTGTCCTATTCAATATCGAAAATGAATTATTAGCACTACCCTTACCGCCAAGATAGTTATAACCAATAGTTAAAGGATTGTCATATATCTCAAATTTAACACACCCTGCGCTATTATTGCCCGATTGAAGAACAGATAGCGGTTTTATTTTCAGAGCAACATACCTATATGTAGCCGGAGTTATTATTACTGTCTTCCCACTATTATTCTTTACCAGAACTAAATCCCCACGATACTTACCCTTATCGAATCCCATTTGTACCACCGTCTTTTCACCGTCCGAAGTGGCAGTAGCACCATTCTCCAAAGTCCAAGGCCCTACACTATTATCAAATGAATAGCAGAAACGCCCTTCAGCAACAGTCACCGTCTTTGACTGTACCACAGGTCCATAAGAAGCCGTAATCGTCGCAGAGCCATTGGTCATTGTTTTAATACTCAATTTACCAGTCTTATCCACACTAATCACCTCCGGATTATCACTTGTCCAAGTCAGTAAAGATGCAGTAGCATCTACAGGATCCAATGTATATTTGATCTGGTATTCCTGTCCGTATCCTAATTGATTGAGTTCTTTATCTTCAGTAAACGTCATTCCGGTAATTGGAGTTACTATCTTAACCCCTATCTCGCAACTTGCAGACACCGGATTCGAACTGAAATCATCAGCCGTCACTATAATAGTCGCATCCCCTTTGCTGATTCCGGTCACCAAACCTGTCTTTTCATCCACCGTAGCTACTTCCGGGTTACTACTTGTCCATTTATAACGCTTGAACGTAGTAGTTGCCGGTTCTGAAGAAACAGTTAATTGATATTCATCGCCTGCCGCAATCTCTTCTGCCGGAACATTCGTTATATTGATGGCTGACATATAGGTATATTCGTCCATAACTTCAACTGTTCTAGTGACGATCGTAGCTTCCGGACCGAAACCGATTTCCGGCGTTAATGTAATAATAGCTTTTCCTGCTTTATCCTTAGTCACGACCTTACCTTCCCGTGTAACAGCAACAATAGATTCATCCGACGAAGTCCATTGCACATTAGCATCGGTTGCATTTTCAGGTGCAATACTCCAAGAGAGTTGCAGTTCTTTGTTCTTCAGCAGACAAATTGTTTTATTCCCTGCATCATATTGAGTTTCGTTAAGAGTAATGGTGGATACTGTAATCATTTCGTCCATCTTTCCTCCTAAATCCTTATCATCATCACATGAAGTCAGACCTAAAAACGAACAAGCCGCCAGTCCAACAAAATATTTTATATAATCTCTTTTCATGATTCTTATTCTTTAAGTTATTCAGACTTGATTATTGCCATCCCGGATTCTGTCCCAAGTTCGGATTCAACTGACACTGATCTACCGGAAGCGGATACAGGTCATTTTTACTACCCCAGCGCCGACTATTTTCCAAGATCAAACAGCCATCGGAGTCTTTTGCCATATTAGAAGCGCCAGCCCATGAAGTCGCAAAATCAGTTCCTGTCCATTTCACTCCTAGAATAGGTTTAGGCATCTCTACAATAGCAGTATTCCAACGCTTCAAATCATCAACTCGGAAACCTTCATTGTACAATTCGATGGTACGTTCACGACGGATTTCCTCTCGCATATTCAAACTGTTTTCTGAAGCAAAAGACGTAGTCAGTTTAGGCATATCCGGATTTACACGGAGACGAACCAAATTCAACGAGATATTCAAAGCATCATCCAAAGCTTTGCCAGTGGTTCCCAACTCATACATAGCTTCTGCATAATTCAATAAAACTTCTGCATAACGAATAATCGGAAAGTCGTAACCTTCAAATGTATCAGCCACCTTACGTTCCGTACCCCATTTTTGGTTTTGATAACCGGAACCTTGGAATACATTACATGTAATGGCATTGGTCGCATCTTCCCCATCCATACCTTTCCAGTCAATACGCGGTTTGTCGTTATCCCAATATTTAGTGCCATGAGCCAGAAGACAGTTCTTCATGCGATTATCACGATTTTCAAATTCCGTAGTCAGACCTCCATAACCTTTAAAGAGGTCAGCACTCTTGGCATGGTCAATAGGTAGCCCATTGCTACAAAGATACATATTCACAAATTTACGGTTAATATATTGCACGTTCGCTACACAACCATGTGTGATATTAGTCCCGATCGGAGCAATCGTTTCATCATGACGACGATAGAATATATATTCTTTATTGGCACTCTTAGTCAGATTCGCAGGATTAGACTGTACATTCTCTAAAATGAACAGGTATTTATAAGCCATCTCTCCCAAAGCTGCCGGTTTGAATAGCTCGAATTGCTTACTGTCGATAACTTTTTTCGCCGCATCCGCTGCAATACTCAACAATGCTTTGCCACGTTCTTCATTATTGCGGTTTTGTTGCCATGTGCCTTCATATAAAGCGACACGTGAAAGGAATGCATAAGCTCCCCATTTTGAGATACGCCCTTCATCGTCTGTCGTAATTGTTTCCGGCAATACTTCAGCCGCATCCTTCAAATCCTGAATCACGAAGTCAATCACTTCGCTACGGTCATTGCGGCTCATGCGTAACTCGGGTGAAGTAATATCCAACGGTTCTTTAGTGATAATCACATTGCCAAACAATTGCACCAAATCAAAATAAGAATAAGCACGGAAGAACTTCGCTTCTGCTACATAGCGACTAATATCACCGTTACCGGAAAAAGACGCCGCTTTTTGCAGCAACAAATTGCAACGGCGGATATGGGCATAATTGCTGGTATAGTTACCGTCTGAAGTAGGAATCGGATTACTACCATTGCTGTACATATTTACAGAACTGGAAGTCATCAAGTCCGAACGCCAGTCAGAATGTGCACCATCAGAAATTACCGATGTAAAATCACGAGTCCAACCATAGAAATTAGTTGCAAAATATTTAAAATCATCTGCTGCCCCCCATAAGTTGCCATCTGCCAGTTGGTCCTGCGGATCAAGATCCAGACACGAATTCAGTGTCAGACCAAGCGATAAAATTAAAAGAGCTTTCTTATATAGTTTCATATTCTTCATACATTAAAAAGTTAGATTTAATCCGAAAGTCACTGTACGGACAAAGGGGAAACGTCCTGCTGCTGATACCTTACGGCTAGCCTCCGGATCCCATCCGTCGTTAATTTTAGAATATTCCCAAAGATCAGCACCTGCTACATATACACGACAAGAACTAATTGCTTTCGTTTTAGCTAAAAAGGCAGAAGGTACATTGTATCCCAATGTCACATTTTTCAGACGAATGTAAGAACCATCTTCCACTGACCAGGAAGAAGCCTGATAGTTGTAGTCATTGATTTCATTCTTATTACTATATGTCGGATAATAAGCACCCCGGTTCTCCGGACTCCACGTGTTACCTACCGATTGATTCGAAGTGTTCAGATATAATGCTTTCATCGGTATACGCCAAATCTCATTACCGTTATTATCTCCCGTACGGAAGATTGTACGTTGAGCAGCACCCTGGAAAACCAATGATAAATCAAATCCCTTCCATTCTGCTCCTACATTAAAAGAGAAAGAGATTTTCGGATCATCTGTACCTAAATAAACAATATCATTCTGATCCAGTTTGCCGTCATTAT
The DNA here is from genome assembly GCF_003602705.1 of Bacteroides sp. AM16-13. Lineage (NCBI taxonomy): Bacteria > Pseudomonadati > Bacteroidota > Bacteroidia > Bacteroidales > Bacteroidaceae > Bacteroides > Bacteroides sp. AM16-13. The sequence goes on from NZ_QTLK01000001.1 coordinate 294,183, forward strand.
TTACGTCAGCATACATATTATCTCCCAAACGGAAGTTTTGTTCTGTCAGTCCGATAGTATTACCAGTCAGGAAGCGATATAGATATTTTTGACGTTCTTCTTCTGTCTGTGCTTTGCCGGCATAACGCAAACCAAAAATACTATTCAACGGATAACCTTGCTGTTTATCAACAAAACCGGATTTCAGAACTGAAACTGCACCAATATCCGTCAGTTTATTCGTATTGAAAGAATAAGTACCTCCTACATGATAAGTGAAGTCTTTTCCAATCTTATCAGACCAGTTTACCATGACTTCCCATCCATGTGATCTGAATTTTCCATTGTTTGACATACCTGCGTTATCACCCAGAACTCCCGGATAAGAAACATTAATCAACATATTATCATTACGTTTCATGTATACTTCGGCAGTACCTGTCAGACGGGAATTGAACAAGGAAAAATCCAATCCTAAATTATAGTTCTTAATGCGTTCCCATTCACGTCCCAGAGAAGCGATTTTACCATTCGTATCTATGATAGTGCCTTTGTTAGGACCGATATAAGCTCCGCTTTGAGATTCAAATTTATAGAATTGTGTACCATCATATCGATCAATACCACTCTGGTTACCAACTTCACCATAAGAAAGACGGATTTTCAAATCGTTCAACCATTTGATGTTCTTCATAAACGCCTCTTCCGTAATACGCCATCCACCGGATATTCCATAAAAGAAGTCCCAGCGATTTTCCGGTTTAAACTTGGAAGAACCATCATAACGCATATTTACTTCCAATAAGTATTTTGACTTATAATTATAGTTTAAACGAGAATAGTAGGACATCACAGCCTCATGCCACTTTGTACCATGTTTATCTGTCAGATTTACCAAACCTGCCCCATTTACAGTTTCCAACGAGTTCTGTATATCTTTCACCGATACACCAAAATAATCGTATTCTTTCAATTCATATTGAGCACCAACCATTGCACTTACATTATGATGCTGCGCAAATGTATTATGATAATCAACATAACCTGCCATAGAATAGAAGTCTGTACGCGAACTTGTTTTCTCGTAAGACGACTCTTCCTGTTTGTAACCGTCAGCCTTAGTGTTTATCTTGGTTCCCGCATAATTATAAGAAGTAATAGCCATCTTCTTTATATCACGTGAAGCTACTCCGGAGTTATAACCGAGATTTGCTACTACATCCAGATGTTTATTAATATTGTAAGTGAATTTCTCACTGATATTAATTTCAGATACTTTCAGTTTATTATCTCCACCCAGTTCGGCAAACCAAATCGGTGACAACCAAGTTCCCCACGAATAAGGTTTTCCATCAATCGTAGAAGCCGGAAGTCCCGGTTGCGGATAACTGGAAGTCAATGTTCTATTCAGTTGTGAAGGAGCCACCTGATCCTGACGGTTATAGGCTATCACAGATTCAATAGAAAAGTTATCAAAGACTTTCAGTTTATTAGTCAAACGAAGATTGAAACGCTGATTGTTATTATTTCCCCACTTCAAGTTACTGTCATCATACATATACCCTACGGACAAGCGATATAAATTCTTTTCTGTACCTCCGGAAACAGCTAAGTCATGTTGCGTAGAATAAGAATTGCCGAACAACACGTCTTGCCAGTTGGTATCCATGAACACGAAATCCATTACATCTGAATAGCTGGGAGCGAAAGGATTTGCACTGTGATCCAAATCAATGTATTTACCTTCATTAGCCAATGCCATTTTCGCATATTTCACCCATGAGTAAGAATCCGGCTGACCATCGTTCTGACAAGTCTGTAACACTGCATTCGCCCACTCGTTCATAGTCATCAGCTCCGGCTGCAATCCCACCATCTTGTAAGTGTATGAACCGCTATATTCTATTCTCGCTTTTCCTTCCTTTGCCTGCTTAGTGGTTACCAATACCACACCACCTGCAGCCCGGGAACCATAAATAGCAGCCGATGCATCTTTCAGAAAATTGATAGACTGAATATCAGAAGGGTTGATATTACGCAGTGCATTTACACCATCATAAGCAACTCCGTCAATAACGATCAATGGCTCCGCATTATTTGCAGAAACAGAACCACGCAATTTCAAGCCCCAGCTCTCATCTCCCGGAGCTGCCGAATTGCGAGTGATCGTAACACCCGGAACCTGACCTTGCATTGCCTGTAACGGACTTGACATCGTTCCTTTATTCTTCAACATTTTATCAGATACCACTGTTACAGCACCAGTCAATGTCTCCTTCTTTTGTGAACCGTATCCCACTACCACAACTTCGTCCAATACTTCGCTATCTTCCTGCAATTTTACATTTATCACAGTTTGTGCAGCCACATCTATAATTTGATCCTTATAACCAATATAGCTGAATTTCAACTTAGCTCCAGCAGGTACACCAATCGTATAATTTCCGTCGATATCCGTAATAGTTCCTTCTGTTCCTCCTATTACAGTAATATTCACACCAATCAATGGTTCGCCTGTTGCATCAACGACTTGACCTTTCACTTTCTTTTGAGCCTGTGCCACTACTTGACTATCTTTCATGTTTGTATCGGCCCACGCCTTTGAAACAGGACAAAGTCCCAGCATTAATCCTAACGCAAACACCGCTGTTTTGTTAGGCCGCGAATTAAATATTAATCCTCTTCGTTTCATAAAATTAAATTTGAGGTTTAAAAATAGTATTAAATTTTTGTTCTCTAAAATAAGGTGAGGCATACAAGTACCTCTTTGTAAATTCTGACTCCTTTTCCATAAGCACAAAGGGTTATTTATTAATGAATAAGATTATATACAATTCCGGAAAAACTCGCGCATTTCACGACGTCCCAGAAACAGATGGTTTTCCACCGTCCTGCAACTTAAATTCAGTTCATTTGCGATTTCCGGAGACGTTTTATTTTCGAAGCGGTTCAATGTATAAATTAACCGACGTTGTTCGGGCATAGCAGCCAAGCGGGTCCGTTCCATTGTCATTAAATCATCACCGATAATTTTTTCTTCGGTTTCATTGGTAGAAGTGGACATAGTATCATAGATGTAGCTGTCTATCTCCTGTTTCTTATAATAACGACGGATATAGTCGATTACAATATTGCGGGCAATGGTGAACAAGAAATATTTCACTGTGTCCGGACGGAGCATTTGCTTGTAGTCCAGCAGACGTACAAATACATCCTGGGTTAGATCCTCCGCTTCGTAGCGATGAGTGATACGATAAGTAATATAGGTAAGAATCACCTGATAATATTCTTCATAAGAACGGGTGATAATGTTGTCGGAAGTGTTAGCTGTTGTCTCCATAATACTATCTTTTTCGGTTTTGATCACGATGCAAATATAGAGGTGATTTTGGATATAACAGCCAGAAAATAAAGCAGATCAATCTCAATGAATCTAGGTAGACTCATTTAAATATACAACTCTAATTATCAATATATTACGTTTACAAAAAAGAGAGTATCACTTTATAAAATGAGACTCAAATCACTCAAATCAACGTATCTTTGCTCCACTTACGCTCGTTTGCTCCCATCCTCTTCCCCTCTTCAATTTTATTATTTGATCGTTTCATTGTCACATCAAAGCTATTAATGAAGTACGAACATTAATAGATAAGTTCCGTTTCATTAAAGATAAACTTGCATTGCACTTATTGTAAAGTTACGTTTGATTAAGGGTAAACTATAAATGAAAGCTTCAATTATATAATTGCAAGCTTTGTTTTTATAAACGCAAGTTTCATTTATAAAAACAAAGCTTGCGTTTATAGATTACTCCCTATAGAAAACAACTTTACAATAGGACCAAAAGAAGTTTATATAGGGAGAAGAAGAACTTATCTATTAATAGATTACGAGAAAAAGACTAGTAAAAGGAAAATCCACTTGGTGAAGGGAGGTCCTTCACCCTCTAACCCCGATGAATAGGGCGGTGTGAAGGGTGAAAGGGATATGAGTATAAAATAGATTTCAGTGATAATAAGTCGAAAAGTTACTCTTCCTTGGCTGTTCCACCTATACTACGAATATATTCATTCGGAGTGACTCCCGTACTCTTTTTGAATGAGCGGAAGAAAGAAGCACGAGAACTGAAGCCGCAGAGTTCTGCCAGTGCAGTTAATGTATAGCGGGAATATTGACTATCCACCACCATTTTCTTGAATTGAGTGACGCGGTATTCGTTTATAAAATCATAATAAGACTGATTGAGATATTGATTCAAAAGATACGATAATGAATGCGAAGAAGTATCCAGAGCAGAAGCCAGATCGCCCATTTTCAAATCAGGATTAATATATGGCTTTTCTTTCTCCACATAAGCAACCAGTTTCTTATGGAGTTCTTTACATTCTTCTTCAGTCAGCCTGTTGGTTTTATACTTTTCTTCGGTTGCAGCGATAGAAGACTCTTCAGAAATCACTTCCGCTTGTTCTATCGTTTGGTCTTTCTGCTGTGTATTCTCTACGGATACGGAGATTGCCGATGCAGGAGAAGTAAGCAGGCGGCGCATACGATTCCACACATAATATCGTATAAAAGCAATAATGCCTACAACTAATAAAACAGAAAGTGCCCATCCCCACCAAGGTATCATAGGACGTACCGTTACTTGGTAAACAGCTTCCGACTGTTCATTTCCCGGAAGGCGCACACGGAACGTATAAGTTCCGGAAGATAATCCATAATAGGAAACCTCATTCTGCGCAGCCAATAGTTTCCAGTCTTTATCCACTCCTTCCAACTGATATTCGTACAATAGAGCCGAAGGCAGACCATAAGCAAAATCCGTAAAGCAGAAAGTCAGATTATTCTGATTATATTTTAAAGACGGGTTGGTAAAAGAAATGCCATTAGCCAATATATCCGTAAACACAATCGGACGGACTTTACCACGCACTTCATCCACCCGCTTCGGATCGACATAAATCAAACCTTTGGTGTTGCCGAACCATAATATTCCTTTTTCATCTTTATAAGCAGCCCCATTCGTAAAAGTGGGTCCCGGTACTCCATCGTTGAAAGTGAAGGCATCGTACTCTTCTCCTTCTTCCTTTATGCGTAACAATCCATCATTGCAAGCCACCCACAACCAACCCTGGTTATCTTCCACAATCGACATCAGCGAATTGTCAGGAAGCGTAGAAAAGACGGAACGGTTCCGAAAACGATCCATCGTTAAAGTAGAGGTAAACAGACTTCCCTTTTCACGAATAAAATAAAGGTTGTGTCCTGTATCTTCATAAATGGTACGCACCTTATCCCTATGCACAAATCCTTCAGGGAACACATTAGATCGTAAACTTTGAGAAGCAGGATCATATATACACATGCCGGTTTCCGTGGCAATCCATCCTTTGCCGGTAGAGTCAAAACTAACTTCATAAACGTTACCTTCCGGCAATTGGGAATTGGCGCTGGTAAAGTGTTTGATCTGTTTTGCCTGTCTATTATAACAGAACAATCCCTGTGAAGTGCCTATCCAGAGATTTCCTTTTTCATCCGGTCGCACACAAAAGATATGTCCTTTCTGAAATAGCTCTGTATCTCCATCTCCTCCCTGGGCAAAATATTTTAGAGATAACGTCTCCGGATTCAACACCATCATGCCTCCGCCATACGTACCAATATAATATTCGCCTTCATAAAAACAGATAGTCAATATCAAATCCGAAGTCAAAACAGGTTTCACAAAACTCTTTACGACTCCGGTAGCTTCATTTATATAATACAAGCCGTCACGTGAACCGATGACTTTCTCGTGTCCTCTGTTGACAAAAGAACGAATGGAAAGATTGGCAGAGTTAAACAGAGGAGGATAAGCATAAGTTTGGAAAAGACCATTCTGATAAAGTGAGTAGTCCAAACCTGCCTGGAAGTGCCCCACCCAAACAGCACCTCTGTCATCCACCAATAGTGAATAAATGGAATTACTGCGAATACCTTCTTTATCACTTACATCGTGACAAAAACGACGTGCCACTTGTTGGGCTTTATGTGAAAGGAAATGAACGCCATTACCATCTGTTGCAATGTATACTGTCTCCTTTCCATCACTGGATATGTCGGAAATGACATCACAGCCTAAAGACACCGTATGCGAAAAGCTCTTTTTGTTTATATCGAAACGAACTACTCCCTGACTCATTGTACCTAAATAAAGGGTTTCTCCAATACGAGTCAGGCAGCGGAAATAATCGGCCTCGGGAACATTCTCCTGGAAATGCCAGGAATCAATCTTACCATCTTTCAATGAATAAGAGAACAAACCTTGCACTGTAGCCAGCCATAACGCACTTTTATCTTCATTCAGACAGAGATCCATAATTCGATTACAGGCAGCCAGCATATTCCGGTCGGTCAATACTTGGAGCAATTGCCCGTCCTTTTGAATGAACAATCCTTTCTCCGTACCGATATAGAGAATATCTCCATCCGGAAGTAAAGTATTTACAGCAAAATCTATCTTTTCGGGAACAATTCTCTCCAACTGGCCGTTCGCACGATTCAGACGCCAAAGTCCGATACCGTTTCCTACCCAAAGCTGATTGTCGGCTGTTTCCGTGATGCAGTTCACCCGTTTCTTTCTTCCGGAATCCACGCCTCGAAATTCATAATGTCGAACTTTCACACCATCAAAACGATCGAGACAATTATCTGTTCCTAGCCAGACAAAACCTTCCGAGTCTTTATAAATGGCATTCACCAATAACCCGGACAGTCCATCGGACATGACTACATTACGAAATGTATAATTCTGGGCTTGCAGATTTACACCACAAACCAAGTATATGATTAAAAGAATCAGATATTTAATCGTGTTCTTCACTTACAACCGCTTCCTTTCATATTAAACATGTGACAAACATACATAAAAATCTCCAAAAGAGCACATTCCTTTATACAAAAAAATAGTCCCTTCGTATTTGTTATATATGGAAAACAAATACGAAGGGGAGAATTTATTTACTCAATGCTATTGAAGATTTTATCTGCCACTGATTCAAACAATAGCCTTAATCTGAATTCTTTTCTACCAATTCAATCATATAGCTATAAGTATATTTCTTGTCAAGCAAGCGATATTCATTGTGCGGATACATTCCCCAACTATTATCGCCGCCTAATCCACGTTGCTTCAAGTCAACGTGCAGAAAGATATTCTTTTGTGGAACAATGTCGATAGTATGCTGCAATTTACGGGTCAGGCCGGGATCAAGGTCTTCCGGTGAGAAATGCAAAGCGGAAAATGCGATAGGTTGCAAGCCTGTAATTCTCACTCCTTGCCCTTCGCTATCCAATAAGGACAGCCAACGAACATCTGTTTTATTTCCTGTTTCCTGCGGACGTATATACCAATAGAACTGATTTTCAACCTTATCCTCATATCGTCCGATGAAGGAACTCGAATAACGGTCGATATAGTTCTCAAAAGGCCCTCTACCGTAATAGACCAAGTTTTCATAAGGTTGATGCAATTCCATACGCATACCAAAACGGGGAAGTTCGGGAAGTTTCGTTCCTGTCAGGTCGATACTGCCTGTCACAACAATAGCACCATTATTACAGATCAAATATTCCATCATATAAGGAACCTGAATATCATTTAATATCCAATCAATCCTGATGGATAATCCTTTTTCATTCTGTTCGTCTATTGTCACTTTCTTCACATAACGGTTGACATGAGCTGTCCGCCAAACACCTGCCAAAGTGGGCATTTTATTTCCAAAATCATTATCGACTGGAGCACGCCAAAAGGCAGGTTCGGGATATTGCCTGATAGGTTGCTTGCCATTTATCATATAATCAAACAAGATTCCCTTTTTCAAATCAATCTTACCTGAAACGGCACCCGATTGAAAAGACAAAATATTATCTTTCGTTTCATAAGATAGTTTTCCCGAACAAGGCGGAAGCGATGTGAAGAAACTACTTTTATTTAATTGCATCTGCTCTCTAGCTACTTCATAGCGGGCAGGTACTAAATCGGTAGCAACCCGGGTGTGCGCATAGAGATTAAGGAAATACTCATTCCCGTCTTCCGGTATAACAGGAAGAGATAAACGTATCTCTTTCTCTTCGTGAGGTATTAAATCAACGTTGAAATCCCCTGTAGATATTTTTTCTCCGTTTTTGTATATTTCCCATATGAAAGCATACTCATCCAGATTGGTAAAGTCATAACGGTTTTTAATGGAAATAATTCCTTTCCCCAAGTCTTTTGCGCTAAACTGAATGTACTGATACACTTTCTTCACTTCATACGCTTGTGGTTTGGGAATACCATTGGCAGAAATCAAACCGTCAGTTCCCGTGTTTAGTTCCCCTTTCTTATCTTCCAGCCATTTATAGCTACCCATCTTACCATTATACGTCCAATAAGTACGTCCGTCTCTTGGTTCGGTCTTTACCTTAAATCCCTGATCCATAAAATCCCAGATAAAACCGCCTTGCAAGTTAGGGCTGTCATAAATAATATCCCAAAGGTCTTTAAAATTGCCATTACTGTTTCCTTGGGCGTGAGCATACTCACACATGATAAACGGTCGCTGTTTGCCGGACTTCCGATATTCTGTTATTTTCCACATATTGGGATACATCGGACAGACAACATCTGTATTCCAATCCTCCCAAGCCTGCTCGAACTGTACAAAACGACCGGGGTCATATTTCTTCAAGCGCTTATACTCATCGTGGAACACGATTCCATTACCACATTCGTTTCCTAATGACCATCCGATGATACATGGATGATTTTTATCCCTTTCCACCATTCGGGTGATACGGTCGACGTGAGCTGCATACCATTCGGGCCGATAAGCAGGATGCGGGATGGTATCTTTGAAATAAGGAACCGAACCCATTCCATGAGTTTCAATATTGGCTTCATCCACTACATAGATACCATATTGGTCACACAATTGATAGAATAACGGATGATTTGGATAATGGCTGGTACGAATGGCATTCATGTTCAGTTGTTTAATCAGTCGCAAATCATTCATTAAGATTTCGCGGGTCTGCACATGTCCCAACGTATCATTATGCTCGTGACGGTTGACACCTTTTATATAGGTAGGTACACCATTCACTAGTAGCCGTGCATTCTTTATCTCAATGCGGCGGAATCCGACTTTATGAGCCACTACCGTCTGTTGCTTGTCGCCATCGGCTCGAAGTGTCAGGATACAGTCGTAGAGCGAAGGGTGTTCGGCGCTCCATTTCCGCACATTGCGCACAGTGCCTTCGAAAGCAAGTGTAGTACTTATGTCTGAGATACAATATGCTTTCTGCACTGATAAGACAGTCTTCCCCCCTGCGTCCTTCAAATCGAGTGTAAGTGTCCCCTTTTGCAGGGTTGCATTGGTATTGAACGAACGCAAGTCTACAGTAGCCCGGAATTGCCCGTGTCGGTAGGTATCGTCCAGTCCTGCATGCAGAAAGAAATCCCAAATGGTCGTTTGGGGATAAGCGGTCAGGAAAACATCACGTTCGATACCGCTTAGACGCCAAAAATCCTGGTCTTCCATATAGCTGCCATCGTGCCAGCGATACACCTGTACAGCAAGTAAGTTCTCTCCTTTTTTCAAATAGTTTGTCACATTAAATTCTGCCGGAGTCTTGGATGCTTTAGTCATCCCCACCTGCTGCCCGTTCACATAGATACGGGCGTAGCCGCTGATGGAACCGAAGTGCAACAACACTTCACGCCCCTGCCAGTTTTGAGGAACCGTAAATGTGCGCCGGTAAGTCCCCACAGGATTATCAACGTCGATATAAGGTGGATTGGGTGAAAACACATACTGAATGTTGCGGATTATCGGCTCACCGAATCCTTGGATTTCCCAGTTGGAAGGGACAATAATTGTATCCCAATCATTGTCGGATAAATCTGTACGATAAAAATCTCTTATGCTTTCTGCGATAGAGGGAGCATAAACAAATTTCCACGTACCATTCAACGAGTATTGCCAAGGCGATTTTTGGGGATTATCGTTCACTGCATCATCTGCGCGCTCGTAGAGGCGAAAGTCAGCGTGTGGTTTCTCTTTGTTCCACTCATATTGGGTGGGATTTTCCCACTCGTTGTTTTGCGCCTTTGCCGTTGGGGACAAACCACAAAAAAGACAGGAAAGGAATAATAAGGTAGAAAATAATCTATTTATCATAAGATAAAGGGTTGTAAGGGTTTCCATTGAGTAACGTCAAGGAGTTAAGAAGCCTAACCTCTTAACTCCTTGAAATCAGTAGGAAAATCTCAAAAAGTTATTCTTCAGTATACAATAATGTTCCAAACCCCAAATCACCGGCTTCGGCAGTACCACGCTCGCCATATCCTTCGGGGCGTTCTTTTTCAGCAAAAGCTTGCGAATATGGAGCATTCATACCTTTCACCTTGGCGTAATGGTTGTAAAGGAGTTCCCATCCCGGACGGGCACGCCCCTTACCGTCGGCCGACACCTTCTCGTGCCAACCGTATTTAGGGTGATAGTAAGGTTCGAAAGGCATTTCCACATCTTCGGCCGAAGTTAAGTTATACTTAGCCGTATATTCGCAGAGGTCGAGAATGATGTTGTCGTTGTAGGCAAAAAGGTCGATGCCCATGTTATAAGCTGTACGACAGAAGTAAGCGTGTAAGCCTACGTTGAGAGTAGCATGCCCCTGGTCGCGTCCCATCTCCTGGCTCTGTGCCAAATGTCTGCCTTTCACTTTTCCCGCAGGATCCTCGTGCATGCCTTTCACCGACCATTCGATACAGCCCATACCTTTTCCGTGATAGAAAAACTCCAAAGCTTGTTTAATCTTGGCATCGTCGTCATTCAGCACGCCGATAGAAAGAATGGTGAGCATGGCGGGCAAATCCCAACTCATCCAGCCCGAAATGGCTGAAGAATTAAAGTGGTTATCCAAGAAATCATCACAGATGGGATAGAAAGTTTTATCTATCCATTTCTTGAAGACTTCAAAATCTTCGGTTTTCCAACCTTCGTAATCCCGCATCAATTCAGCGGGAGCAGCAAACTGGTATCCGATAAATCCGGCGGCAAGCAGACGATGGCTGTCATCGGGCCATGTTTTATAATTCACCCCCTTACAAGTCTTAGCCCATCCGTTCAGAATTTTAACAGCTGCCTTGGCATAATCTTCATCTCCCGAAATTTTCCAGCGTACAGCCAACTGATAAGCGGCACCGGCATCGAAAGCGGCCGTATTGAAGTTGCCGCCTTGCGAGTGACGTACAATTTCTTCTTGCGGGTTTGCGTTGTAGCTCAGTTGGGCAAATCGGCTTTCGCACAATTTTTCCCAACCGCTAATCCAAGGTTCGGCACGTTCGTTCACTTTGCGGCGTGCGCGTTCAAAGTCGGCTTCGGTGTTCACCAGACAAGGATGCTTGATGGTGTACTCATAATTTTCATTGGGGTTGATTTCGCGTTGCCATGGTTCGGGAGTTCCGTTCTCGAACTCAGCACTACAGCTGGTCAGCAACACAAGCGTTACGCTGCCCACGAAGGTATAAATAAGATTTTTCATACATTCAATTTTCATTTTGTTATTCAATCAGTTTCCAGAGAAAGTAGATGCTATTGTTTACCACTTTCGTTCTTTATCAAATCTTTCAGTTCTTGTTCCGATTCGAAAGTCTTTATCCAATCCACATAGATGCTGCCTGTTTCATTGGCTTCATACCAGATTTTCCAAAATTGAAGTTCTACCGTGTCGTACTTCGTCAATGAGGTAGGCATATACTGTTGATTTTTGCCAAGGAATTTCTTCGTGAAGTCGGCGTAGAATACTTTGTATTCACCGCAATCTACCACAGTCATGGCATTTTTTCCTTTATCGGTATCTTCGCCATATTTACCGGCTACGGTAATGCCGCTTCCGCCCCAAATATCTAGATACCACTCTATACTTGTCGATGCTTCGAACACATTTTCGGGGAATTTCATTTTAAAGGCCAAGATGGGATAGTTGGTTACGTTGAACCCAAAACCGCCGTTGCGACAAATGCGGACAGCTTTGTAAGTCTTATCTTCACCGGGGAAAATACGAAGTACTCCGTCATTCTCCATCCATTCAAATTCCCGGTGAGTAAAGTTTCCGAATGGCTGCCAGATGTTCTCGACAGTAAACTGGTCGTTCATTAAACCTTCGCTCACGTTGACACTCATCGTAGCTTTGACAGGTTTACCGTCACCATAGTCGGCCAAAGCGGTAATTACTGCATTGCCATAAGCCTTCGCCACGAACCGGCCTTTTTCGTCAATCTCTACAACATCCGGCTTACTGCTTTCCCATACGATGTACGAAAGCGTAGCATCTATCGGCGTTACATTCATCTGCGGAGTGTAGGTTTCACCCAAAGCCAGTTTGTCTGCTTCTTTCACAAATTCCATACTTTCGATATAGATAATGGGCTTCACCTTAATTTCAAACTCTTTCGTGAAATGTTTGTCGTCGGTAGCAGTAACTTGGATGCGTGCCTTTCCTTCAGCTATGCCCTTCACCTCGCCTTTTTCATTGACAGTGGCTTTATCGGGAGTAAGGCTTTTCCAAATCAACCCGGGGTAAGTGGGGTCGGCCGGGGAAGTCTGCCAAGTGAGGGGCAAAGTTGAGGTTACAAACACTTCGAGGTCTTCGTTAGTGAGATTGATATCAGTGATGTGAATAATTTCGTTTACTACCTTCACATTAATGGTCGAAGTGGCAGAATAACCCACAGCCGGCTTGGCCGAAATTACCGTACTACCGGCCTTCACTGCCGTGATGCGTCCTTCGGCATCTACGGTAGCCACATCGGGCACAGTCGATTTCCATACCACCTCTTTGTTGAAAGCCTCATCAGGACCTACGGTATATTTTATCAAAGTGTCAGTGCCTATCAGCAGAGGCAGTTCGGGGGTCACTTCAAGGTTGATTTCCTTAACGAGCACTCTCTCTTCTAAAACAGGGGATACATCGTCATCGTTGCACGAAACGGTCATCATTAAGCCAGCCGTCATCAGTGCTGCAAACGCACCCTTTTGAAGTATATTTTTGTATGTCATAATTCGATTACTTTATAAATGAATAATGAATGGATTATTGGTTCCAACCCGGATTTTGTTTCAAGTTGGAGTTCAGTTTGAGCTGGTCGGTGGGCAGCGGCAATAAGTAATGCTTTTCGTGCCAGTTGCGTCCTTTCTCGTGGATAATGCAACCTTCACCATCTTTCTCCTTAAAGGAAGCATCAGGCCATCTGTTTTCAAAATCGGTACCTTTCCACTTCACACCGGTGAGATTCATCGGCATTTCGTCTTCGGCCGTTTTCCAACGCTTCAGATCATCAATGCGGAAATTCTCATCGAAAAATTCGATGGTACGCTCACGACGAATCTCTGTGCGCATATCCAAATTATTTGCCGTAACAAAGTCGTTAGTCAAGTCAGGCATTTCGGGGTTGATGCGTTTGCGTGTCAAGTTCAAACTGATGGCTAAGTCTTCATCCGATATTTGTCCATCGCGTTCAAACACGGCTTCGGCATAGTTCAGCAGCACCTCGGCATAGCGGATGATGGGGAAATCGTAAGCTTCCATACCGGTAGGCACTCCGTCGCGTTCGCTACACCACTTGTGGGGAAAGTAGCCTGTACCCGTTTGAGGTATGAAGTTCCTATGCGAGGCATTGGCTATTTCGGCAGCATTGCCGCTCCAATCGATGCGTCCGCCGTTTGTACCCCAGTAAGTTTGTCCGGGCACCATAAGCTGATTGTTCATGCGGTTGTCGCGATTTTTATATTCATCATCCACTTTCGTGTAATTCCACGTTTGGGGATTGATGGGCAATCCATTGCTTTGCAGATACATATTAGCCATTTTGCGAGTAACGTACAAGGCATTGCCCAAACGCCCTTGGGTGATGTTGAAGCCGATAGAATTGATAACAGGGTCGTGGCGGCGGGTAAAGATATACTCTTTATTACCTGTTTTATTGATACTGGCAGGGTTCGACTTTTCATTCTCCAAGATAAAGAGATATTTGTAAGCTTCCGTACCCAATTCTTGAGGAGCAAAAAGTTCGAATGCTCCACCCGCCATTACATCATGAGCCGCCTGTGCTGCGGTATTGAGCAAATCTTTTGTACGTTCGGTATTTTGACCGCCATTATGGAATTTCTCCCATGTACCTTCATAGAGGGCTACACGCGAAAGAAATGCCAAAGCGGCTTCGCTGGAGAGGCGGCCTTCATCGCTGCTGCTGATAGCCTTATCGACGGGTAATAGTTTAGCGGCTTCTTTCAAGTCGTCAATGATGAAGTCAGCTACCTCGGTACGCGGATTACGGGCCTTCTGCATCTCAGGCGAGTCGATGTCGAGCGGCGTGCGGGTAATGATAAGGTCACCATAAGCCTGCAACAACTCAAAGTAACAATAAGCACGGAAGAAACGGGCTTCCCCCACCGAAATGGCGATGTCGGCTTGTTGTTCATACGCATCGGCTTGTTGCAATAAAGTATTGGTTTGACGAATACGATTGTAATTGTCGGTATAATGCTTGTCAGATGACGGAATACTGTTTGTTCCGTTGCTATAGATGTTCACCGTGCTACCGGCAAACAAGTCCGAGCGAATATCAGCGTGCTGACTGTCGTCGAGCCATCGAAAGTCGGCCGACCAGCCGTAGAACTGGGTGGCAAAAAGTTTGAAGTGTTCGGGCGACTTCCAATAGTTGGTATCCGCCAATTGTGTCTTGGGCTCAAGGTCTAAACACGACTGCATGGTCATGGCGCAAATGATTCCTAAAATATATGCTATTTTTTTCATTGTTATCTTCAATATTAAGAATAAAAATTAGAATGTGGCATTCACACCGAAAGTCACGGTGCGGTTAAACGGATAGCGTTGCTTGTTTTCCACTTTGCGGGTGGCTTCGGGATCCCAACCATCGGTGATATATGATTTTTCCCACAAGTCGGCGCCCGATACATAAATACGCAGGTTGCTGATGAAACCGCTCTTATTCATCCATGCCTTTGGCAATGTATAACCTAGTACAATCTCTTTGAGACGCAGGTATGCTCCATTATCGGCCGACCAGGTAGAGGGAATGTAGTTATAGTTATTGATGTCATTACTGTTTGAATAAGTAGGAAAATGGTTGTTAGGAGTTTCAGGACTCCATACATTACCTACCGACTGGTTGGTAGTGTTCAGCCAAATAGCTTTGAAAGGCACTTTCCAAGAGTCAATTTCACGATAGATGGTACGCTTGCCCACACCTTGGAACACGGTATTGAAATCGAATCCTTTCCACTCGCATCCGAAATTAAACGAGAACGAATATTTGGGGTCGTCGGAACCAAGAAATACAAGGTCGTCTTGTGTCAGTTTACCATCTTTGTTCACATCTTCATACATGTGGTCGCCCAAACGCAAGTTGGCAGGCAGGGCGATAGAGTTGCTGCCCACATATTTGTCCACATAATAGTCCAGTTGGTCTTGGTTTTGTACCTTGCCCACATAGCGGTAACCAAATACCGAGTTGAGTGGGTAGCCATTCACGGCTTCGTTATAACCTGCACTCACCACGATGTTACCTCCATCGACTAGTTTGTTGGTCATATAGGTTAACGTACCGCCAACATGGTAGTTGAAACTGCCTATCTTGTCACGCCAAGTCAAGCTGGCATCGTAACCATTGGCTTCAAACTTACCGCTATTAGTGCTGGGAGCAGTTCCACCCAGGACACCGGGGTGCAGACGCGAAACCAGCATATTATCGTTTTTCTTTTTAAAGACCTCGAACGTACCCGTAAGGCGATTGTTGAGGAATCCGAAGTCAATACCCAAGTTATAGTTGTAGATACGTTCCCAAGTACGCACGGTGCTCACCAGTCCGGCAGATTCCACATAGGTTCCCTTCGAGTTGCCCAACAAAGCGCCGCTGTTCGATTTGTAGTTGTAAAGTTGGATGCCGTCATAGCGTCCGATACCATTTTGGTTACCTACCTCACCATATGAGGCACGTAGTTTCAGTTCATTCACATAGTCACGCAAGTTCTCCATGAATTTTTCTTCAGTGATACGCCATCCGGCTGATGCGCCCCAGAAGAAGTTCCAGCGATTCTTGGGCAAAAATTTCGAAGAGCCGTCGTAACGAGCATTCACTTCGACCATATATCTCGACTTGTAGTTATAATTCAAGCGACCGAAATAAGAAAGAATGGCTTCCTCCCAACGGTCTACTTTGTCTATGTAGATTTGTCCTTTACCGTTAAGCGATTCGATTGCCGCTTCCACGTCCATTGCTTTGGTGCCGCTATAATCGTAAGCGGCATAGTCGTATTGCACACCTCCCATAAGCGATATGTCATGAACCTCATCAAATAATTTCTTATAAGTGAGGAAAGCTGATGCCGTGTAATTGTCGGTACGCGCAGAACTTTTAGTATACGATGATTTTTCTTTTGCGGGATAGGGAGAGTTCTCATTCAGAATCGGAGTGCCGTCGTATTGATACCAATCAACCGAAAGATATTGTTCGTCACGGGCCGCATTGTTCGTTGAGTATCCCAAAGTTCCCTGAAAATCAAGACCATCCAAAATGTTCACTTTCAAAATCTCGTTCACATTCATTGTGGTCACCACAAGTTTGTTGTCACCACCCAATTCGGCCGACCAGTTGGGGGTATGAATGCCTCCCCACGCATACGGTTTGCCATCAATAGTCGAAACCGGTAGCCCTGGCTGCGGTATGCTGCTACCCAATATACTACCAATCTGTGTAGGAGCCACTTGATGCTGACGACTAGCTGACATGTTGGTTTCCAAGCTGATACGGTTGTTTATCTTGAAACTGTTGAATAAACGTACATTATAGCGTTCGTTCGAGTTGTTCCCCCATTGCAGCGTCCCTTGGTCGTTCAAATACCCCAACGAAAGTCGGTAGGTCGATTTTTCCGAACCTCCGCTTACGCTGAGGTTATGCTGGGTAGAAGTGGCGTTTCCCCACAGCACATCAGTCCAGTTCATATCGTGAAACACAAAGTCGGCCACACCACGGAATCCTCCCGGAATGGGATCTTCATCGGGATTGTTTCCACCATGCAGATTAATCCAACTCCCCTTCATCGCTTTAGCCAAACGGGCATAGCGCACCCAGTTGTCGTCTTCTCCATAGCCATCATTCAAACGGGCTTGGAGCACACCGTCCGTCCATTCGTCCATGCTCATCATGCGGGGTTGCAAACCTACAATTTTACGTGTAACCGAACCGCTATATTCCACTCTGGTTTTGCCGGCATCGGGACGTTTGGTAGTTACCAAAATCACACCACCCGCTGCTTTTGCGCCATAAATAGCAGCCGAAGCATCTTTCAGGAAGTTAATGGTTTCGATGTCGTCGGCATTGAGTTGAGCCATCTCGCTCACACCACTGGCTGGTACACCGTCAATAATCAAAAGAGGTTCTACCTTGTTCTTTGAGACAGAGCCACGGATTGAGACACCCCATCCTTCTTCGCCGGGAGCAGCCGACGAGCGGGTGATGCGTAAGCCCGGAACCTGACCTTGCATAGCCGAGAGCGGATTGGCCACTGTACCTTTGTCCTTAAAAAGTTTTTGGTCGACCACTGTTACCGAGCCTGTCAACGATTCTTTTTTCTGAGTACCATAACCTACCACAACAACTTCATCCAGCACCTCTGTATCTTCGTGCATGATAATTTTAGCCAGATTCGTCCCTTTTACAGAAACTTCCAACGTCTTATAACCAATAAAAGAAATCACCAACGTACCACCTGATACATTATTCAAAGTAAAGTTTCCATCCATATCCGTTATCGTACCATTGGTAGTGCCTTTCACTTTGACATTGGCACCAATAACAGGTTCGCCATAGGAATCCACGATTTTACCTTTGATTGCCCCAGTCTGCGAAACAGCCTGCACTTCTCCCACATTGGCAAATACCGCCTGCGGAGCACCTGTTACAAGGGCAGAGGCCATCACCGTAGAGAATAGAAATCTTCTCGATGAGAATCTGAAGAGATTTTTTTTCATATACATAAAATTTAAAACTAACATTTATACTATTTATTCTAATATTAGATACACTGTTGGATATACTCACGGATTTCTTTCCGACTGATAAATAAGTGGTTTTCCACCGTACGGGAAGAAATTCCCAATTGGGCGGCAATATCAGCCGAGGATTTATTTTCGAAACGACTCATGATATAAATCTTCCGACGTTGTTCAGGAAGCTGATTGGCTCTCTCCCATTCGCATGTCAATAGATTATTGGCAATAATCTGGCTCTCCACTTCATTGGTACAAGTAGGAATCCGGTCGAAAAGATAGGAAGTTACTTCTTGAGCTTTGTAAAAACGACGCAAATAGTCCGTTACCAGATTCCGGCAAATCGCGAATATAAAATGTTTCACTGTTTCCGGACGCAATATCTGCTTATAGTCCATCAAACGCAAAAAGACATCTTGTGACAGGTCTTTTGCTTCTTCGTCCTTACCTATTTTATAATAGATATAAAGATAAACGGAATGATGATAACTCTTATAAGAGTCAGCAACCAGTTGAGTGGATTTCATGTTTATATTTTCCATTGCTTAGATTTTTGTTTATCATTACGCTGGCAAATATAAATGGTAAATACGGAAAAGAAACAATAAAAAAGGGCGGATAGATTTCATCCTATTGGAAGGGAAACAGAAGTCGTAATAGCTACTGGTAATCAACTAATTAGATAACCGAAAGCTGGAGTCTCAAATTATTATATGAGACTCCGGCAATCAATCTTCATTAGTTCGTCCTATACTTTGGACGTATTCGTTCGGGGTTATTCCGGTCGTCTTTTTAAAATAACGGAAAAAGGAAGTACGAGAACTAAAACCACACAGTTCAGCTAAAGCACTTAAGGTATATTTTGAATATTCATCCTCATTAAGCAACCGTTTAAACTCAGCTATGCGGTAATCATTCAGATAATCATAATAATTCTTGTTCAAGAACTGATTAAACACGTAGGACAATGTATATGGAGAGACGTTCAATACTGACGCCAAATCCGCAATCTTTAAATCAGGGTTAACATACAGTCTTTTTTCCTGCATCAGCATATCCAGTTCGTTTGCCAGCCGATAACATTCTTCCATACTCACATTGCTCTTTCTGTATTTTTCTTCAACTACCGGTTTCCCGGTTTCTATGGCGTCCGCCGCAAGAGCCGGAGAGTTCTTTTTTCTCCGGTAATAAGCATAGCTTAAGCATATTATTGCAATCAATAATAGAATTGTTCCCCATAAGGTCGCGTTAAAAGAGGAAGCAATAGTCACTGATAAACAGATTTCCGAACCGGGCTCACCAATCCGACGGGTTTTGAATTGATATTTCCCGGAAGACAAGTCATAATAGGTCAGTTCGGATTTACCACCCAACAACTGCCAATCATCATCCATCCCTTCCATTTTATATTCATAAGACATATATGCAGGGTCGGAATAGGTAAATCCGGAGAAACAGATAGTCAGATTCTTGTGCGACGATTCCAAAGAGACTTTATAGAGATGCTGTTCTCTCTGTATAGCAGGATGATAAGGTTCTTTACCATTCACATATACATCTGTAATAGCCAAGGGATAACTGTTTTCTTCATTTATATCACGTAAATCCCTGGTCAAATAAATCAATCCTTTGGAATTGCCAAACCAGATTGTTCCCGAAGCATCTATAACAGGGCAACAGGTAATAAAAACAGAACTCGGTAATCCATCTACAAAAGTATAAGGAACAATTGTACTTTTTTTATCATAACGGTACAGGCCCAGATTCGTACCAATCCACAGCCACCCTTCACGGTCTTCGATCATAAACATGGCATCTTTCCCTTCCAAAAGAGTGCCCGGCTGGAATCTTCGGAAATGAGTCATTGACAAATCGGAAATAAAAATAGGGCCTTTATCCGGAAGGAAATAGAGCTCGTGGGAAGAATCTTCATATACTGTCCTGATTTTCTCTTTATGTATAAAGCCTTCGGGGAATACATCTGATTTGATACTACGAGTGGAAGGATCCCAGATACATAAACCGGTAGCCGTACAAATCCAGCCCTTTCCTGTAGAATCAAAGCATATATCAAGCACATTCCCTTCCGGGAGTTTGGAATTCGAACTGGTATAGTGATTGAGTTGTTCGCCATCTTTATACTGATACAACCCCATTGAAGTGGCAATCCACAAACAACCGTCATTGTCCGACTTGATGCAGAAAACATGTCCTTTCACAAAAGGAGACTCCGAAGGTTCAAAATCACGGATAGTTAATGTAGAAGAATCCAGTATATACATGCCACCACCATACGTACCGATATAATACTTTCCTTGAAACGGGTAAATGCACATTATCATATTAGAGCGTAATTGGGGTGACTTGAAACTCCTAAAACGCCGTTTCGTCTCATCAACATAGAAGAGACCATTGCGGGAACCTATCAATCTTTCATTCTCATTGATAGCTATGGCCCGTACCGGTATGTCTTTTGAATCAAAATAAGGAGAATAAGAATAGGTAGAGAAAAGCCCGCTCTGATACAGTGTATAATCAAGTCCCAACTGATAGAATCCAACCCATATCAATCCTTCCCTGTCCACCAGCAATGAATAGACAGAGTTAGAGCGGATTCCGCCATTAGTACCGGGTTCATAGCGGAAAGATTTCATAACCTTATTTTCCTTGACAGATACAAAATGTACTCCATTTCCGTCTGTCCCAACATAAAGTATATCTTTTCCGTCACCCGACAAAGAAGAAATTACATTGCATCCCAAATCAATCCAATTATCCCTGAACTTCCCTGTCGGTATATCGTAAACAACCACTCCATGTTCCATTGTCCCTAAATAGAGCCTGGAGCCAATTCGTGCCATTTTCCGATAAGTATAATCCTGTCTATCATTGTCACCGCATGGACATAAAGTTATTTTTCGGGTAGACAGATTCATTGAATATAGTTTGGAGCGAGTCAGAATCCATAATGTATCCTTTTCTCCCATATTCAAATCGACTATGAAATTATCCGATGACCACATATCCGCATTGATAGTAATCTGCTCCAATTCATTATTTTTGCAGACAAACAATCCTTTTTCGCTGCCAATATATAAGGTTCCCTGCGCATCGGTCAATAAAGAACGAACTCCGAATTTTATCACTTCAGCAACAAACGGTTCTAATTTACCTGATTCTTTATTTATCCGCCAAAGGCCCATATCGTTTCCCACCAAAATCTGATTGCCTTGCGTTTCCGCAATCACATTCACCCATTTCAGTTTCTCATCATCTCCGAATATCGGATAATGCTTGAAACGAAAACCATCAAAACATTCAACAGACGTAGCTGTTCCAATCCAAAGATAACCTACGGAGTCTTTATACAAGGCACTGACCGTTAAATCAGATAATCCATTTGTTTCTGACAGACCACGAAAAGAATAAGAAATCGGATAGGCAGACAGAGAAAGAGAAATAAATATAAGGCTTGTTATATGTCGTATCAGATTATTCATAGGATTCATATTTGATGAAACAATGCAAACCTACATAAAATATCCCGAATTTTATGTAGGTTTATACAAAAACAAAACACACTCCTCAATAAAAATGAGTGTTAATCTACCAGCTTTATACTCAATTGGGATTGTTTATACACAACTGGAATTCTCTTATTATTAACCTCTACTCTTATTGGCTTCTTCTTACTCCTGAAACTAGCATGGATCTTCGGTTGCCCGTCTATCCAAAGATTGAGTTTCTTATCTTCTTCCTTTTGAATGACAAACAACTTGGCCAAAGAAGAAAAATAAGTCTCCTTATCACGTCTCAATGCACTGCCATGACAGATAAAGAAATCTTTTGCATCAGCAGCTTCAGTACCTTCGGGATAAGAGACAGCAAACATATAAGCATCTGTCATCCAGCCGTCCGGCATAATCCATGAGTTGCTGTGCATTAGCCTGCCGTCCGCTAATTGATTAATATAAAGATCGGTCACTTTCCCTTTATGACGGATACGAAGCCCAATCCAATCTTGTCCTTCCCGCCGTTCCATTTGTGGCAAGTCTTTCTCATTAGGAGTCTCCTTTAATATAATAGCTGTCAGCCCTTTTACACGATTGACTTCTGCCGGCAAATGAAATGAATAATAGGTTTCAGTGCCTTTCAAATCTTCAGTGGGAGCTTCTATTTCTTCCCAATACAAATCTTCCGGGTAGTCATGCACAAAATCGGATTTAGCCAGCAAACGAGGATATAACGGACGAATCACAACCGATGAGTTACCATTCGTCACATTCACGTCAACTCCCGACTTTTTATATGTCCCGTTCGTATGCCATAACCATTCAAATTGCCCTATTTTATGTGTTTTCAAATCATCAATCATATAAATAACATTATCCATCCAAAGGAAATGACGGAAATTACGACTGAAATTATTAGATACAGGACCTGTTCCATTAGCCAGAACATACTTCACATTTCCCGCATCCAGAAGATGATATAAATATCCTCTCAAAGTAGAACCGCTGTACTGCTGCTCACGAGGTTGTCCCTCTCCATTAAACAATACTACATTATGCGCCTGACTTTGAAAGAAATAATTCCGATAAGCAGGATTAGGATACCAGCAGTTTCCCCCGTCTTTAATAATATCCACCCCTTTATGAAAGACAATAAATGAATTGGCATCTGCGTGAGAATGATTCCATGTATGACCGCTTTTTACAGCCAGCATCGTAGCATCCTTTTCCCACGAATCACGCATCGTAGCCCAACCAAAATCGGCAAATAATTGAGAAGTCGGCAGTTGAGGGACAGCGGGCGCCTTACTCCAATCAGGAGTGTAAAGGAAGCCCATGGGACGATTCAGGAAAAAGCCATCACGATGTTGTCCTTGTTCCACCTGGGCTATATACCACAATATTGTTGGATCTTTCACCCCCAATGCATACAATAACATCATGCTGGATTCTGCTGATACATTTTTATGGCTATCTCCAAAATTCAAACTATGCAGCATACCTGTACGCGGATAGCAGACTTGTGAGAAGTAACTCGGCAATTTTGCCAATTGAGGAATATCACCCAGATTCTGTCCGGGATGAGTATTTATCCAAGCGATCCTGAACAACAAAGCTTCCTGAATACCAAAGTTGGCGTAATTCAGACTTTCATACATTCCACCGGCCTCATCAAAACTCTTTGCTTTCTGTTGCAATACATCACCGGCAAAATCAAACCATTCAGGAAGTGATTCGTGAAGTTGCTCCACCCATTCTTTAACTTCAGGAAGTTCATTTTGAAGACTCAAAGCCAATATTCCACCCTGACAAACACAGGAGGTCCACCAATTATGTCCCATCGAATTCAATGAGTGAATACGGGTCGGTTCCAACAACCAGTCTCCCAATGCCGGTTCTACGGCTAACCGTTTCAATCCTTCGGCTATCTTTTTTCTTTCTGAAGAAGACATGACATTGTATGCAGCATCATACCCCACTGCGGAAAGAAAACTCTTATGAGCCATACCCAGTTGTGAACGCCATGCAGGAATACGTGCCATCATTTCCACATCTCCCCATGATTCGGCTTCCACAGCTTTCAGGAGGATTTCTTTGATTGCGTCTGCATACTCCTTATTATCAGTCATCAAATAAGCTAACGACAAATAGTCTAATCGATTAAAATCTTTCTTTTGCAAAGCTTTATCTGCTGTTTTCTTAATATCTCCCCATGCTTCCTGCAATTTAGGTTCATGCTGCATACGCTGTTTCACTTGCTGTATGCGTTGTGGAGTATACAGTAATGAAGGATGATTTATTTTTTGTGCTTGTATATATAATGAAGAAACACACAAAAAACAGATAACAGCAATAATAGTTTGTTTCATGGTACTTAGTCTATTCTATATATAATCAGTTACAATATTATTCTTTATTGAACGTTTTTCAAAAATTCTTCCAATGCTGCATTAAATTCTTCCGGGCGTTCCATATTCAGCATGTGTCCGCAATCGTCAATTACTTTCAGTTTTCCATTGGGAAGATATTGTAAAATGGGAGGTTCTTTTGAGAATCGGTTGCCGGAAGAATGACCTTCAACAATTAAAGCAGGTACATCGGGATGATTCTTTTTCAATTCCTCGATGGCATCCAAACCAGCTACCACCCGTACTTCTTTGTGTAAAGGTTGCCACGCATCCCACTCATCGATCATTTGCCAAAGAGACTCACGCATTCGTTCCCGCTGACTTCCTCCTGACTTCATCAATCCTTCAAACCACTCTTTCTTCATCACATCTACCCCTTTCTCTTTCAAAGCAGCAATCTCCTTATCACGTACTCTTGCTTCTTCCGGAGTCATCGGTTCACTGGGACCTTTCGATTTTCTTATGTTCCCACTGGCTAAAAAAGCAGATAACATCCGATCCGGGAAGTACGCCAACATATCGGCAGTAATAAAACCACCTAAAGAAAGTCCGACGATATGCGCTTTTTTGATGTGCAAAGAATCCATCAAAGTAACTAAATCTTCAGCGTGTGTGAATTGATAGTCTTCCGTTTGTGAAGACGAAATGCCATATCCTCTCAAATCATAGCGGATCACACGATATTTTTTTGCCAGTACGGAAAATTGTTCATCCCACATACGATGATCCAAAGAATGACCATGAACAAAGATTATCGGTTCACCTTGACCGGCTTCTTCATAGTATAAAGAGCCATTTCCTACATTGACACGTCCTTGTTTAATGACCAATGAATTGCCTTTCAGTATTTCTGAAACGGTCCGCGAAATCACAGGACTGCCATAGAAAGAGGAAAAGCCGTCTTCCTTAGCGGAAGAACCTGCTACATGGGCAATAAAGAAGCCGTAAACACTATCACGTTTATTTATCCAGGGGTAAGCGCCAGCCCAACCCGGAGAACTGATTTGATAGGCTTCGCCCGTCTTCTTATCTATTAATTCACGCCATTCGCCCAATCCGTAGATTCCATTGTGGGATTGTCCTAGCCCTTTCGCTACATAATTATCCGAGTTATTCGAAGGGATTATTGCATCTTTCACTTGGTCGGCCTGCATTTCTTTTACAGTTTGTGCAGATATAATTCGCTTATCGTTATACATTCCATCGTGATAAATCATTGATAGGAAATGAATATAATCGTTCAAGGTAGTACACAGACCACCACCTAACATCGGGGCATGCCCGCCATCTGTATTTATCGGAGTAAAATGAGAATTCTTCATTTCTAATGGCTGTGCTAATAATTCCTGAAAAAGAGTTTCAAACTCTTTCCCCATTGCCACTTCCGCCATTCTTCCAGCAATCTGCATGGCAAGTCCTCCATATTGGAACCGGCTTCCCGGAGTAAAAACCGTATCTAACGGCAATATCTCAATAATGGCGGAATCCAGATGATTGTAATTATCTACGCGCGGTTCAGGAAGATAGGGACACACTCCGGAAGTATGAGATAACAATTGTCGCAAAAGGATTTTACCTTTGGCATCTCCTTTAAATTCCGGCAACCACTTCTCCACTGGATCATCCCAGTCCAAACTGGTACTGTCCACTACCGCTCCGATAACAGCAGCCGCCACCCATTTTCCGGCAGAGGCTACGTATACTTTTGTGTCAGGAGTATAGCTACCATAGTTCTTCTGAAAAATGACAGAATCATTCTTTACTACACAGATAGAAGCACCGGGATAGTACTCTTTACTCACCCAGCCTTGAATAACAGAATCTAATGAAGAGAAGTTATAACGACTCCCTTGTACGGATGATACATTGCAGGAACCTGCAATAAAACAGATACTTATAAAAATTATGATTAATAATCTTCCCTTCATTTTCGTTATCTATTAACTTCGTATTAAACACAAATTACACGAACTACGCTGTTGTTTGATGCAGTTATATTTGATGCAATTATAATTATAAAACCGCGCAATTCGTGTAATTCGTTCTTAAAATTTTCTATTTCGACTGCAAATCCCAATATACCACATAACGCTGATGATGCAAATCATAAAGCGGACGAATCACATCTCCTTGTTCTGTTGTAAATTTCAGGTCTTTTCCTGTACGCTGCAAAGTACGTTCCGGATGTTTCATATCTACTTTCAATGAGGTACGCAAATCGGCAGGCACATGGAAATTATAAGTATAATAATCATTATAAAGAGCAGGATTAGAGAAAGGTGCGGGAGCCTGCATACCTTCTGTACCCCGTTCTCCGGCAAGCACTAACGGGCCATACAATAAAGCCACTTTATTCGGATTATCGGGAGTGGCTTCCAATTCAATCTGCATCGGGTAAGTAGCCGAGATACGGTCATTGTCTTTCCAGTCACGGGTGATAGCGATGTAAGAACCTGGCTTTTGTTTTACTGCTACTTTTTTACCGTTCACAAGAACTTCCGCTTTTTTACTCCATGAAGGATATCTTAGATAAACAGTAGTACGAACCGGTTTCTCGGCACGAATAGTTAACAGGGTCGTTTCCTCTTTCGGAAATTCCGTTTCCTGGAGAAGGGTTACCCCTTTTTCTTTCCAGGTGACTTGGGAAGGAATAAACAGATTTACGTAGATTCCCTGGTTGTTGTGGTAGTAGATAGCTTCTCCATATTTAGCATGATTTTCGAATCCACTGCCGACACAACACCAGAAAGAGTTCTCTTTGGTACTATACAGTTTATGTGAACCCGAAAGTAAGGGTAAGAAATAAGTGACCATTCCTGTTTCCGGATCTTGCTGTCCCAGGATATGATTATATAGTGCCCTTTCATAATAATCGGCAATAGATGAATCGCCCGTCCAACAGAAAAGATGACGACTAAGCTTCAACATATTATAAGTACAGCAGGTTTCTCCGGTATAGCCGGTCAAGTGTTTAGAAAAATTCTTCGGGTCGAAAAAATGCTCCTTATCACTACTGCATCCCGGAGCAAAAGTATGGTGGTCAATCATGGTATGCCAGAAGAATTCCGAGAGCTTTTTGCTGGTCTCATTCTCTGTCAGTTCATAGTTACGCGCTTCGGCTATGACTTTCGGGATAAACGTATTCGTATGTTTGGTTCCCAAATCGTCCCGAAGTTCTTTCAACGGGTCAATTACATCATTATGGTAGAAATATTCAGCCAACCAACGGTAACGTTCATCTCCTGTGATAGCATACAAATTGTAGAATGATTCATTGACACCTCCAAACTCATTGCGTATCATGAGTTTGCGGGTTTCTTCACTAAGTGGTTTCAGTTTGTTATAAGCCCAGTCGCCCATTTTGGTCACTGTTTTCAAAGCCTGCTGATTATCCGCATACAGATATTGATCTATCAGACCGGAATAAAGTTTATGCAAGGTGTACCAAGGTGCCCAAACACTCTTTCCCCGGATATTACGGTTTATCAGTTCTTCGGGAAAAGCACTTAAATATCCGCCTTTCAAAGCGTTCTGAACTTCGGTCAGCCCGTTGACAAGGCTATCCCCTTTCAACTTGAAAATCTCACTTCCGGTAGCGGCATACATCAAAGCGTAAGCCGAAAGCAGATGTCCGGTAGTATGGCCGCGAAGCTCACAGTCCAAAGATTCCCAGCCACCAAGTTTTTTCACTGTCATATAACCGCCTTCACGACCGGCAAAGACTCCGGCATTTGTCCGGAAACTATGCAACAGGCGACTTACGTCGATAGAGGTCATCCATGCGGAATCCCGCAACATATTGTCACGAAAGCGACTCGGTAATAAACGGACGTCTTTCAAATCAAAACTTTCTACCCGAACAGGAGCCACTGTCTCTTTTTTCATTTTCCCCTGGTGCTGTCCGGGGTACACAGATTGAGCCGACGATATAGCCGATACTGCCAATAATGCGATTGCAACTAAAGATTTCTTATTCATAATCATTTTTAATATCCTTATTTATTATTGGATACGAATAGACTCCGCCTATTACTCAATGCAAAAATACGAATTTAATATTTCATGGATAAATGAAAAAACTCCGTTCTACCGGTTCGGCAGTCTGTACTTCTCCTGCCAATCCATATTGCCATGCCACCACAGTCACTTTCAACGGGAACTTACTGCGTGGGGGAATTCGAGTAAATACCAACTTGTTTCCCTCTATTTCTGCCGGTCCTTCTTTCACGTAGTAATATACGGGTAGCCCGCAATCGGAAGTTGCCTGTAAAGAGATAGTTTCCGTGCCTTTCTTCACATCGTCAAGACCCGGAAAAAGAATATACTGGCGTTTACCTTCCGTATTGCGATAGGGAATCCGGAAACTAAGTTCCTGAACAGTGCTTTTATAGTGCTTGTCACCATCATTACCGGCTAGAAGGCAAATATCTCCCGTACGACGCTGATTGTACATTCCCATACGGTAGAAACGGACAGTAAAGGTTGTGTCGTTCACTTTCTGAACCGGGCCACAGATACGGGTTATTTCAGGAGAAGTGAGCGAATGTTCGCCAGAAATTGCAGTATGCAAGCTATCCGTATATACAGCTTTCAGATGAAAAGTCAATCCGTCTTTTTCCGGCAGGAAGCGGGCGGCAACTTTCACATGGGATTTGGGATTATATGTGAGTAATTGCCCCTTTTGTACGAAACCTAAGTATTGTGGTTTCTTCCCTCTCTCCCGGCGATAGCGTTCTTCCGTCATTTCAGCCATTTCCTTATCGAAATACCAGAATGCATCGTGCGAGTCTCCTTTATACTCTTTATAAGGAGCAGCTTTTGCACGTTTCTTCTGATTCGGATGCCACCTTTCGGCAAGCCAGCCATTCTGCGGATTCAGCTTCTTCAATTCCACAGGCTTATTCAAATCATACGTTGCGGGTATACGATATTCCAGTGCTTTCTTTAAGAACAACGCGATATAACCAGCGGTGCGGTCGGCTATATCGAAATGTCCTCGTCCTGTGTCGCAAAGGAAAGAGACACAACTTTTAGGATACATCATACGGAATGCCAAAGCCGGATTTACACGGTCTTCCCACCATTCGTATTCGCCTTCAATCATCAATCCAGGGATGCCGTCAATCGTACGTTTCCCCCACTCCATATTGTCACGACCATATCCGGTAAGGTTAGTGCGTGGCGCATCTCCATGCAAAGAGATAATGGCTAATGTGCGGTCGGGATTCCAAGCAGCGAAGTTCCACGGATAGGTAGCCATTGCCGAATGTCCTAAAGGGACAATAGGCGCATATTTCAATTCACTATAGCCACTGACATTCGCAAAATCCTCCATCATCTTTTCAAAAGCTTCCTGACATCCGGTAGTTATATCCCATCTTTGATCCCATCCGGGAGTAATCCATATCAGTGCTATACCCGCTTCTGATAATCTTTCACGAAATAGAGAATTTTCAAACAAAGTTTCCTCTGTCATATTATGATTGCCTATTATCACAGCTTTCAATTGAGTACAATCGGAAGGTATCCACAAGAATGCTTGCGGATGATCGTTCGTTTCGTTGGAAATAATACTTGGTAGTTGTACAGACCACTGCCATTCGGCTGCTATAATGCTGGGTAACAGAATAACGGACATTATTCCAAACACCAAAAATCGAAGTAGTTTCATGTTTAATTCATTTATCATTGTTTTATATAATACGTAGCAGGAAGAAAGTATACTCAACCGAAAAATATAAAAAAACTATTATTATAGGAAGCCTTTCACTGACTATTCCATAAAAACGTTGTATCTTTATTCTCAATTTAAGAAAGGAGTGATATGGATTTACGTACAGCAAACGTAACAAGATATATTCTTCCCTTGCGGGAAGGAGGGTCATTGCCGGCTTTGGCTGAAGCGGATGATGAATTTAAATATGTCGTAAAATTCAGAGGAGCAGGACATGGGACTAAAGCCCTTATTGCCGAATTGATAGGGGGAGAAATAGCCCGTACACTGGGATTCAGAGTTCCGGAGATTATATTTTTGAATCTGGATGAGGCTTTCGGACGGACAGAAGCGGATGAAGAAATACAGGATTTACTGCAATGGAGCCGTGGGTTGAACATGGGTCTGCATTTCCTGTCCGGTTCATTGACGTTCGACCCTGTTGTGCATAAGGTGGACGGTAAAACTGCTTCGCAAATTGTGTGGCTGGATGCGTTATTGACCAATGTAGACCGTACAATCAAGAATACGAATATGCTGATGTGGCATAAAGAATTGTGGTTAATCGATCATGGAGCTTCCCTTTATTTCCATCATTCGTGGACGAATTGGCAGAAACACGCACTTAGTCCGTTCGTACAAATAAAAGATCATGTACTATTGCCGTTTGCCGATCAACTGGAAGAAGTAGACGCAACATTCAAACAACTACTTACCGATGACAAGATACGAGAGATAGTCAATGCCGTCCCTGACGACTGGCTGAACTGGACGGAAGGACAGGAAACTCCGCAAGACTTGAGAGATGTTTATATTCAATTTTTAGAAGAAAGGATCAAGCATTCCGAAATATTTGTAAATGAAGCGCAAAATGCAAGAAAGGCACTTATATGAATACGCAGTTATCCGTTTCGTTCCTAAAGTAGAACGTGAGGAATTTATTAATGTAGGTATTGTACTGTTTTCCAAACGGTGCAAATATCTCAAATCTCTTTATACAATAGATGAAAACAAATTGAAACTGTTCTCTTCCGAATTGGACATCAACTGTCTGATAGAAGGTCTGAAAGTCTTCGACAAGATTTGTCAGGGAAATAAAGAAGGAGGAGTTATTGCCAATATGGATATTCCGGACCGCTTCCGGTGGCTGACTGCGGTAAAAAGCTCCTGTATTCAAGTGTCCCGTCCTCATCCGGGATTCTCTACAGATTTAGATAATACTTTAGAAAGGTTGTTCAAGGAATTAGTTCTTTAATTCCTTGAATAACCTTTCCACTCAATGAATGAGAAAACTCTCCTCTTCTCTCATTACGACCCGGAAATGGTGAAGTGGTTGATTAATTATAGCAAATAATACCTCACTATATTTTTCAGGCACGGATTACACGGATTTCACGGTTTTAGAAATGATGGTTGCATAAAGCAACAGTGTAATCTGCGTTATCCGTGCCTAAAAAGAAACATAAACTTGCCTACTTAAACGGAATAAAATGCAATGCAGCTCCGCCACTTGCTTTTAGCTTCAAAACAAGCTTATCTCCGGCTTTTATCTTCTTATGAGTACTGCGTACTTTCGTTCGTGTATTCAGCTTGTCATCATCTTCGTACAGGTGAAGCATATACTTCTTACCCGGTTCCAGAAAATCCGTAGTCAATGTAATTGTGCGGGCTTCCGTATTCGTCATTGCTCCTACAAACCAGTCATTCCCCGAACGACGTGCCTGAACGATATATTCACCAACCTCTCCATCTAACGCGCGGCTGTCATCCCATACACTCGGAATTGCTTTCCAAAATTCCAGTTCTTCTTCTCCCTGGTAGAATTCCGGTCTGTCATACCAAAACATAAATTGCAAAGGACTGTAATACACAGCTGCCATCGCCAACTGATGTGCTTTCGTATTCTTCACCCGATTATTGAAATAGCAAAGCGTATAGTCTCCTGCACCTGCCAGATAGCGGGTGAAAGGAAGAGTCGTATTGTGTGTGGCATCCGGCATTTCTTCATTTCCACGAATACCTTCCTGCGTCATCAGGTTAGGATAAGTACGGCTGAAACCTGTCGGACGATATTCGTCATGAATATCTACCATCAGACCATATTCTCCACATTTACGAACTGCATCATGCAGCCAGGTACTCCAACGCTGATTACCTATCTGTACAAAACCGAACTTGACACCTTTCAGTCCCCATTTTTTATACAAAGGCAACAGAGTATCCAACTGCTGCACTAATGCACGCTGATTGACATACACCATAAGTCCGATTCCTTTCGATTCGGCATACTGGCACAAAGCTGGTATATCAAGGTCTTTATCCGGAGAAACGGTAGTAGCGTCCGAACTCATCTTCATTTCCGGCCCATACCATCCTGCATCCATGTGCACATACTGAATACCACGTTCTGCCGCAAAGTCAATGGCTGCTTTTACTCTATCTTGTTTCAAGTCGCCCGAACGGAATACCTTCCCGGGGTTAATCCAAGAAGTATCAGCCAGTTTGCAAGCCGGATTCAGATTCAAGACAATATCATTGTTATTAATTAAATCGACCGGACGTTCGCCAACCATGATTACACGCCACGGAGTACTGTAAGGAGAAATAATATCGGCACTACTATACAGGCTTGTCTCCAAAGTGGAAGGTTTCTCTGCCGATAAACGGAATTTACCACGAACATAATCCACCATTTCCGCTTCCAACAAGGCTACAGATAATCCATCAGGCAGTTTCAAGGTCAAAGGACGCTCACTCTCCTCTTTGCCCCATCCTTCCAACGGACGAAGTTCATAAGGTCCTTGCGCCCAACGTTCATAATACGCCATCGTTCCTTCAGGCATTGTGAAGCTAGTCTGCTCACCAACGATATGCAAGAAAAGCCCGTTTGTCATTTCCGGAAAATGATAGCGGAAAGCAACTCCTTCATTATAGGCACGAACTATGATATTCATAAAGTAATTCTTACGCTTATCATAACCACCGTCCTGATTGCCATTTCCTTCTCCCTTCTTGAGTTTCAAAGTCATCTCATTGTAGCAATCACGTACTTCCGCACGTTCGCCATATACAGGCTTCCATCTCTCGTCCGTCTTTTGATGTTCAGTCTCTGTCAACTTCAGATTCTCACACCAAAAATGACAAGTATCATTCGGTATACCCAACGCCGATTCAAATAACTGATTTTCAATCAGAACACCCAGTTTACTTTCTTCAATCACCGGACGATTCTTATAAGTCAAGGTATAATACATTTGTGCATTATCCTCTCCCACCGCACGTTGATAAAAGGTAAAACGATAAGCTCCATCAGGAGACGTCAGTTCCTGACGGGTTTCTGTCATCACATCTTGCGCTTTTACCAATGCCGGTATCACCAACAACAAAAGCAAAATTCTTTTCTTCATTCTATTTACGTTCATGTTTATTCATCTTTCCTAATTATATACGAACGAGGAAGAAATTATACTCAAATGTTTATTGCCTGAAAAAGCTTATTCCATCTGTTCCCTATAAAAAGTAGGTGTCATTCCTGTCACCCTTTTAAAGATACGGTTAAAATGTACAGGTGATTCAAATCCGCAAGTAGCACTGATTTGAGATATATTCATCATACTACTATTCAATAGTTTACAAGCATATCCGATACGCATATCAAGTACATACTCTTTAAATGTCTTTCCTGTGTTTTCTTTAAAGTATCGGCAGAAAGCAGCAGGATTCATCGCTGTATAAGAAGCAATTTCATCCAGACCGATAGACTCGGTATAATGTTTATTCAAATAGGCAATCACCTTTTCCATTCTTTCATTACGCATAATAGAAGGGAACGGAGTATAATGAGAAGTAGTCAGATATTTCTTATGATTACTGGTAGCCATCATCTGTAGAAGTGAAAGCAACAGGATGATTTGATCTGCTCCTTTAGCAGAAGGTATTTGTTCCAATAATTTAATGATTTTCCCCGAACGGGTAATTGTGAATTTAATTCCTCTGCAAGCATCCTCCAATAAATTCCTGATAGGAATAAACTGAGAGTATTGAGAAATAGAATAATGCATAAAATCTTTCTCAAACTGAATATTGACTCCTCTTACTTTCGGTTCGGATTTTTCTTCGTTATCAGATTCTTCCCCGCCGTCCGGTGGACTTTGCATACTATGAGGCAGTTCGGAACCGAAAAGAATCAGGTCACCTTTTGAATAGGAGATAATGCTGTCACCCACCAGACAATCCCCCTCTCCCTTCTCCACATAAATAATTTCATACTCACTATGAAAATGCCACGGATACGTGAAACGTGGATATTCATAAAAGCGGGCACGGACGGGATTAGAAGTCGTAATAGTCAACTTCTCATTCATTATCTTCTTCATAAATCTCCTTTCTAAACTGCTTTTGCAAAGATAGGTAAATATCTTGCAAAAATACGCATCATAGTATGTATAAAAACCCACTATTTTTGCATCCATTCATAAAAACATTTGATAGAAACCATGAACGAATTATTTAGTATTGCCGGTAAAGTTGCTGTTATTACCGGAGCAGGTGGTGTACTGGGCGGAAATATTGCCCAACACTTTGTACAGCAGGGAGCAAAAGTTGTAGCTATTGACATTCGTCAGGAGCAACTGGACAATCGTGTAGCTGAACTCAAACAATATGGTGACGATGTAATCGGTATTATCGGCAATGTCCTTGACATTGCCAGTCTAGAAAAAGTAGCCGAAGAAGTCGTAGCCAAATGGGGACAGATCGATATTCTATTGAACATTGCCGGTGGAAATATGCCGGGAGCTACTCTCGAACCGGATCAGCACTTCTATGATATGGACATCTCTTGCTGGGAAAAAGTGACTAACCTGAATATGAACGGTACAGTTTATCCGTCTATGATATTCGGTAAGGTAATGGCAAAACAGAAGAAAGGATGCATCATCAATGTATCTTCTATGGCTGCTTATAGCGCTATCACCCGTGTACCGGGATATTCGGCCGCTAAAACGGCAGTAGCCAACTTCACCCAATGGCTGGCAAGCGAAATGGCACTGAAATATGGTGATGGTATCCGTGTAAATGCTATCGCTCCGGGATTCTTTATCGGTGACCAAAACCGTCGTGTACTAATCAATCCGGATGGTTCATTGACCGACAGAAGTAAAAAGGTGTTAGCCAAAACTCCGATGAATCGTTTCGGTGACATCAAAGAATTGAATGGTGCTGTACAATTCCTGTGCAGTGAAGCCGCTAGTTTCGTAACGGGAGCTATGTTGCCTATCGATGGTGGTTTCAGTGCATTCAGCGGCGTTTAATATTTAATCTTTTAATTTATTCAAACGCTATGATGGAAAAAACATGGAGATGGTTCGGCAAGAAAGATAAAATCACCTTGCCGATGCTCCGTCAGATAGGTGTTGAAGGAATCGTCACTGCATTACACGAGGTACCGAACGGAGAGATTTGGACAGTAGAAGCCATCAACGATTTAAAATCGTATATTGAATCGTATGGGTTGCGCTGGTCGGTCGTGGAAAGTCTTCCGGTTTGTGAGGCAATCAAGTATGCGGGTACGGAACGTGAACAGTTGATTGAAAATTATAAAGTAAGTCTTGCCAACTTGGGTAAATGCGGAGTGAAAACAGTCTGTTACAACTTCATGCCGGTAATCGACTGGATACGTACGGATTTACAGTACCCTTGGCCGGACGGTACCAGTTCGCTTTACTACGACCGTATTCGTTTCGCTTACTTCGACATCAAAATACTGGAACGTGAAGGAGCTGAAAAAGACTATACAGAAGAAGAACTGCATAAAGTTGCCGAACTGGACAAAGTGATTACAGATACCGAAAAGGACAATTTGATTGATACTATTATCGTCAAGACACAAGGATTTGTAAACGGTAATATCAAAGAAGGAGATAAAAACCCGGTTGCTATATTCAAACGTCTGTTAGGTTTATATAAAGACATAGACCGGGACGCTTTACGAGAGAATATGTGTTACTTCCTTTCTGCAATTATGCCTGTATGCGATGAATATGGTATCAACATGTGCGTACACCCGGATGATCCTCCATTCCAGGTTCTCGGCCTACCCCGTATTGTCACCAATGAAGAAGATATAGCCTGGTTCCTGAATGCCGTAGACAATCCGCATAATGGGCTGACTTTCTGTGCTGGTTCTCTTAGTGCAGGCGCACATAATGATACTCGTGAATTGGCAAAGAAGTTTGCAGGAAGAACTCATTTCGTTCATCTGCGCAGTACAGAGGCCATGCCGGGTGGAAACTTCATCGAAAGTTCTCATCTATCAGGAAGAGGACATCTGATTGATCTCATCCGCATTTTCGAGAAAGAGAATCCGGGACTTCCCATGCGCGTAGATCATGGACGAATGATGCTCGGAGATGAAGATAAAGGCTACAATGCCGGTTATTCTTTCCACGGACGTATGCTGGCTTTAGCACAGGTAGAAGGAATGATGGCTGTGGTGGATGATGAGAAACAACATAAGATAGAGTTTTAATCTTATTTTTCATCAATATACTTTGAAATACAGGAAAGGAGCTTTACTTTTGTGAAGAAATAAAAAAGAAGAATATTATGAAAGCAAAAATGACGAAGCTCTGTCTACTATTTATTCTATTATGCTCCCTTCCTGTATTTTATTCATGCAGCGACGAAGCTGATGCTTTTTACCTATATGAATATTGGGAAGTAATGTTCGACCCGGAACCTCCTATTAGTGAAGCCAGTTTGTCAATCACGGGAGGAACAAAGTTGGGAATTAAAGGTGGCGTAGCTCCTTATACAGCAGAAATAGCCGATGGGCAAATTGCTACAGCTTATGTGGATGAAAACAATGATATTCAAATCAGTTCTATAAAACTGGGCAGCACGTCATTGATGGTAAAAGACGCTGATGGAAGAATCATAAAAATAGGGCTAAAGGTCGTCAACGGCAAACAATCTTTTTCAGTGAATTCCGTGGAAGCAAGAATCACAGGAATAGATGAAAGTCTGTTGGATGAACAACAAAAAGAAAAACTAGAAGCGGTCATAAAAAAGATAAAGGATGAAGCGGGTATACAAGCTACAGGAGGAATAGCTTTCTCTTATGACCAAAAAAGTAGTGGTAAAGTGACAATTGTTACTAGTAAAGATAATACTCCGAAAATAGAAGGAAGCTTCTCCCGCTCCACATCAGAGTCAGGCACTACATTCCAAATTACAATCAATGGTAAAGAGTATGACTGCAAATTTAAACTTCCCGAACGTTCCGATACTTCAAAGAGTATCACCACACGAGACCTTGGCCCGATTCCTTATTGGTTAGTGGAAGATGTAACTGAAGATTATAAATCAGATGTGACCGACCTATTCGGAATAAATGTCACCTCCCTGAAAATAGAACGCATTTATATAGGTTCATTCACTCCTTTACGATAGGTTGTAAACGCCATTTTTTTTTCGCAAACACTACAAGCTAATATGAAGTAATGATTTCCTACGTAGGAACTAGAGTTTCCAGCCATAGACTGAAGTTTCTCAATACAAAACCCAACCGTCACAACAATAAAAAGGGGATGCCGTTACATTTAGCGACTCCCCTGTTTTTATATTTGTATGGATGAAAGCTTTCATCCGGAAAGATTCATTATTTGTTTTCCTGAAATGCTTGGAAATCCGGTATACGTTTTACGTTCGCCCCTTTCATCACACCTCTTTTGATAGCTTCATTCGTATCGGTGATTTCTTTCTTCACACGTTTATAGTATTCTTTTGTCAAGCCTTTCTCGATTGCTTCCGATTCTGTTACAGCCCACAAATACTGGTAATCCATCAACATCAGATCTGGAGCAACAATTTTAAAGAAAATACTATCCCCCTCAAACTTCTCACGCAAATCACCTAAATAAATAGTATCTGCCGGATTTACCTCTTGAGCGTTTGCGTTCCCTTTCGAACTACTACCTCCACAAGAAGCCAACAACAAACTTCCTACCAATGAAATGAAAACTAATACTTTCATATAATATCGATTAAAAATTAAAGATTAAAATTTAAAAGTCTGCGACACTATGCCCATT
This sequence comes from Bacteroides sp. AM16-13, assembly GCF_003602705.1. Taxonomy (NCBI): domain Bacteria; kingdom Pseudomonadati; phylum Bacteroidota; class Bacteroidia; order Bacteroidales; family Bacteroidaceae; genus Bacteroides; species Bacteroides sp. AM16-13. The sequence goes on from NZ_QTLK01000001.1 coordinate 331,987, forward strand.
AGACAGACTTTCGAATAAGCAAATTGTTGCAAAAGTAATAAATTATATTACAGTCTGACCTTTTTCATCATTCTTTTTTCTCATGCTCTTCTATATACCGCTTAAGTAACATTCCAAACATCCCTTTACAATCCGGATAGTCACGCATTAGTTTTGCAACATCTATCGGTAGTCTCTTTTTTCTGCTATGTCTTAGTTACGAACAAAGATTATTATTTTACCTTAATCCCTTTCACAAATTCATTCGTTATAAAGCCATCGATATTCTTCATCTTCACCCCATTTATCATCACATTATCAAAAGTCACATTTTTTATTCTACGATTCTCATCTAATCCTTTCAATAGAGAGGGATTCTCGCCTACTCCATTATAGGTTATATTACGGAAAATAACATCCTCAATACCCCGTCCGGGCTGCTTGTCATATTTCGGATTGAAGCGGACATTGACATGGAACAAACGTCCTTCCTGAATACTTTCTACTCTTATATTATCGAACAAGATATTACGTACCAGGTTCTTATCACCGCAATCTATCGTCATGCATCCCTGATAAAGAGGATCATCTTCATCATGTTCCAGAATATCGATATTGCGGACAGTTATGTTTTCTACTGTCTCTCCCACTTCATCCGCCGAATTGCCATGTCCGCCGATATTGACAGGGTGTGCAATATCAGCCCAAAGGATAGAGTTCTGTAAAGTGATATTTTTACTTCCGCCGTAATAATTCCAACGATGTGCATAAACAGCAATGCAGTCATCACTATTTCGCATGAAAACATTATCAATCAATACCTCATTGCAACACATCAGATCAATGCCGTCGCTCCATCCTTTACAACTGAAAGATTTCAGGTTCTTGATGGTCAAGCCGGTGGTTTCACCTCCGAAAACTGTATAATGATCGGGATTTACAATGGTTATTCCATCAACCAATACATTTTTAGAATAAGTTACTTCAATGCCGCGCAGTGGATGATCGAGGATTCCACGACCAATGATACGTACATTCTCGGCTTTATCTATCAATAATTTTGCTTTTACGACAGCGCCCGGTGCCAGATAAACGGTTGTATTAGAAGGAATCCTTATTTGATTATTGGGAACATCCTGGGGACGATGTATTCCCGGTCCAAAATACATGACGTCCGCACTACTTTCCGAGTAAGTTTCTGTCTCCAAAGGATTAGCAAACAGATGAAGATTATGCAAGCGGTCACCATTAAATTCCACAGATAGATATCGTGGTTTCTCTAAAGTAAATAAAATAGTGTTCTGATTTACCGTATGCCGGATTCCATTTACCAAAGGTCGGATTTGTACATCTTGAATCAGCCCGTTATTCTTCTTTACCATCACCTCAACAGGACTGCCCATATCAAACTGTACCATAGAAGCTGATTGTACATTGTCCATATCCACACTGACATTATATTCAAACAAGTCTTTCCATTCTCCACCCGGCACACGTACCCGGACAGTATAATCGTCATTATGTTGCATCCCTGCTTTCAATCCTTCCGGATAAGTCACCAGTTGCGCATTTGCAAAAATTGAAAATGCAATAAATGTGAGCAATAGCCCCTTCTTTCTACCTTGTAATATCCTAAATAGATCCATCTTTGTTATTTCCATATATAATCCTCCCATCACAGAAAAGACACATTTTGTCCTACCCTGTTTAATTCCATCATAAGTATCATTAATCCCCCCACACTAGATATGCTTTTTTCATTCAGAATCATTTTAATCAGATAGGTAATAACGTGAGTTGCGATGTTATTCCTGATTTTATCTTCTTTCTATTAATAACCACCGTACAAGGAACAGAAGAAAGGATATACCATTTTCCCTGTTTCTTTTCGAGTAACACATTGCCCGCCTGATCCGTATGAACGGTCACCTCGGGTGCAACAAGTTGTGTTCCGTTCCCCAGGAATAAAGTCCGGTTTCCTGCATATTCATTGCTGACAATTGCATAGTCTGCTTTTACTTTCATTCCTTGATAAGTGGCGGTCTGCGTAGCATCAGACAAGGAGAAAATATGATCTGTACGCCCATTTTTGCTTTTCACACAGATACCGGCAAAGTCTTTCAAAACAGTTTCTTCCGCATCAAAATAGGATACAGACTGAATGGCAGACGGTTCTTTCTTCGTACTCGGTTCATAGACTGCGACAAAAGGACGAGTCCATGCTTCTCCATGCTGACGGGCCACGAAAGTCAATGTTGGTTGTTCTTTTATATTATATGGCATACCAGGCGTACGACTTAAACCTTCGGTCATCGGTGACAAGGCTGTGAAAACTTCACGATCCGGTTCCCCTTTTATCCAGAGATTCATTACTATATCATCCCCACCTTTATCTTTCATGTCGATGGTAAAGGTCGCTTTTACATCTTTACCGGTAGCCGCTACTTTCTTGTCATATAAATAAGAATAGCCATACAGATGCGCTCCAGCAAAAGCGAGTTCTTCTGTCGGTTGAAGATTCAGGTCTGTACCATCAGCTGCTGTCAATGTCATGGTCTGTCCGAGATTATGATAGAAATAATCATGCATCTTATCCCCTCCACGCTCTTTCCGGCTCCGGAATACATCCACATAATATCCTGTCTCGGAGCCAGTGGTAACAATGCTCATCATTCGGGTCTGATCCGCCCTGCTTTCCGGTTCACGAAAATAGACATTGCTATAAGTCACAGAAGTAAACTCCTTTCCCGGTTCTGCCGAAGCAGGAAAACAGGAAAGCAAGTCAAAAGAATGATTGCTTTTCATTACCGGATAGCTCGATATTCCATCTACGCATACTGTATTGTGACTTGGAAATTGAGAATAATATTCGGCATAATCCAGGCCACTATACAAAGTCAGACCAATTCCTGCATCTGGCCCAAGCACATATTCTTTTCCATAAAGTTCCATGGAGATGCCGTTAGCGTGCATGTGGTTTCCTTCACTGGCATTCAGAGAAATCATCAGACTATGACGCGGATGCATTCCGTTCCGCTGCACCAGCCATGACACATTGGGAGCATAGAATAAAGGAGAAACATAGTCCTCTATCTTCCCTGCTTTCACTTTCGGATTCAGACTTAACGGTTTATCTTCAAAGAAAGAATTGACAGATACACGCACGTTATTTTTCTCTCCCTTTTCATTATCAATTTCGGGATTCAAGCATTTCAGCAAAGCAGTGAAGTAGTTCTCCTGTTCCGTTTTACCGTTTGCCTGCGCATTCTGTATCATGCGGATAAAGAAATTCGTATTCAAATAGCTTGGATGCGTATCTCCGAACCCACAAATCATCCGGTTGGGAAAAAGATATTGCGGAGTGGCTGCCACTGCTTTCGACAGTACAGGCATAGCCTTTACCAAATCATATTTCAAATTATTATCAAACTGGTTGGCAAAATTAGCATAATCGTTGATTACCACACTGCTATATCCCGGACACTCTGCCCAGATACCAGTTGTTGAATCAAAGCCATAATCGGCAAGACGAGTCAGACTCCATTGACGGATACTGGAACGGTTCAACACATAATCAATATAATATTCACGTCCTTTTCCATCTGCATACTCTTTATTATCTTCAAGCACCAATCCCACATTCATGATATATCGTGCCTGCAATAAATCCCAGTTATTATGAGGGACTCCATTCGCAATGATGTTATCCGCCCATTTCTTAAATGCACCGGCATAGATATCCATCTTTTCCGGATAGTTGGTCTTCAGGTAATTATAAAGAAAATCATACAAGGGAACAACGATATGCAGGGCATCTTCGTGAATCACTTCAAAAGAAGTCAATCCCACCAATGTCTGTTGATGACCATGATTCAGATCAATGGGAACATTTCTGTAATAAATTCCAGTCATATACGTATCAAACACACCGGCAGCCAGTTTCGCGAATTTTTCCTCATCTGTCATCCAATAGAGGAAGGCTGCATCACAAGCTATTCCCAGAATTTCCCGGTTCAGACTTTCGATATTCCGTCCCGTTTTTGACGGATGTACACTTTCCAAAGGACGTTCCGGCAATGCATTATTGCAAAAAGTCACATTTCCGTTTTCGTCATCGTCATAAGGCACTACATCTGCCAGTTTGGGACGGCCATGAGTAGCAGCCGTTCCACGTGTTCCTGTATAACGGACAGTTGGATAAGGAGCTTTTTCACCTCCGGCGTGATCGTAAGTCTCACCTTTCACATATACCTCGGTTGCATGAGATTTCCAATACATGGCCAGACGGGATAACAACCATGCGGGTTGAGCCTCCGTCAGATTGGTATATACTTCGGTTCGTTCCTTCAATTTATTGAATACGTCTTTCGCCCATTTCTCTTTTTTAATCAGCTCCCACGTATCCTGCTTTCCATCCGGTGTAGTCAACACTCTCGGATGTTCTTGCGGCATTTTCTCCGGCAACGGAATTTCCCGTCCGTTTTCCTGTCCGGATGCATTATTCAATAAGCAAAGAAGACATAGTCCCAGTAAAATTTGTCTCATACTTTATATTTCATTTTTAGGTTTACTACCTATTAAATACGAAGATAGAGAATTATTTACCTAATTACTTTCATTAAGACCTGTTTTATTTGCCCGAACGCTGCTTTTATTCAAACAAAGAACTATATTTGCAAAAAAACCGACTAACAATTCTGATACTTATGAAAATTTTATCTATCCATGATTTGGCAACAATCAGGAAGAGAGCAGAGCACAATCTTTCATTGCGCGAAGAAAGTAATGAAAAGGTGACTGAAAAGTGTTACGGACTGGCATCCGGTGCGCAACATCTTCAGATTCTGATCTGCGGTGGTACAGGCTGTAAGGCATCTTCCAGCCAGGGTATTACAGACAATCTTCTAAAAGCCATCCAAAAGAACGAAATCACCGACAAAGTAGAAGTCATCACCGTAGGCTGTTTCGGCTTCTGTGAAAAAGGTCCTATCGTGAAAATTATCCCCGATAATACCTTTTACACCCAAGTCACTCCCGAAGATGCGGAAGAAATCATCAACGAGCATATCATCGGAGGACGAAGAATCGAACGGTTGCTGTATGTAGATCCTAAAACGGAACATACCGTCAGCGACTCCAAACACATGGATTTCTACCGGAAACAACTCCGCATCGCATTGCGTAACTGTGGTTTTATCGATCCCGAAAATATTGAAGAGTATATCGCCCGTGAAGGATACTTTGCATTGGCCGATTGCCTGCTTAACAAACAGCCGACGGACGTTATTGATATTATCAAACGTTCGGGACTTCGCGGACGTGGCGGTGGCGGTTTCCCGACGGGACTGAAATGGGAATTTGCCAACAAACAACAGTCAGATGTCAAATACGTAGTTTGTAACGCCGACGAAGGAGATCCCGGTGCATTCATGGACCGTTCCATTATGGAGGGCGACCCACACTCGATTGTAGAAGCGATGTGTGTCTGCGGTTATTCCATCGGGTCCACCAAAGGATTAGTATATATCCGTGCCGAATATCCGTTAGCTATCAACCGACTGAAAACAGCTATCAATCAGGCACGCGAATACGGATTACTGGGAGATCATATCTTAGGAACAGATTTCAGTTTCGACATAGAAATACGATACGGAGCCGGAGCTTTTGTCTGCGGAGAAGAAACTGCCCTTATTCATTCGATGGAAGGAAAACGGGGAGAGCCGACTCTGAAACCTCCCTTCCCTGCCGAATCCGGTTATCTGGGAAAACCAACCAATGTAAATAATGTGGAAACACTTGCCAATATTCCCATTATTCTAACCAAAGGAGCCGACTGGTTTGCAACGATTGGCACAGAACGTTCCAAAGGAACCAAAGTGTTTGCTCTTGCCGGAAAGATTAATAATGTAGGGCTGATCGAAGTGCCGATGGGAACTACTCTTCGGGAAGTAATCTACGAAATCGGAGGAGGCATCAAAGGCGGAAAGAAATTCAAAGCTGTACAAACAGGAGGACCGTCAGGCGGCTGTCTGACAGAAAAACATCTGGACACTCCCATTGACTTTGACAACCTTCTCTCGGCCGGTTCCATGATGGGTTCAGGAGGGATGATTGTCATGGATGAGGACGACTGCATGGTATCCGTAGCCCGCTTTTATCTGGATTTTACAGTGGAAGAGTCCTGCGGGAAATGCACACCTTGCCGCATTGGAAACAAACGTCTGCTGGAACTACTGAACAAGATTACGGAAGGAAAAGGCACAGAAAAAGACCTGGACACACTTGCCACTTTGGGACAAGTCATCAAAGATACGGCCCTCTGCGGACTGGGACAAACCTCTCCGAATCCCGTTTTATCCACATTGGATAACTTCTACGATGAATATATGGAACACGTACGGGATAAGACTTGTCGTTCCAAGCAATGTAAATCACTATTAACGTATACCATCAGTCCGGAACGTTGCATTGGTTGTCATCTATGCGCCAAAAACTGTCCGGCGGATGCTATCAGCGGGCTGGTGCGCAAGCCACATGTCATTGCTCCCGATAAATGTATCAAGTGCGGTATGTGCATGGCACGCTGCAAATTCAACGCTATTCTTGTCTGCTAAAATCGATTACTATGGAAGATAAACAAATCACCCTCCAGATAGACGGTCATTTCATCACCGTCCCCGAAGGAAGTACCATCCTTGAAGCTGCCACGAAAATCGGCATCAACATACCTACTTTGTGTCACATCGACCTGAAAGGCACCTGCATAAAGAACAATCCTGCTTCCTGCCGCATCTGCGTAGTCGAGGTAATAGGACGCCGCAATCTGGCTCCTGCCTGCGCTACCCGTTGCACGGAAGGAATGATAGTGAAAACCAGTACGCTACGTGTGATGAACGCACGCAAAGTGGTAGCCGAACTTATCCTGTCGGATCATCCCAACGACTGTCTCACCTGCCCCAAATGTGGCAATTGCGAACTTCAGACATTAGCGCTACGCTTTAATATCCGCGAAATGCCTTTCAATGGAGGCGAGCTCTCTCCCCGCAAGCGGGAAATCACCGCCTCCATCGTGCGCAACATGGATAAATGTATTTTCTGTCGCCGCTGCGAAAGTGTCTGTAACGATGTTCAGACAGTCGGTGCGCTCGGTGCCATCCGTCGCGGATTCAACACGACGATAGCCCCTGCCTTCGACCGGATGATGACGGAAAGCGAATGTACCTATTGCGGACAATGCGTAGCTGTCTGTCCGGTGGGTGCACTGACCGAACGCGATTATACGAACCGCCTGCTCGACGACTTAGCTAACCCGGATAAAGTGGTGATTGTGCAAACAGCTCCTGCCGTACGTGCTGCCCTGGGCGAAGAATTCGGTTTTCCTCCCGGCACACTGGTAACCGGAAAAATGGTTTATGCCCTGCGTGAACTGGGATTCGACTATGTATTCGATACTGACTTTGCCGCCGACCTCACCATCATGGAAGAAGGATCGGAAATACTAAACCGTCTGACGCGCTATCTCAACGGAGATAAGTCCGTACGGTTACCTATCCTGACCTCCTGCTGTCCGGCATGGGTGAACTTCTTCGAACATCACTTCCCGGATATGCTGGACATTCCATCCACCGCCCGTTCACCGCAACAGATGTTCGGTTCTATCGCCAAATCCTATTGGGCGGAAAAGATGGGAATCCCTAGAGAAAAGCTGGTAGTCGTATCCATCATGCCCTGTCTGGCAAAGAAGTATGAATGTGCCCGCGATGAATTTAAAGTGAACGGTATTCCCGACGTAGATTATTCTATTTCCACCCGCGAACTGGCACGACTGATTAAACGCGCCAATATCGGCTTCCCGCTGGTACTGGACAGCCCGTTTGACAACCCTATGGGTGAGTCGACCGGTGCCGGCGTTATTTTCGGTACAACAGGTGGTGTAATGGAAGCCGCCCTCCGTTCTGTTTATGAAATCTATACCGGAGAATCTCTGAAAAATGTAAACTTCGAACAAGTACGCGGACTTAACGGTGTCCGGCGTGCTACCATCAACCTAAACGGATTTGAATTAAAAGTAGGCATCGCACACGGACTAGGCAACGCCCGCCATCTATTGGAAGATATACGGAACGGGCACAACGAATATCATGTAATCGAAATTATGGCTTGTCCCGGAGGTTGCATCGGAGGAGGCGGACAGCCGTTGCATCACGGCAACTCGGAAATATTGTATGCACGCGCCAACGCACTCTACCGCGAAGACGCCAACAAGCCTTTGCGCAAATCGCACGAGAATCCGTACATCAAGACCTTGTACGAAGAATATCTCGGCAAACCACTGGGCGAGATATCGGAAACGCTATTGCACACGCACTATTTCAACAAATCTATGGATTAACTTTAAACGAAGAGTATTATGTCAGATATAAAACTAGCCTGCGATGTGGCAGAACAAGTCCGAACGATTTGCGACAAGCACGGAAACAACCCGGGCGAACTAATCAATATTTTGCACGAAGCGCAACACCTGCACGGCTACCTGCCCGAAGAGATGCAACGCATCATCGCTTCCAAACTCAATATCCCCGTATCGAAAGTATATGGAGTGGTCACCTTCTATACCTTCTTCACCATGACCCCGAAAGGGAAACATCCCATCTCCGTCTGCATGGGTACGGCATGTTACGTGCGCGGCTCCGAGAAGTTGCTCGAAGAATTCAAACGCGTACTAGGCATCGAAGTCGGCGAAACTACACCGGATGGAAAATTCTCATTGGACTGCCTGCGCTGCGTAGGTGCCTGCGGACTGGCTCCGGTAGTGATGATTGGCGAGAAAGTGTACGGAAGATTGCAACCGATAGATGTGAAGAAGATTATCGAGGAGTTGGAATAAATGTCCAGAATAAAAAGTGGCTGCTTTGAAAAATCAAGGCAGCCGCTTTCAAACATTTTTTAAACAACAAACAAAAAAGCGGAGAGAACGAGATTCGAACTCGTGATACCCTTTAGGGGTATACACGCTTTCCAGGCGTGCCTCTTCAACCACTCGAGCACCTCTCCTTATTTTCCAATAAAGAAACAGACAATGGAAATATATTTTCCACAAAAGAAATAGCAGCTTAAAAGCTGCTATCCTAGCGGAGAGACAGGGTTATGAACCTTTTCTACACAAGTTCCTTATTTACAAGGTTATAATAATGTCAATTTTACTCTTAGTAATGTTTTAGTAACCGAAGTTTGTCTGATTCAGTCCCACATCGTCTTCATGGTGTCCGTCCATCTTAACAATACAAAAATAACAAATAAATTTGTGACTACAAATTTATTTGTTATTTTTGTTACTTTGATGAGTTTATGCAATTTAGTATTTCAAAATTCAATCGTATATTTCCATGTTCTTTTAATACCCTCCGCATGCTTAGATGTATAAGTTTTACTATATGGGAAAACGATACTTACCGGAAGCTTTGCATAGTTTATAATATAAAATAAAGCCACACCAACAGTTTGCGGCTTAGTTGAAAGTGGACTTAAATAGATATTTGTAGATTTTGGGTTTTCTTCAACTATTTCATGAATTATCTGAGCCGTAACAAATGGATCAAAAGCAGGTGCAAATCTAATTTTCATAAATTCACCTGTTGACTGTTTTGCATTTTCCATTTTTAAAATACTTTCTTGGTACATATCAGGTTGAAGAGATGGAAATCCAAGTATATAATATTTCTTTTGACAATGTCCTTTACTTTGGGCAATTTTAGCAATCAAGTTGTCATCATAGCCAGCACAAATAATCAACAAATCATTATCAGTATTCGGATTATTATTTATAGATGAACACCCTTCTACATCATGTATTTCATCAATGTACCCCGAGAATTTCGTATCGTCTGCATCTTTATAATGGATAGGTTCAGTATAAAGCAGATCCACTTGAGATATTCCAAAATGAGAAAGTAATTTTAATAAATAAATTAAATGAGGTCTAATAAATCCAGTTATATCAATACAAATTTTCTTCGTTTTATAATCATTTGCATTGAAATTAAGAATAAAATTTTCAAAATACTCTGATTCTGACAAAAATTCACTAATATATACATCTTTAAGTGGCAGTTCATCTTGTCGAATACCCTTATATTGTGGAAATATAAACCATTGTTTTTGATATGATTTTACTCTTTCAAAAACTTCTTTAGTCCTATTACAATTGTCAAATGCGGACAAAAAAATATCATACTCAGGAGAATTTGTTAAATCCCCATTAGTATATGAGTCTTTATAAAAAATAGTATAATCCATTATTCTTCATCAAAAAGATTTAAAATATTATTTACACCACCTTCTCTCTTTGATTTCCTCTGTTTATTACTCTTTTTCTTTCCAAAAGTTGGGGCCATAAAACGAGACTTCATCTCGTTATATTGAGCTTCAAACCTGTCATATTTCTGAGGATCAAATATAGAATTAATCATGTCTGCATCTAAGTCGGCTATCCCCCTACGAGAAGATGGCAAATTCCATAAAGGGGCCAAAATTCTATGCAGTTGATAAGTCTGTTCCTTTCTCCCTGAATTTTTTTGTTTTCGATTAGATACTTCGACGATAATAGAGTGTGTTTTTGCCATATTTATATAATCTTTAGCCAGTGAGGAAATACTTTCTATGCCAAAATTAAATGCACACACACTTGTATCTGTTGGTTTATCAGAAAAACGATATATTTGAAAAACACTACTTAAACTATTTAGCGATCTATATAATTTTTTTCCAACATCTCCTATTATTTCCACATCTTGATAGAACCATTTTGCTGTTTCAAAAACTCCTTGATATTGAGCTTCCAAAGATATTACAGATCCCTCCTCTAGTGGTTTTTCCCCAAGCAGATCTGATTTTTCAACAATCAATTTAAGAGTTAATAAAAAAATTCTAGGATTTCCCCATGAAAGATTTATAAATTCATCAATTCCTGAATAGCAAGTATTTTTGATATTATTTTCATATGCTAACTGAGCTAAAAAATCTGCCTTATACTTCTCCTCTATATTAGTAAATTCAGTTTCTCCTTTTTTCTCCTTTTTGTATATAGCATATTGTTGATTTACAAAGTCCATAATAGCTTCGATATCAACTGTTAGTTTATTAACCTTACTAAACACTTTACTCTTTTTGGTACCCCAATTAGCCCATTCCTTATACAGTAAATATATCTTATACTTTTGTTCTAAAGGATTATTATCAGTATCAGAAATAAAATATTCTAATTTTAAGTCCAAATTATCGACTTCATTAAGAAGTTTACTAGTAATGCCTTCCCTTATTTCTGTCCGCAGATCTTTAAAATGTCGATACTCCTTATTTTGGTATCGCTTTTGAAGTTCATTAATAATCTTATCTTCTGAATATTTTTCAAGTTTTGCAGAAAACTGTTTTTCAATCTGTTCTGCTGTTAAATCATTTAAATAATACTTTTTCAATCGATTAAGATATAGCTCCTTAGCAAATTTTTTATACAACACATCATCTCCCTGAAAAATTTCGTCCAAAAGTATTGGTTGAAACTCTGACCCTGGCTTTATTTGTTCTTCTGTCTTAGTTTGCGTAGTAGTATATCCATATTTTCTAGCTCCAATCCAAAATGTACAAGGTTGTTTTTTTTCCCAAACTAAAGTATTAACAAAAACTTTTTGCCATTCAAATAATTTTTCATATTCATCTAGGATATAAACAAATTGTACATTTTGTAGTAAAGCTATATTCTTAGATAGCAAAGCAGGTATTCCAAACAATAAGTCTCCAGGAGAAAATAATATTCTCATTGTTGAGATGTTCAATGTGCGATTAAAAGCAGCATTTACAATTTCAAGATCAATCTTTTTTCTCAAAACAGACAGTCTCTCTAGAAAATCATCAATAGATTGAAGCTCATTTATATCTATCACATTTTCATAAAATAGAAGTGATATATCTCGCACAAAATCCTTCTCACTATAACCTTTAGAAATACCATCCGCAAATACATCTTTAGAAATATTCAAAAGAATATCGCTGATATATAACTCAAAGTAATATTCAAAAGCACTTTTCCATTGTTCCTCATCAATGCCCTTTCCTTTAAAGCGACTCGAATTAATTCCATCAAGAACAGAATATATGCCAATATATTTATCGTCATTTACTATTCTAGACAAATTTCCCTTTCTTATTTTTTGCAATGGATAAGAAAAATATCTTAGCAAATGAGTTTTTCCACAACCTTTCCCTCCTAATATATATTTAGGAAGCAACTCATTAGGATTCAAAATCTTATAATCGGGATTAACATTAACCCAATATTCATTTATCTCATTATCTGAAAAATCTGTAGCCTTTGTTATGCCAAAAGGGTTGTTTTTGGGAAATGTATTCATATTCAATATATTTTATGAAACCGTTTAAAAATAGGCGTCCAATTTGTATTCTCTACCCAAAAAATAGGGAGTGTATTGTCTGGAGTATTATGAAAAAGAGACAATAATAACTGCCCATCTTTATATCCCAGCGGATGCATGTTCCATAGAGTATTACCATACTTTTCACACATATTTTTACAAAAATCTTTTTCTATTTCATTAATTGGTTTGCAGAAATATCGAGAATTGTCAGAAAAACATTTAAACGAATTATCAATAGTAAAAACTGTTTCAACTTTATCAAATTTAGTTTCATTCTTAACAGAATTTATACCATCCTCAGTACCAAAAAGCATCAGATAATTTACTTCTATGTCTTTATTAATATGCTTAATCTGCTCCACTATATCTTTAGAATAATCTTTTGCCTGAGTTCCACTACCACAGAAATCATCAATAAATACATAACGTTTAATATTATTGTTTCGAATTTTAATATCAATCCTTGAAATATCAACATCATTTGCATCTTTTTCTTTAATTAAGTTAGTTTTAAAGATTTCATGTGTATTTATAAAACACCCTTTTTCCAAATTATTTTCTTGTCTAAAATAATATAATAGATGCACACCACTTTCAGACGGATTTCCCACACCTAAAAATTTAGTTTTCGACAATTCATCATTAAACATTCTGTTTATCAAAGATATGTCTTTAGTATTATTGTTATTTCTTCTTATTTCAGCCACAATTGGATACTTAAATAAATCTCTAAATACACATCTCAATAACTCTCTAAGTTCAACATTCCCAAAATACATAAATTTTGAAAGAAGAAATAACGCATGAAGCTTCTCTTTTTCTTCACAAGATGAATCTTTAAAATTATTCAGCCAATCATTATATATTTTATCAGAACGACGATCTTTCCATATCGTAGCATAATAGGTTATTACTTTGTATAATAATCTATCATATATAGGTAATGTATTTTCAGTAATATTAGCACTCATTTTTTTTAAAAACTAAAATCCATTCTCTTGATATTATATCAGCAGTTTTATTGCGTTTAGTCATTAATCCATAAGATTTTATATCGTCAATCAACTTAAACTGCAACTTTAGTCCCTGCGCCTCAACATATTCTGTCAGATAAGCTTGCGTATTGAACTCATTATTACAAACTTTGTTATTTCCAATTACAATAATAAAATAGCCATTAGCCTTTAAAACACGAATCGACTCATTGAGAGCTATTTTCATTTCTTGCAAATAATTGCCTACAATATATGCCCTCTTCTTATTTAGCAAAAACAAATTGGACAATAATTTATCAGCACTGTCAATACCCGTCTTCACGTCCTTTACATCCGTCAAACAATAGTTTTCTCGTCCAATGCTTTTACTATCAAGATTTCTTAGATCTTCTAATTCAGTAAATCCAAGCCAGCCCAAATTTAAACTAGAAGACCTTATATATTTCTGAGCTCCAGCATAAGGAGGTGAAGTAAGAACCATATCAACACTCCCATCTTGTAACATTTCTTTCCCACCAATAACAGTAGTAAGGATTTGAGCATTATCTGATACTATTTTAGAAAAAACATCAGATGACAAAGAATTTATCTTCTTAATTCTTATAATATTTTCAGCGCATATGGCATTAAATTTATCAAATACATTAATTGATTCTAATTCTATCAATCGTTTTCGTATCTTTTGATATTGCTCGCCACGTTTATCAAATCTATCAAGCTTAAGTTTTACAGGTACTGCTATACGTGGATCTGCATAACTCACTTTTTTAATGCAGTTTGAAAAACATACTGCAAAGAAATCCTTATATTCTCCATTAGGTAATTCACTAATTGCACGACGAATCTTTGCTAATTGGAACTGAGTGTTGAGAGGAAACCAAAAGTCTCGATTCACAACATTAGGATATTCGACTTTGCGAAACAACTTTGCACGATGAATTAAAGTAGAAAGAGTCTCAACTAACACACTATCCTCCAACTTCTTTGTTTTTACAGATGCAATCAATCTAGCTAACGGATTCGCATCAGCACCTATTGCATTTCTTCCAGCAAGATTAGCCTCCAGCAGCACAGTCCCAGTACCACAAAATGGGTCAAGTATAGTATCTCCTTTTTGGGAAAAGAAAGAATTATTCAAAAAGAAATATGGAATATGAACTAATAATTTCGCCGGATAAGAATGAATTAAATGTGTATACCTATCAGAACGATTCATTTCTGGAAATAAATCTCTAAAACTAATGGCTATGGGTGTACTAGTCTTGGAATACTCTCTAACAAAATATTCAGACAATTCTTCATTAGATTCATATTTTAGAAGTTCTTTATCCATAATTTCACACAGCTATTGGGGCTTTTATACTAGGATAAGGATTATATCCTTCTAACTGAAAATCTTCATATTTAAAGTCAAAAATATTACGCACCATTGGATTCAATTTCATTTTCGGATAAGGTAGCGGAGTTCTTGAAAGTTGCAAATCAACTTGTTCGAGATGGTTTAAATAGATATGAACATCTCCAAATGTATGAATAAATTCCCCCAATTCCAAGTCGCATACTTGCGCAACCATCATGGTCAATAAAGCATATGATGCAATATTAAATGGAACTCCTAAAAACAAATCGGCGCTTCGTTGATATAATTGACACGACAATTTATTTTCAGAGACATAAAATTGAAATAATGCATGGCAAGGGGGAAGTGCCATTTTTTCAACATCTGCCACATTCCATGCACAAACTATAATACGCCTTGAATCTGGATTTTTTTTCAAAGTGTCTATAACTTGGCTGATTTGGTCTATGTGCTGACCATTTGGAGATGGCCACGATCGCCACTGGTATCCATATATAGGACCTAGTTCACCACTTTCATCTGCCCATTCATCCCATATAGTAACGCCATTATCTTGAAGATATTTTACATTCGTGTCTCCTCTAAGAAACCAAATTAACTCATGAATGACAGATTTTAGATGGACCTTTTTTGTTGTCAATAATGGAAAACCCTCTTGCAAATCAAATCTCATCTGATAGCCAAAACAACTAAGAGTGCCTGTACCAGTACGGTCATGCTTAGTTGTTCCATTATCTCTCACATATTTTAAAAGAGTCTCATATTGATTCATATATCATTTACATAAAATTAGCTTTGCAAAGCTACCTTTTTTTTCCTAAAGTCGCAAATACAAAGAGATTTAAGTATTGATAGTTTGTGTTTTTTTTATTTCTAAGACAAATTCATCTATTATAGCATAGTTGGATAACAATCTCCTATCAACAAAATGTACCCAACGGACAGAGGATGTTTTTTGGCAAATAAAGCAAAATATTCTACAAACATCACAATCCTATTTTAATGATATCTTTAAAAGCCGTGTCCATCGCTTCATAATGATCGCCATCGTGAATACTTAAAGCAGCGATGAAGCTGTTTAAAGTACGAATGGCATCCAAACGATGCTCCATGCTTTGTCCTTCAAGATTACTCAATACATCTATTGCCGTAGTCAGATGTCCTTTCAATTCTTGTAGTGCGGATAAATCTTGAATCGGCAATAAATAGAAAAGTTCATTTTTGCCGACAGATTTCACGATGCCTTGCAGGGCTGTTGCTTGTAGTTCCATATAGGTTATTATATTAAAATGACGTAACTCTGCCAATTCACAAACTCAAGGCATCGCCAAACGCCCAATGCAAGATGAACCGGCAGGTTACGTCAAGATATAACCTATCCAGTCCATTTACTCTTGCATTTTGAAATTGGCGATTTCTGAGTTTAGTAAATGAACAAATTTCCACGATGCTGTTTGCATCGCTGACTGCAAAGATAGAAAAAAGAAAAGAATATATCTATCCCCAATGTATATTTCTCTGCAAATGACATATAAATCAATGAATTGAAGAAATACTGATACCATAGTAGGCAACTACTATGGATAATTTATAATTCTGAATCTGCCTCTTTATTCGGTTACCTCCATTTGACTGATTATACATTCTGCCGCATCAATCATTTTCGTTACATGGGCAAAGGTATTTACGGGTTCTTCACGGACAAACAAGGTCAAGCCGCAAGCGGTTCTGATAAAAATCTTCCTGCTGTACTTCGTCCAGAGAGTATTTTTCTCATAAATCTTGTTTGTCCTAAACCCTACACTATTATCGCCCCTGAAACGAAAACGACCGACACGACAGAAAGACGCATAAAAAAAAAGTCGGATAACCGAGAGGCAGATAAAATAATTGAAACTCAACTCACTCACCTCTTGAATCCGCATAAACTTAAAAAAATAACAGCGATGAAAACAAGGTATAAAATAGCAGTATTGGCACTCGTTGCCGTAGCAGGTTCAACCCTTTTGGGCGGTAGCTTTTGGTGGTGGTTAGTAGGCATAGCAGCAGGCAAGTTCGTAATCCGTTTGGTCTTTACCATAGCATTGGCGATAGTCATTTACTGCCTTGTTTATGCCTTAATCATTGGTGGAATATTTTGGTTACTAATTTCTTAAAACATACAGAGATGAACATCTTACCTATTGCAGTAAAATTCGTCAGTTGGGATGTAAACCCTCTTGACACATTGAAGAACAGCCGAGCATATATGCTTCGTGAAAAACTTAATAGAAACGGGAAAATGGATAGAGCCGAGAAAAATTGGCTTGCAGAAAATGTACGAAACAATACTTATTTCCGTACCGCCATCCCCTTAATGGGGTATCGCTTCGATTTTGCAGATGTTCTCCGCAAATTTCTTGTGAACCAATACGGACAATGGAACGAATACCATGCCCCTGATAAGACAAGCCTTCGCAATACGCTGTATGGCAGAATTAATCAAATAGTAGAAATCAAATAAACAGATAAGGTTATGAGAGTAAGACAGAATAAAACAGTAGCACAACAGTGCAGATATTACGAGGTAGAGAACATTTATGAGTACATGGTAAACGTGTATATCAACGGCAATTTTGAGCCATTCAAGGAACTGTATAAAGAGCTATGTACCGAAGCACGCAAGGAGTTCATTTCCTATCTGTTTGACGAGGTAATACCCGCATGGCGGTTAGAAATCATCCAAGCAACAATTTAAGTATTCACAAGGGGCAAGGTTAATGCCTTGTCCCACAATATATAACAATATGCAAGTATCAGTATCTTTCAAGAACTCAATCCAATCTTATTTGGAGCAGAGAGCCGAATATGACGAATTATTCGCCCGTTCATACCGCAACCCGTTGAAAAACATAGAAGATTGTATAACCTATATTTTGAACTATGTTCAGAAAAGCGGTTGTAACGGTTTTGATGATGAAGAAATATTCGGGCAAGCCGTGCACTATTTTGACGAAGCCGATATAGAGGTAGGCAAGCCGATAGACTGTAAAGTGATAGTCAATCACCATGTTGAACTCACCGAAGAAGAGAAGGTGGAAGCACGTAAAGAAGCTATCAGACGAGCCGAGAACGAGGCATACAGCCGAATGACACAGCGTAAGGCTACTCCCAAGAAAGAGAACAAGAACAGTAATAACGGACAAATGGCACTTTTATTCTAACGATTATGAAACCGAGAACGAAGATACAAAAAGAGGTTGCTGCATTGAGCAAGCGATTACCGAAGATTAGCGAAGCGCAAAAGACGTATGCTTTCCTTCATAGTTTTGAACACGTCGGGCGCAGGTCTGCCAAAGGCATCATTACCTGCACCGAGTGCGGACACCAATGGCAGGGAAACGGAGCATTGGCAGATACGCTTTGCGGTTGCACCTGCCCTCATTGCGGAATGGAACTGAAAGTCCACACCACCCGAAAACGGGTATTCAAGGAAAATGAATACTTCTCCATGATAACCACCTGCAAAAGCTACCAAGTATTACGGTTCTTCTTTGCAAAGGCTTATTACAAAGTCGGGCAACCTGCCGAATACACCATTTACGAAGTCGCACAACGCTGGATTGCCCCCAACGGCAAATTTGAAACGATTGCCCGATTGAGAGGGATAGCTT
The DNA here is from genome assembly GCF_003602705.1 of Bacteroides sp. AM16-13. Lineage (NCBI taxonomy): Bacteria > Pseudomonadati > Bacteroidota > Bacteroidia > Bacteroidales > Bacteroidaceae > Bacteroides > Bacteroides sp. AM16-13. The sequence goes on from NZ_QTLK01000001.1 coordinate 350,405, forward strand.
TCATCTATTATGACTTGTGGCAGGAAGGCAGTTCAATGGAAATACGTAGAAACCACTATGTATATGACATAACCCCTGCCTGCACTTATCCGAGAATGAAAGTTATTCCCGAACTCAAGCGCAACGGCTTCAAAGGTGAATTTCATAATACCCTACCATTTGACTTGTTTTGCGAACTATTAAAGAACAACCAAGCGGAAACACTTATAAAGACGGGACAATATAGTCTGCTAAGTTATTTTATACGCAATGCGTCCAAAAGTACCGCCACTTATTGGAACGCCATCCGCATCGCAACCCGTAACGGCTACATGGTAAGTGATGCAGGTATATGGTGCGACTACATAGACCTGCTCCGCTATTTCGGTAAGGACACAAACAGCCCGAAATACATTTGCCCTACCGACTTGAGAGTCGAGCATGACCGCCTTGTACGGAAGAAAACGGAACGTATGGAGCGTGAACGGATTGAGGAACAAAAACACAAGGCATTGGAAAATGAACAGCGTTTCCAAAAACTCAAAGGCAAGTTCTTCGGTATCGCCTTTACGGACGGTACAATCCAAGTACGGGTATTGGAAAGCGTATTGGAATTTTTGGAAGAGGGAACGACCATGCACCATTGCGTGTATTCCAACGAATACTACCTTAAACCGAACTCCCTCATCTTATCGGCAACCATTGACGGCAAACGGGTAGAAACGATAGAAATATCGCTCAAAACGCTGAAAGTCCTGCAAAGTCGTGGCGTATGCAACAAGAATACCGAATACCATGACCGCATTATTGAACTTGTGAATAAGAACAAACGCCTTATCCGTCAGCAGATGGCAGCATAATACATTTATATATAGAATATGGAAACAACATACGAAACAGTAATAGTAATGTTCGATGAAAGCATCGAAAAACTGAACGGCATATTTGATACTCCCCAAACATGGGGAGCATCCACCCTCAAAGAGTGGGTAGACTCATATGAAAGCACCCGTTTCACGCAGGTTGGTGAAAATACGGCAGTTATCACTTCCGAGTACAATATGCCATTCGTTATGGAGTGGTTACAGCGAAATACGCCAATAACGATGCAAAGGGAGGAATAAACTATGTACACATTATTAATCGGCTTTCGGAAGATAGGCGTATTTCCGACCATTCGGGAAGCCAAGAAATTTGCAACGGAGAGTGATTTAATAGGTGTTTTTACCCTTTTGGGTGATAACTACCATGATAGTTGGTATAAATTCAAATAAAAAGAGAAGTAATGAAATCATTAAACAAAAATGGAGTATCCACCTGCCAAGCAGGACAAGAAAACTATGTGTATTTCAACCTTATGCCCCGATTACGCAAGAAAAGCAGGTATTGCCAATACGACTACCGCAGCGAAGAAGATGGCGAGTTATTCAGCACCGTTGCCCCGACATTGGAAATATGTCGGGAGCGCAGGGATGAATCGTTACAACGTAAAAAGGGGAACTTAAAATGAAAACATTGCAGGATTATATGACAGGGGAACAGCTGCAACGGATAGCCGACCAATGGGAAAAAACCGCAGGAGAAAACATTTCCATAGAGGTAATGGAAGAAGACATCTATGCGTTCGGTTCGGAACTTGCTTGTTTGAGATTGGAACATTATTTCAAAAAGGGTATCTGTGAAACGGACGTTGCTTACAGCACCAATCTACAAACATGGTACTTCTTGTTGCGGAAGGTATATTCCAAGCAGTGACTAAGCGGGCGGTTCTCACCGCTCGGGACTACTTTTGACAGTGAGCTAAGGCGGCACAAAAGTAGCAAAAAGCCATTGTTAAACCCTCTGAAAATTCAGAGGGTTATTTTTTGTGCCGTTTTTATTGTCCGGAAAAACGGCAAATTCCTATCTTCGCAGCAGCAACAGTTTACAGTACAACAACATTCAAAATTTATGGGAGTAAAGAAAGCTATATTAGAGAAGTGGATGGTGGCGCAGAAGAAGCACCACCTTTCGGACAAACACGTACAAATGGGAAGAGAACTCGGTTTAAATCCCGATAAGTTAGGAAAGATAGATAACCACAAGCAGGAAACATGGAAAGCACCGTTACCGCAGTTTATCGAAGAGATTTACTACAAACGCTTCAAACGGGAAGCACCCGAAACGGTCAAGCCCCTGAAGCAAATCATGGCGGAGCAGGAAAAGAAGAAGAAGGAGCAGAAGAAAGCCAAAGAGGAACGCCATAAACTCCAAGATGTATCATAATAAATGAAGCAACCCTTCACCGGATAAACGATAAAGGCTGCTTATTATTTTTGAATAAAGGTTTTCTGTCTAATTTTAAAAAAATCCATTGATTCTGTCATTAAGCATTGTTCTTTTTTATCCCATTGATTGTTTTCACATTCAGGAGATACTACGCAATCAATAGATGGATCGTACATGCCAATTTTACATATTTTGAACCAACTACACAATGTACTTTCCTCTGATTTAATTCTTTTTATTATCATCTCAAGTCCTAACAAAGCTGCCGTTTCTACATAAGCAGTATTTGCTTCATGATCTATTTTTTGTGGCATTATTGAAGTGTTATTTGCTTCAATAAATGGATAGCCATATACCTTAGATAAAACCTCTGAAAAATATTTTTTATCCGTTATATCCCCATTATAAAGTATATCCAATAAAACGCATTCTCCCGAAGATGCTTCTTTTTTGCAGTGATCTATAACCTCAGCATAATAATCTAACTTTGTACCAATAGCTGCCTCTGTACTAACTTTTAAATCATCAAGGAAATTATGTAAGGCTCTATACATCGGCATTTCCTTTTCTTTATACTTTACAGAGCAATCACGCATTATTTTTTTAAACAACTCAAATCCGTTGAGGTCTCTGTGTTTTTTTGACACTTCAATCACCTCAAAAAAAGACGCTCCGGGATTATTAAACATAAGAGAACAAAGGCAAATTGAAATCATCTTTTTTTTATCTTTAGATATTTCTTTATATTGATTTTCACAAATCAATTCAACAGAACGATATGGTATATTAGCGTGATTTGTATCATCATTTATAAATGACTGAACCAGATGAGCCATGCTCTCTACAATACAAGAATAGCCAAACTTAAATCCACACTCCTCTACTTTATCATTTTCAAAATCATAAACGCCTATATTTACCGCAGTTCGAGTATCTTTAGCTTTTTTTATTTCTCTTATATCAACCTCTACTTCATTGATATTTAGATCGCAATTTTTATCCCCCCTTACATCTTTGAAATATTGAATAAAATTAGCTAATCCTTCATCTTTTTCCCATAATTTTAGTGGTAAATATATTGTTTGGTTCTTTTTAAAGTAATTCATGTATAGTACAAACATTTTATTATACATTGCACATATCTTAACTCCAAACAGTGTCGTTATATGCTGCAAATAATGAATGTACTCATGAATAAAAGTACCATAATCATCATTTTTCATAGAATCGATGGGTAACTCAAAATTTCCATCAATTACCATATGAAAATGATTTGTTTCATACTTACTAAGTTTGCCTTCAAATATATCTTTTTCAAATAGTTCCATGATAAACCAATTTTATCGTAAAGATAACACGAGTTTATCAGATTTCACAGAAACAGCCCTCTATATTTTACATAAAGGGCTGGTTATTTATTTTTATTGCGTCTTGTCGCTATCATTCTGAAACGAGAAACTCAAATCGAACCTCTGCCCGAAGCTATCCCAAACAGTCACGTCGATAGTTTGCTGGTCGGTACTTTCGGAGGTATAATACAACCGGAACGTTTCTTTTTTCAACGGGTAGAAATCATTGGGAGCAAACACAGTCCCGTCGTCCATCCGCAGGCTCCCACGCCCGTCAGGTTGGAAGTAGGAAATGAAGAACTCCGTTTCCTTGTAGTTTCCCGACTTATGCAGTTGCAGGCGTATTTCAGCCGTTTCACCCGGCTTGATGCGTTTCTGCACGGGCATGGTCGTCAGCAAAAAGTCGTATGCCTGCTGCACCTCTATTTTATCATCGCAGGAGGTAAATAACAATCCGGTCAATACCACCGCCAATATAGCTATAATCTTTACTTTCATGGTTGTAATCAGTTTATGATGAATTTTATTCCTGCCCCGAAGGTCAAGTGAAAATGTCCGATGGAACTGCCCCAAACCGCCCGTTCCCTTGCGTTGAGCAGCAACACCACCTTATCCGAGAGGTATGCTTCCAATTCCAATGTTACCGCCCCGCCATAGATGAACGAATCCTTATTTCGGAGTGTCGCCCCGTCCGGCAACAACTTGTCTCCCCACCGGCTCGTTTCATATCCGGCAAGAGCCGAGCCGCCAAGCGAGAGGAAAAACATCTTGGAAGCATCCGAGAGGACTTTCAGATAGTAGCCGCCTTCCGCCGTAAATTGCGCTTTGGGTATTTGCAAGTCCTTATACTCGTATTGCTTGTTGAGATATTCTGCCCCGAACATCCAGCGGTTGCCGTTCTTCGTATAGGTGGATAACCCCACACCGAGATAATAGTTTACAGGCTTCTGTACCCCGTCCACGAAACCGCCTCTGAGTTCCACACCACGCATACCCGGCAGGTAGCGTTGGGCGTTTGCCTGCCCCACAAGGGCAAGCAACGCTACAACTACAAATAGATACTTCTTCATCTTACTTCACTTTCAGTTCGTTAATCACCCTTGCACGCACGATGTCCTCGTTCTCAATCACAAAGGACTGATGGCGACCACCGGATTTCTCGTGTAATTCCACAACCACCTGCTTGTCTTCGGGAATGGTGAACTTCTCCATTGTGAAGACGGTGCGCTCATCTTTATGCCCCGCTACACGGGTGGCATAGTTATAAGCACGGAGCGGAAAAATTACCTGCTCCTGAATAGCGGTACGTTTTGCCACTTTCTTATCCACGATTTTGAACGTGATAAAATCCACATCGAACGGCACGTTAGACGAGTTCTTGATCTGCGTGTGGAAATACAGTAGCCCGTTGTGCGTGTACATCCCACGCAGCAGGTATTGGATGCCGAAAGATTTCGCCCCGATATGCTTGATTTCACGCTTGTTGTTTTTGTGGATAGACTTCATAATCAGATGCACCAACTTCGGGGATTCACTGCCCAGCTCCTGCAAATAGATGTCGAGGGCATTGTTCGGACGGTTCACCGTACTGCCATCGTGGATAAAATCCTTCATCTCGATGTTCAGAAGCAACGGCTCATCGGCGTACTTCACGTTAAACGTGTAGAACGAGCCGCTTTCGGTTATTACTGAAAAATTGGTTTCCGTGCGAAAATTCTTTACCGTCGCTTTCACACGGATGACGTTTTCCGCACCGTCGGCTTTGCCCGCAATCAGATTGGGAGAACCCAAATCCACATAACGGACTGCGGACGGGAAAATGACGTGTACCGTCTTGTCATACGTCACTTCCATGCCATAAGGCGGAATCATGCGGTCAAAAGTCAGCTTCTTGGTCAGCCCGTTATAATCGTCCCCCGACATTTCCTGCGGATAAGTGTCCGCTTGGAAAGTTACGACTTCCGTTTCCGGCTGTTCTACATTCTGTGCGTTCGCACCCATTACGCCCAGCGTCAGGGCGATAGCTAAAAATACTCTTTTCATTTTACTTTGGATTTTAGTGGTGGGCAATATTGCCCGGTTAATAATAAATTGGTTTTACTGTTTCTTTTGATAAAGCATAAGGTTATACCCCGCCTTGAGATGTACTTTAATTGTCCGCATTTTCTTGGCGATATATTGCGAGGTTCCCTGTATCGCCCCCTTGCCTAAATCGGTCAGCAGTTGGTCGCCCGCACTCTGTTGGTTCAGGTTGATGGTCGTCCCCAGATTACCGCCCAGATTGGCGGCTATCTCACGGATTGCGTCTATCTCCATCGAACCCGGAATGAAAATCCCTTCCTGCCCGTCGCCATCGACAACCGTCAGTTCCACCGGAATAATCATCCCCCTGTATTCCAGCGAAGTGATGGAGATGCCGAGCCTTTCGCCCTGTATCTTTCCCATTCCCGTAACGAGCGCATTTTGCGGGATGACCGTTTCTCCGGCACGCATCGGCTCCAATAACCGCAACCTTACCGCCTGCCCGTCCGTGATGGTCTGATTATCATGGATGCACGCACGTATGGTATTCTTTTCTGTTTGTACAGCCGTGCCGACTGCCGTATGGAACCCCATGTTCCTCTCTTTGGAATATTCGGCGACAAATGCCGAATCGCTCATCGGTTGCGATAAGCCCGATACCACCCGTTCATGCACCTGCCCGACGGTATTCACCTGCGCCTTGCCGTTCTTATATGCTTCGGTCGGCTTGCTTTCGGTAGTGGTGGTAACTGCCGGCTGTCCGGTAAACGGCTGTCCCTGATTCTGAGGCATGTACTTTGCCGCCAACTGATAGGACTTTTCCAGCAATGCCAACTGTTCATCCGCCGTTTCCTTCTCCGTCTGCCGGTTGTACGCCATTTCCCGAAGCTCTTCCAATTCCTTGCGCATCTCTTCCTTTTCGGGATCTTCCTTCGGGGTTTCGTAGAAATTGCCGAGCGTCTGGTTCATGTCCCGGTAGGCATTGGCAGAAGCATAAATAGTTTCTTTCGGTCGTGAACTTCCACTGCCAGCGTAGCCACTTTTCGGCTTGACCTCCGGTTCGTCGAATGTCGGCATTTCTTCCGCCTGCTCTTCCCCCGAACCGAACATCGAAGCCAAATCCTGCATCTGTTCCCGACGCTCATCCTGCTTGCGGTTGAACAAATCCTGCTCGTAAGCCGCCTGTTTGTCGCCCACCAACGCATTGTCAGCCGGTGCGGGAACATCGGTATTGAAACCGGACTGTCCCTGCTCTTCCTCCTTTTCGGAAGGTGCGAATATCAGCCACATCACTATGGCGAAGATGATGAACATAAGCGGATAGACAATCAGCTTCTTCTGTTTCTGCCGCTGTTCTTCGGTCAGTTCCTTTTTGGGCTTGTCCGGCTCTTTGGGCGGCTTCACCTCGTTTTTACTCTCTTGAATCTGTTGCCTTGCGGCTTCATCCTCTTTGCGAGGCATAGAATAAGCGGGCTTATCCTCTGCTCTCGCTTCATTCGTCTGTTCCATTGTCGTAATCATTTATTAGGTTAATACTGTCTTTCCTTTGCAGTTCGAGCAGTTTGATATGCTCTATTTCGATGCGCTGCCCCTCGTTCTTTCCCATGTTGTAAATCCCCGAAACGAAGATGTACACCGAAGCGATACTGAAAAAGAGGAACATTGTCAGCAGCACTGCCAGCCGCTTTCCGGGTGTGATGCGCCCGCACAGGCGGCGGAGCTTTTCGTCCGCCCAATCCTGTATTTTTGTCATGCACCCGCCTATCATCGTTTCTGTACCTTGATGTCCCTATTCTCGATAATCTCGAAGGCTTCGATGGTAAAGCCGTGCGGGTTGTTGTCCGAACGGACGGAGTTCAGCAGGTTGCACCTTGTGACAAGGCTCCGCTCAGTCACGTTGCTTTCACGGATAATCATTTGCCGGGCATAAGTGCTTACCTTGTAAGGATAGGTGTCGAAATTGCACGACACGCTGTCCACCTGCAACACCTGATTCACGTTTCCCGAAATGATGCGGTTGTAATACCCCTTCTCGGCAAAGTCGGTGTAATAGTTGAACGCGCTCCTGTCCGCCAGCTGCAAGGCTCGTTTGATATTCCCCTCAATCGCGCTCTTGTCGGGCGAGAGGGTGAAGAACAGCTCATGAAAACGCTTCACGTGTTCCCTTGCCTCCACAGGTCGGTTCTGTGACAAATCCTGCGAGAGGGCGAGCATCAATGATTTACCGCCGTCCAGCACGTAAATCTTCTGTCGCTGCGCTTCGGCAAAGGAGTAGGCACTCCATACGGAGTACCCCGTGATTGCCATGCAGACCACCAGAAAGACGATGCCGAACAGCCGTATCTGCCTGAAACTGCTCTCGATGTTTTTTAATGACTTAAATTCCATTGTTTTACTTTTTTATTGATTGTTTATTTTCTCCTGAACAGTCGTCCGGCGGCTCCCGCTACCTTTTTCGCTCCGTTCACAGCACCCCGTCCCATGCTTCCGGCGGCATTACCGGCAGCGTGTCCGGCACGTCCGGCGAGATTACCCGCCACCGCTCCGGCAGCGGCTCCCGTCATGGCACCCGCACGTCCGGCAATCTGATTGATCGGACGGGCTGCACTGCCCATTCCTCCTGCCTGTATAATCCAGCCCGCCACCGTAGGAATCGTGAAATAACCGAGTATTCCGATAATCATGAATACGATGTAAACGCCATTGGATGAATCAATCGAGAAATCCGGGTTATTCTGTAATTCCTTGATGTCGTTTTCAAGCATCAACACCTGTATTTTCGCCAGCACGCTGCTGAACAAGTCCGATACGGGCAGCCACAGGTATATCTGTATATAGCGGCACATCCATTGCGAAAGCGTACTTTGAAACCCGTCCCATACCGAGATAGCAAAAGCTATCGGACCGAGTATGGATAGCACTATCAGGAAGAACGTCCTGAGCGTGTCGATAAGCAGGGCAGCGGCAGCAAACAATAGCTCCAATACCTCCCGCATAAAATCCCGCACATCCTTTCTGAAATTGTACATGCTTCTTTCGACGTACATGCCGCCCATCGTGGCGATGTCCTTTGCACTCCATCCGAGTTCGTCAATCTGCTTGTCGAACTCTTCGTTGCTGACCAGATAGGCGGTTTCGGGATTGCGCATCATGGATTCATATTCCAGCTTGTCCTTCATCTCCCGGTACTTGTTCATATCCATTGTCTGTGTTTCCAGCATCCCGTGCGTTCCCTGTACAATGGGACTCAATATGCTGTTAATCGTGCCGAGCACAATCGTGGGGAAGAACAGGATGCAGATACCGATGGCGAACGGTCGGAGCATCGGGTACACGTCGATGGGTTCGGCTCTTGCGAGGGACTGCCATACACGGGAGGCAACGTAAATCAACGCTCCCAATCCGGCTATCCCTTTTGCCACCCCTGCCATGTTGGAGCAGAGGGGCATCATTTCCACATAGAGATTCTTCAATATCTCATGCAGGTTACTGAAATCGGCGGCTAACAACAGCATGGCTTACCAATATCTGTCGTTAGTGTCCCCGTACAGAGCCAGCACCCGGTTGGTGTCCCCCTTTTTCTTGGAGCGCAGGTAACTCACCGCAATGTTCTTGTTGGTATAATACCCGACCAGATTGCGGTATTGCCTTACCGAGTTGTAGCACCTGTCCACCACGTCCATGCGCTCCTTGTCGCTGAGTGAAAGGGTGGTGATATTCACCACTCCCTTCATTTCCTGAAGCACGTCGTTGCTCTCTTCCAGCAATTTGGTATAGCCGAAGGCGATGGCTCCGAGTTCCTCCACCGTATAGTTCTCGTCGCGCATCATCTTCTGAAAACTCACAACGTAGGTGTCGGAAATTTCACCGATCATCAGGATGGTTTTCTGTACCTTGCGTGCATCTTTTACCAGATTGTTTACAGATTTCAAAGCGTCGTAGTACTTTTTACCCTGCTCGTAAATCTTGACTGTTTCCTGAAAATTATTCAGCATGTTGGAAGCCGTCGAAGAGGTCTGTATAATCTGTTTGGTCGTGTTCACGATACCCTGCGCCAGATTGGTAGGGTCTGTCACCACCCATTGTGCGCTTGCCCTGCCTGCAAGGAGCAGGCACAGGCTGAAAAGCATGATTATTTTCGTTCTCATTACGTTACTTTATTAAATGGTTGTTACTATGGTCTTTCGCCTGCCCTTGTGTAGTCACCGTTCGGTGAAAAGGTCAGCACGTCGGTTTCCTCGTTGTAGGCGATGTCAATCCGGTAACCCGTATTGATAAAGAGATTTCCGCTTTCCTCCACAATCAGAAAGGTTTCCGGTTTCAGCTTGCGGCTGACACCCGACTTCTTGAAAACGGTTATCTTGTACTGTTCGCCTTCTTTGAACACCAGCACGTCGGGCTTTCTGCCCACGCTTACCCAATTACCGCACAGCTTGTCCAAATTAGTTTCTTTTGCTTCCCCGCAGGCGGTCAGCAGCAGGGAAGACAAGGCAAGGGCATAGCCCGCCAGCTCGATAAGCCGGCTTTTTGAAATAAATGTCATGTCAATTGATTTTTTAGGTTTTACTTCTTTTCTTATCGGCAAGTTGCTTGATTGCCAACTCGATACTGCCCAGCTTGTCGGCAAGGGCAAGCACCTCCATCTTTTCGGTTTCCTCCGTCGTGAATGTCAGATATTCTTCCGCCGAAACTTCTGTCGCATACACCGCACTTTGCGTTCCGCCAAGACCTATCCACACCTCCTTATAAAGCCTCGACGGATTGTTCGCCATGTTGATGGAGAGTATCTGCCCCCGTTCCTTGTCCGTCAGCCCCAACAAATCCTGAATGGCATCGAACTTGTTCATGTACTTTCTCTGGTCTAACAGGATTTTACAGTCGGAATTGTTGATAATCGCCTCTTTCACGACGGGAGAACTGATTATGTCGTCCACTTCCTGCGTCACGACGATGGCTTCGCCAAAGTATTTACGGACGGTTTTATAGAGATATTTCAGATACTCACTCATGCTTGCCGAAGAGAGGGCTTTCCACGCTTCCTCCACGATAAGTTGTTTGCGGATACCCTTTAACCGCCTCATCTTGTTGATAAAAGCCTCCATGATAATGATGGTGACAACCGGAAAAAGTTCACGATTTTCCTTAATCGCGTCAATCTCGAATACGATAAACCGTTTGCCGAGCAGGTCGATGTTCTCACGGGAGTTCAGCAGGAAGTCGTACCGTCCGCCACTGTAATATTGCCGGAGCGTAGTCAGAAAATTGTCGATGTTAAAGTCATCCTTGCCGACCTTGATTGCCCGGCTTTCCAATTCGTGGCGGTAGTCGTCCCGCATAAACTCGTAGAATGTGTTGAAGTTGGGCGTGATGCTGCGGTCAGCCTTGATACGGTCGATGTACGCCGTTACCGCACTTCCCAACTCACCCGATTCCGTTTTGGTAATCTTGTCGTCCTCGCTTTTCCAGAGAGTCAGGAGCAGTGTCTTGATACTGTCCTTTTTCTCCACGTCATAGACAAAATCATCCGTGTAGAACGGGTTGAAGCTGATGGGCTTCTCTTCGGTGTACGTGAAATAAATCCCGTCGTCCCCTTTGGTCTTCTTGTTTATCATCTCGCAAAGCCCCTGATAGGAGTTACCCGTATCTACCAAAACCACATGCGTGCCCTGCTCGTAATATTGGCGGACGAGGTGGTTCATGAAAAAGGATTTTCCCGAACCACTCGGCCCCAATACGAATTTGTTTCTGTTGGTGATAATACCCTTCTTCATCGGTAAGTCGGAAATATCCAGATGCAGCGGTTTTCCCGTCAGCCTGTCCACCATCTTGATACCGAAAGGCGACGGTGAGTTCCGGTAGTTCGTTTCCTGTGAGAAGAAACAGACCGCCTGCTCGATGAACGTGTAGAAACTTTCCTCTGCCGGAAAATCGGCGGCATTGCCGGGAATGGCAGCCCAGAAAAGCGTCGGCGTATCGACGGTGTTATGGCGTGGCTTGCACTCCATTTGCGCCAACTGACTTCCTACCTCGTTCCTGATCCGTTTCAGTTCCTCACGGTCATCGCTCCACGCCATCACGTTACAATGGCAGCGTACCGAAGTCAGCCCGAAACTATGCGCCTCGTTCAGATACTCGTCTATCCACTCCTTGTTGATTTGGTTGGAACGGCTGTACCTCGAAAGCGAGTGCATATTCTTCGCCATCTTCTCGAACTTCTGCAAATTGGCAGCACTGTCGTCGATAAACACATATTGGTTATAAATATGGTTGCACGGCAGCAGCAGCCCGATGGGAGCCGCAAAGGACAAACGGCAGTCGCTCCGGTCGGTCGATAACTTCTCGTACCGGCTGTCGGTAGCCACTTCCCCCGGCAGGTCTTCCACGTCCGAGAGGGTGTGCAGACACAGGTAGTTGTCCCCGATTTTCATTTCGTCCGCTTTCAGCGTAATGTCTTCAAGTGTGGTCGTATCGGTCTGAGACAACGAAAAATATTTCTCAATAATGCCCGCTTCGGTATCCGTTCCGGTTATTTCCTCATCGGTGAGCTGCCGTAAACCGAGATAGCCGCTTTCGTTCAGGATGCTGGCGAACTGCCCGACGGATTCCAGAAACTTCGTTACCGCCTCCTTGTCCTTTATCTCCTTCGGAACGATGAAGCCCCGGCAAAGGGTGCTGAAATTGCTTTGGGTGCGGCTGCGCTCCTTTGTCGTTTTCGTCAGGAACAGGTAGCAGTAATGGTTCAGATACGGGCGTTCATTGAAATGACGCTCGAATGAACGGCTGAGAAAACTCATGTCTTCCCTGTCCGTGTCCGGCTTGTAGGTTTCACGGATGAAGATGTCCTGCTTGTGGACGATGCAGTAATCCGGCAGCACCTTCATCGCCTTTACCCATGTGGCGTGTATCGCCTCGTATTCCGCCGAAGTGACGGTATAGAGTTCGGGCAGTTCCACCCGGAAGCCTACCGTGATGTCGGCATCCTTGCTGACGATGCAGCCATGTTCCACTGAAAGCAATGGAAACTTGCTCTCCAATGTACTCGCTCTTAATGTATTTCTCATTTCTTCCTCCTTTTCTTGAATAGTTTGGGGATTTTACAGCGGTTGATGATGTATTTGGGATGGCTCCCACGGGCTTGCATCTTCATCAGGCCGTGTTCGCCATACTTGGCGTTCAGGGCGAAGGTCTGCCACACCAGAACCGATGCGGCGACCAGCCCGAACCCTATACATACCCATTGGTTGATACCAACCAGATACATGATTATAAAGAGGATAAAGACGGCAAGCAGACCTCCTATAAATATAAATAGGTACTGCGCCTTTAACCCTTTGAACTCAACCGACTTTCCAATCCCCCTGTTGATTGGAAACTCTGCCATAACGCTGATTATAAGAAGAATGAACGCAGGATTGTGGCAGCGACAATCAGGAAGATACACGCACCGAACCACGAGGCGGCAGTTTTTGAGGTATCGGGATCGCCCGAAGAGAACTTGCCATACACCTTGACTCCGCCAATCAATCCCACAACGGCTCCGATGGCATAAATCAGCTTTGTCGCCGGGTCAAAATATGACGTTACCATATTGGTGGCTTCTGTGATACCCGCCATGCCGTTGCCTTGTGCCATTGCGGAGGATGCAGCCATCAAACAGGCTGCCGAGAAAAGAATCTGTTTCTTTGTCATAAATACTTTTTGAATTTGTGCTGCCGGGCAGAGTTGGATAAGCTCTGCTTCCGGGCAGCGGTTGATACTGTTTTTACTTTTTGGATTTTAGTGGCGGCACTCCGCTTATCCGTACTCTTTCTGTTTCATTGTCCGTTACTTTTTTAATCGTTACACAAAATCCCGGATGTCGAACCCGCTGATGTCCTGAGGCACTTCGGAAATATTTTGGGGATGGACTACATTCCCGACCGCCTTTCCCTCCCCAGAGATAGTCTTACCGGAAATTTCATCCATTAACCCCGTTATTTTTTTCGCCCGTTCAGGGTTGTTTGCAATCAGCTTGTTGTAAAACTCATTGTCTTTCATTTCTGAAAAGACTTCTCCGGCACGTCTGCGCTCTTCCGCAGTGGCTTCCGGGTTGTCGGCGATGTTCACCGCTTCCCCGATTTCCTCGAAGCTGGCTCCGGTGGCTAACCTTTTGGCGGGTATCCGTCCTTTCTCGTCACCGTCCGCGTATTCCACCGGAATATCATCCATGCGGATGTCGGAAAACGCTTCGTCCAGCTCATCATCGGGTATCCGTGCCGCAGGTTCTTCGTCCTTTCCGTCGGCAAATGTAACGGCAATATCCATAACATCCTCATCTTCAACCTCTGTGGCGGCTTGTGGCTCCGGTATGGTAGCTTGTGGCACTTTCGGTTGTATTTTGAAGTGACTCTTACCGACAATATCATCTACCTTTTTCGGCGGTTTTATGGGTGGCTTTTCTTCTGCCGGAACATTGCTTCTTTGCCTCCTGTCAAACAGGATATAGTGTACCAGCCATGCGTTATAAAGCAGCAACAGGCATATCAATAGGTTTTCCATATTCAAATTAAATCTTCACGTTGTTTTCTATATAATTCGTTAATCTCATCTTTGTGCTGTTCCAAATGTTGGGCAAGCACAGAATCAATATATCCGCCGACTGTAATTTCTTTATCCGCTATCACGTTTACAATCTTAGACACCTTATTATGTATCTCCCGGCTGATATAGACACATTGGCGGGTTTTTATTTCATTCCGTTGTAGAAAAACAGAGCCGTAATCAGCGTTTTGTTTCTTCCGCCGGGTAACTTCTTTAGGGGGCTCTTGCTGTTTTTCCGCAACAGGGATAATATCCTCCTGCCGTTGGACGGGAGGCGGCACTTCATCCGTCGGTTGTATGCCGCCGTCCCGCTTGCGCTGTTTGATGGATGCAAGCAACAATGCTTCATCTATCCCTTCCGTATCGGCTTTGCGGCTTCCCATACTATCTATTCCTTAATAATACCGCATATCTCATCGGACAATTCCTTGATGTTGCTTCCTTTGAGAAGGATGTTGTCTATCGGGAAAATTGTCGAACGGAATATCGTTTTTCTTTCAGTCGATAGGTCACGGCGAAAACGCTTGCTGTCCGGCAAGGAGGTTTTGAGTACAGAAAGACCCATTTTGGAAATGACTTTTTCATAGACCTCATACAACTCACTTTTCTCCCTGCCGTCCACCATTGTCCAAAACAAGTGCAATCCTTTGGCTTTGGCTATCCCGGTAGTCATCAGGTTTTCATTGAACATTGAAGTGAATTGCAATGTACTTTCCACTACCAAACGGTCTGCACTCAAAGGGGCGAAAATATAATCCATCTGTGCAAGCGTGCGCACGACACCCTCGCTTTTCAGAGTTCCCGGCAAATCGAAAAACACGATGTCCGGTTTCACCTCTTCTTCGCTTATCATCGATTCGGCATCATCGAGCGCATCAACGGGATTACTTGCAACGACGGGATAAGCCTTCTTCTTTATTTTTCTGAAATGGTTGCAGGCGAGAGTTTTGAAATAGGTGTCCTCTTCTATCAGTTTGATTTCTCTGTCCCTGATGTCCATAATACTATTTTGGGGATAGTCGCAATCAACGATGGCAACGTTGTACCCCTTTACATAGTGAAGGTAACTTGCAACAAGCACCGTTACCGAAGTTTTGCCAATGCCACCTTTCTGTGTGGCAAATGCAACAAAGATTTCCTTACTCATAATCGTAATGTTTTTAATTTATAATTAGTTACCTAAACAGGTCAATCCATCATCAGTTGCATATTGATATACCGATATACTGAGGCAAACAGGCAAATCATTATTGAACTGAACCTTTCTATAATCAAAGCAACAAATATGTACGACCATACGACAGCACGACAGCAAATCATTAAATCTGCACGACACCATATCTTTATGCAGGTATTTCATTACAGCACCATTCCGGTATATATGCAGTGGAATAGTGCTTTGTCTTTTTATCTCGTTATGGCTGTAATTATTCATGTTTTCAAATCATTCGTTACTCAATTCTCCGGCAAATAAACGACGAATATTCTTCACTTGTATCGTTTTGCAAGGCGGTGGCAGCTTGTGGCTTCCGTATGGAACCTTGTGGCACTTTCAGTATTGGAAATCAGGCGGATAAAGGCTGTACTTTTGCGTCCAAGCGACAAGGCTTACTGTTCCTGTCCGAATGGCAACCGTGATAGGCTGACTTCAATCCGTCCGGGGACGGATTTTTATGTTCAACGGAACATAGCAAGGTGTGTATCGAGTTACTCGATACCTTTCGGGTTACTCCCGAAAGCCTTGCTCTTGCAGAGGGCTGGGATTTTCCTCCGAAGTCGGAAAATCCTTTTTCATACCTGCCGTAGGCGTGAAACAGTGGCTTTTGTCGTGATACCACTAAAATCCACAGAAATGAAAAAGGAAAAGAACAAGACCGGAGGAAAACCTCCGAAGCCCGACAAGGCTACACATTGTATTATGGTGCGTTTCAACAGTGAGGAATTTACCCGTTTCCTCACCATGTACGAGCAATCGGGCGTGTATGCGAAAGCTATTTTCATCAAATCCCGTGTGTTCGGGGCGGAGTTCAGGGTGCTCAAAATAGATAAGACACTTGTCGATTACTACACGAAACTCTCTGCCCTGCACGCACAATACAGGGCTATCGGTGTCAATTACAACCAGACGGTAAGGGAACTGAAAAGCCATTTTTCCGAGAAAAAAGCGATGGCGTTGCTCTTCCGGTTGGAAAAGCAGACGATAGAACTCATCGAACTGAGCCGCCGGATTATTGCCCTTACCAATGAATTTCAACAGCAATGGTTGCCAAGATTAACATAGGAAACTCATTGTATGGGGCATTGTCCTATAACGGGCAGAAGGTTAACGAGGGCGAAGGGAAGCTGCTCGTAACCCATAAGATTTTTGACGCGGGCGACGGAAAACTGGATATTGCCCGCTGCATGGAAGACTTCAAACGCTATATGCCGGAGCAGGTACGGTGTGAGAATCCGATAGCCCATATCTCACTCAACCCGCACCCGGGCGACAAGCCGAACGATGCGGAGTTGATGAACATGGCGCAGGAATATCTGGAAAAGCTCGGTTACGGGAACCAGCCATACGTCGTGTTCAAGCACGAGGACATCGACCGCCACCACCTGCATATCGTCACGCTGAACGTAGACGAGAAAGGGAAGAAATTAAACGATAGTTACCTCCACCGCCGGAGCAAACGGGCTACCAATGCGCTGGAAAAGAAGTACGGGTTGCATCCGTCGGGAAACAGCAAACAGCGGTTGGAACAAGGGGCACTCCGCAAGGTGGACACATCCGGAGGGAATGTAAAGCGGCAGGTCGGAAACGTCCTGAAAGCTCTCTCGGAAACCTACCGTTTCCAATCGCTCGGTGAATACCGTGCTTTGCTGTCCCTCTACAATATCACTGTAGAGGAAGCACGGGGCGAGGTATACGGCAGGGAATATAGGGGTTTTGTCTATTCGGCGACCGACGATGCAGGCGTAAAGACCGGCAATCCGCTAAAAGCCTCCCGCTTCGGGAAGTACGCCGGATATGACGCCTTTGATAAATGGTGTGCCGCCTCCCGAAAAGAGATAAAGGACAAGGAACTTACCGGGCGGACAAAGGCTGTTATTCTCGCCACCATTCGGCAAGCATCCAGCAAGGATGAACTTATCGGGATGTTGAAGTCCAAAGGGATAGATACCGTATTTCGGGAAACCGATACGGGCAGGATTTATGGTGCGACCTTTATCGACCACAACACGAACTGCGTGCTGAACGGCTCACGCATGGGCAAGGAACTCTCCGCAAATGCTTTGCAGGAATGGATGGTTGCAGCAAGCAGCCCTATACCGACGGGAATAGGCACTACCGACCCGTCACGACATACCGGAGAACGGGAACCGTTCGTGCCGTTCACGAAGCAAGTCCATGAACCCGGAGAAGATTCTGTAACCGGAGGTATGTTCGACCTGTCCATCGTACCCGGCACTGATCCGGAGGAAGAGGCGTTCCGCCGGAAGATGCAGCGGAAGAAGAAAAAGAGAAAAGGAAGAGGTATTTAATTGTAGAATTTTAAAATAAAATCAGTATGTCACAACAAGAAGACGATTTGAGGGCATTGGCGAAAATCATGGATTTTCTGCGTGCCGTGAGTATATTATTTGTCGTAATCAATATCTATTGGTATTGTTACGAGGCTATCCGCTTATGGGGAGTAAATATTGGGGTAGTGGATAAAATCCTGATGAACTTCCACCGCACGGCGGGGCTGTTCGGCTGTATCATCTATACCAAACTGTTCGCCGTCCTGTTGCTCGGACTGTCCTGTTTGGGCACGTCGGGCGTGAAGGAGGAAAAAATCACATGGACGAAAATCTGGACGTTCATGGGCGTGGGTTTCGTGTTCTTCTTTCTGAATTGGTGGATATTGTCACTACCGTTGGGCGTGGAGGCGAATACCGCTATCTATATTTTCACGATGGCGGTCGGCTATATCTGCCTCCTGATGTCGGGGCTGTACATTAGCCGCCTGTTGAAGAACAACCTCATGGATGACGTGTTCAATAACGAAAACGAATCGTTCATGCAGGAAACACGGTTGCTTGAAAACGAGTATTCCGTGAATCTGCCCATGCGTTTTTATTATAAAAAGAAATGGAACAAAGGATTTATTAACATTCTTTTACCTCAGAGAGCGTGCATCGTGCTTGGAACACCGGGGAGCGGCAAGAGCTACGCCGTCGTAAATCAATTTATAAAACAGCAAATTGAGAAAGGATATACTCAATACATTTACGACTTCAAATTCCCTGACCTCTCCACGATAGCCTATAACCACTTGCTGAACCATCAGGGTGGCTACAAAGTGAAGCCGAAGTTTTATGTTCTCAATTTCGACGATCCACGCCGTTCGCACCGTTGCAACCCCATACATCCCGACTTTATGGAGGATATAACGGATGCCTACGAAAGTGCTTACACGATTATGCTTAATTTGAACAAGAGCTGGGTGCAGAAGCAGGGCGACTTTTTTGTCGAAAGTCCTATCATTCTGTTTGCCGCCATCATTTGGTTCTTGCGCATTTACGAAGGTGGAAAGTTTTGTACATTCCCCCATGCCATCGAACTGTTGAACCGACGGTACGAGGATATTTTTCCTATTCTGACCTCATATCCGGAGTTGGAAAACTACCTTTCCCCGTTCATGGACGCATGGCTCGGCGGAGCTGCCGAGCAGTTGCAAGGGCAGATTGCATCTGCCAAAATCCCGCTTTCGAGGATGATTTCACCGCAACTTTATTGGGTGATGTCTGACAGTGAATTTACGCTTGATATAAACAATCCCGAAGAGCCGAAAATTCTTTGCGTGGGTAACAATCCCGACAGAATTTCCATTTACGGTGCAGCGTTAGGTTTATATAACAGCCGTATTATCAAGCTCATTAACAAAAAAGGGATGCTCAAATCATCGGTTATTATCGACGAGTTGCCTACCATTTATTTCAAAGGCTTAGACAATCTTATCGCTACCGCCCGTTCCAATAAGGTAGCGGTCTGTTTAGGCTTTCAGGACTTCTCACAGTTGGTGCGCGACTATGGCGACAAGGAAGCCAAAGTAGTGATGAATACGGTTGGTAATATCTTCTCCGGTCAAGTTGTAGGCGAAACAGCCAAGAACCTTTCCGAACGCTTCGGAAAGATATTGCAGAAGCGGCAAAGTATCACTATCAACCGCAACGACAAGTCCACTTCTATCAATACGCAAATGGATAGCCTTATTCCGGCAAGCAAGATTTCGGGACTGACACAAGGTATGTTCGTCGGCTCCGTAGCGGATACTTTCGATGAACGTATCGAACAGAAAATATTTCATTGCGAAATTATGGTGGATTCTGCAAAAGTGAAGCAGGAAGAAGCGGCTTACAAGAAAATCCCTGTTATCACCGATTTTACCGATGCGGACGGTAACGACAGGATGAAGGAGCAGATACAGGAGAACTACAACCGCATCAAAGCGGAGGTGAAGCAGATCGTTTCGGATGAATTGCAGCGCATAGCCGACGATCCGGAACTCTCGCACCTGTTGCAGCAGAAAGGGTAATTCCATTCCCTATATATAATAATGTATAGAAACAGCAACGGCAGTAACTTTTGGGGTTACTGCCGTTATTGCTATATGGATGTTATTTCCGCTTCCGTTCCTTTTCATCGTCCTGCTCCATCCGTTTGTTCAGCCGTTCCCGCATCTTATCCAGAAAATAGGTACGGCTTTCGCTCTTGCGCCGCTTCATATCCGTATAGGCACTGTAACAATCACGGATGTCGATGTTCAGCAGTGTTCCCACAAAGGCGGCTAACTCATGTATCGGGGTTTCCCCGTTGTTGATACTGCCCATTTCACTGAGCCCGTACACCATTTCCACCAATTCAATGGCACTCCCCGTCCATTGGTAGGAGCCTTTGACCTTCAACAGTTCGGCAGACATATCTTCACTTTCGTTCCTCAAACTGGTACGCTTTACGGAAAGGAAAGCGTACAACATCTCCATTGCCATGATACGGGCGACAAGATGGTCGTATCCCGTACTGAACTCCGTTTCATCGTCCAGATGGCACACGTCCACGTCAATCGTGTTTTCGTGCCTGCCACGCAGAAAATAGTAGTTATCCATATAAGTAGCTCCGCTGCGGTAGTATTGGAAAAATGCTACATGGCGGTCGAAGAACAGTTTCTGTTCCTCCTGTTGCTTTTCGTAATAACCGTCCAGCTCTTCTTCGCCCGGAGGACGTTGGCTTTCGATACGCAATATATGGTGGAAATAAAATAATGGCCCCAGAATCCGGGGCTTGTACTGTTTGAAAAAAGCGATTTCTTCGGTATCGCTCCCGAATGGTTCGGATTGGACAAACACTTTCAATTCGGTCAGCTTTTCTTTCAGGAAAATAAGCATTGTCTTACAATCCCTGATAATATGATTTCCGTTCAGGTCGATGGCAGCTATCCGGTTATCCACCTCCCGTATCATTTCTTCACATTTTATCTGCATTAAACATTCTCTTTGATTTCGGGCGCAAAGTTACGAATATCAATGCGATAGCTTATCATGTAAATTTATCATATACTAACAGAAAATGACCATGAATATTTCATTTCCTATTCCTAAGAGGTGGAATTGTCTTTTCTGAGATTGCCCGGCGTATCGCCCAGATATTGTTTGCAGAAGCTGTTGAAATGCTGGGCGGAAGAAAAATTGAACTCGTCGATAATATCCGAAAGAGGAATATATGACATTGACAGGCGGTACTTAATGTGTTCCGCCCGCTTTTGAATCAGCCAACGGTAAACGGGCGTGCCGAACTCATTCTTGAATATCCTCCGGAAAGTATGCACCCCATAACCGCAAAGCTCCGCCAATTCCTCCGTATTATTGGCTTTGCGGTAGTGTGTCAGCACAAGGTTTCGGAACGGCACTTGCTCGTCCGTCATCGGATGGAAGAAAGACTGCAACTCTTCCGGCTCGTAATAACGGGTGAAGCCCCATATCAGTTCCTTGTGTTTCAGTTTCCACAGGTCGTTGTCGTGCATTTCGTCCGTGAGATAGGAGATGATACCGCTTATAAGGATTTGCAGGGATTCCGGGACGGTCAGCTTGCAGCAATAGATTTTAGACCGGACGTGCCGGTGCGAATACAGGTAGGCAAGTATGCACTTTTCATGCTGGCAGACCGTGTTGTTGAACTTATGCATCAACAGCGTGACGTCGCTAAGGGCGACGCCGCTGCACTCACTCCCACGGGGAACGAATATCACTTCACCGGCGCACAGGATTTCATCATGGAACAGCGTGCTGCTGATCCGTGCGTGCCCACTGCGGCAAAATATCAGATAGTTGATATTCGAGTCGTCATTACGAACCGTTTCACCTGCCGGGTAGCTTTTCACTTCAAAGTGGCAGTCAATCGGATTCTCATCGCAAAACGGGGGATTATGTCTGTTCGGGTACTCCATGATTCAATGCTTTTGAATTATAGATTGGTTTGGGCAATGGTAATGCTTTCCCAGATAGTGACGATTTCCCCTTCGATTTCGCACATTATCGGTTTGGATGTGCCGAGGGATACCCGTCCTGCTAAATGGTGAGTACCTGCTTCGGGTTTGTAGCCAATGCGACCGGTAAAATTGACGGTTTTTGAAGTTTCAAATAGCTCGTTGAGCATTTGTTCTATGTTCTGATACCTACGGTCTATCGTGAAACGGAATTGCCTGCTTGGATAGACTATGACGATGCGGCCAAAACATTTCGTTGTTATTTTTATCCCATTAGGACTTTGGCTCTTTCTTCCGTATTTGCTGAAATCGAACCAGACGAGGCTTTCTTGCTGCAATGTTTCTTCACCGGAAGTCAGGCTGTTGATTTCATTACCGGACAATGCCCGGTCAAAAATGAGAAAGTTCTTAAAGTACGCATCCAGTCGCTTTCCGATACATAGTTCCTTTTCCGCCTTCCCTTTGTAGGGTGCTTTGCATTTGAAAGAATCTTTCTTTTCTCCTTCCAGCCATGCGGACAAGATTTTGCCGTCATAGACTATGGCAATGGAATACCAACGGTCGGTGACAAACTCAGCTACCTTATATTCCGAGAACTTAATGACACACCAATCTATTGCTGCAACATAGAGCAATCCATCCATGATGCCCATCTGAAACATATCCTTCTGTTCGAGAATCGATCCGTTCTGTGTATTTTTGAAACAAATCGTAGTGAAGATCGTGAAGGGTTTGTCGCCTTTCAAAGAAAATTCAGGAACAGATGTCGCAGGGATATAAGCATAGTCGAGCCCTATGATGCCGTAGCCTGTTATGAGGGCTTTGAATGCTCCCGGTATTGTTTCATTCTCAGTCATGGCGTATCTTTCTGTCTTGCTGTTGTGATTAATAAATTAGTTGAATCTCTCACTTTGCGCTATTCCCCGCTGCGAAACGGGGAAGTGCTACCGACTGCACCCGGGCATTGACGCAGGCTGCCCGAATAGCTGTTTGATTTGAATTTACAGTGAGTTTGAAAGGCGGGCGAACGGAGAGGCACGGACTTCCCGGTTGAGTCCGTCCGTACCTGCCGTTTTACACCTCTTCAATCAAACTTCGCCATTATTCATTTCTTTCACTTACACGGGCAGTTTTTGATTGCTGCGCCGCAAAGTGTTAAATCGCTCGCCAAGGCAAGCTACAAAAGGGCTAATCAGCCTTGTGGCATTCAAATACCCGGATGCAACGCACTACGTAGTTGTTGATTTTCTCGCTGACGCCCGTGCCACTGCCGCTGAAGCTCGTGTACCAGCTGTAGTTGCTACTGGACTCCGTCGAACTCAGATAGTAGTTGTTGTTGAACTTTATTCCACCTGCTGTGGTTAGCTTAGTATTGAAGTCATCTTTACCGTAAGTATCATAAGCTGTGTAAAGTGCGCTAAACTCATCTTTGGCAGGGAGATACCACTTGTCATTTGTGGCATCCCAGTTGCCGGTATTATTGTTCTGCTCTGTCACCCACTTGAAGGCAGGGTAATTATCCCAGCTCTTGCTGCCATTCGAATTTGCAATCAAGGCAGCGATGGTTGCCATATTTGCCCGACCGTCGGTTGTATTGGTTGCTCCCGTTTCGACATTCTCTTCGCTCCATTTCTTTGAATCCTGCATCCCGGTCTGCGTCAGCCCCACAATCTTACCGCTCTTGCCGTCGGCGTTCACTTCGTACACGATGCCGATGCAAGTCTTGGTATTGTCGAAAGTGGTTGAGTAAGTTTCATCGTCGTAGTAGTAATCGCCCAAATCAACATCTTTTTCTATCGTACCATCGCTCCAGCCGTCGCTGACGGTGACGGAGAGCTTGGCAGCCGGGCTCGGCTTATCGGAAACCGAAACGATGTGTCCACTGATGTTGGTGCGTTTGTTGCGCACGACGGGCATGTTGGAGGGGATAACGTAGTCGGCTATCACGATATTGCTCTCAGGTCTTTGCGGGAAGGTCACGGTCATTTCACCCAGTGTGGTCTGCCCGGTGGCGGGGGTGAAGACGTAGTCGTAATAGAGGTTGGCAGTGAAGTCTCCGGTACTCAGCTGCGCATTCAATTCCTGAATCGTCTTGGTCTGCACGGTGGTTTGGGTAGGCTCGCCGCTCTCTACGTTGAAGCCTGCGGGGACGTTGTAGGTAAATCTCGCTCTATACACATTGGCAAGCGCATCCGCATCCTTCTCGCTGATGTTGATTTGCCCGAAGGGACGGGTAAGCACTACTGGTTCGGCGTATGCCCCGTCCTTTTTGCTTATCGTGTGGCAGGCGTAGAAAGCGTCGAGGGAGGTACGTGGTGTTATAGTACCGAAACTGGTATTTTCGCCATCCAGGGCTAATCTTGAAATGGTTACTGTCTTCAGGTCGGGGATGGTCGTGTAGTATTGGTCTTCGTAGTGGGTGTAGCTGCCGCCGGAGTAGGTTACCGTCGTTTCACCACTTCCTTTTACAAAGTCTGCCCACAACAAGGCTTTGTAGTCTCCGTTGTCGACGAGGGTAAAGGTGAAGTCCTCGCCTTCGCCGGTACTATTGGTCTTTTCCTCGCGGTATATCAGTTCCGGATTAGCGCCTGTCGTCCATACTTCGAGGATGTAGCGCAGCTTGAAAGCAAAGTAGGGTATGGTGACCTTGCCGTCGGCGCGGGTGTGTATGCCCCCGTCCACATTTGCGCTGAGGGTTACGCTGGTAGGTTCATTGGTCTGCGGCCCGTCCATATCTTCCTGGCTGCACGATGCGAACAGTCCTGCGAGGAGAACCGTCAGCATGAAATAAAGATTGTGCTTTTTCATTTTCTTTTGTTTTTAAATTTATAAATCAAGTTTATTCACTCCTTTGTTAATGTAAATCGTCGAGGTCGATATTTATATCATCGTCATCGAAATCGGGATTGATGCCTACGCCCGGACTGACCTTCGAGGTGAGGAAACGTCCCCGCAAGGTGGTGAGGTGTCCCCGTCGGTAAGGCACGTTCAGTCCGGTGGTCAGGCTCACCACGTAACCATCGCTGTCCGCTATCCTTATTTCGAGCGGCACGTAGGATTCCTCACCGTTCACAAAGATGAAGTCTGTGCCTATCGTATATTCTTCCCGTCCGTCATCGGGGACGGTGAGCGGGGCGGTAAACGCGACGTTCATCTGTGATTTTTGCGGCTTCCCGGTCAGCACGTTGAAACCCAGCGGGAAATAGAAGCCGTAGGAGAAGGTGACACTGTGAGCCGTGCCTGCCTCCCGTTGTCTTTGGGACTTGGCGAGGAAATCCTTTACGTCCGTGGCGATAATCTCGTATTGCGCCAGCGGTCGCACCATATCCACCTGAACCTGCACTTTGGCGTTCCATTCATTTCGGTAGTCCCGCAAATCAAGCAACACCGTTCCGTAGAGGCAATCGCGGTAAGGGGTATTTCCTGTATAGGGCGTGGTGCAGGACACTTGCTGCAAGTCCTCCGTGTTGTAATAAAGGTCGGCTTCCGTACCTGCCGCCACGTAGTCCGTCCAGACTGCCAGCGTGTATTCCAATGCGTGCAGTTTCAGGTTGATGGGCAGGGTGATTTTGTCACTTCCGCTTTCTTCCGCTTCTTCGAGCACCGTCACTTGCCGCTGGGCGACTTTGCCATCGTGGTAGGCGTCGATAATGAAGCGGCGGCGGTAGGCATCGGTAGCAGCTTTCGTAGTTCCCGAGCGGGCTTTATCGGTGATAATCTGTAAGGGCACAAGCTCCAAATCGAGTGTTACTTCGGTATTTACTTGTACGAGTGTAGGGTCAACGCCTTCCTCGCCATCGTCTGTCATCGTCGGGTAGTCGTGTACGCAACCCGTAAGCAGGATGATAAATAAGAATAGCAAATAGTATCGTTTCTTCATATCGTTTATTATTTAAGATTGAACCGATATACAACGGAAATACCTACACGGGTGATGCCCCAATAGTTCTTTGTACGGGTATCTATCCGTGCGCCGTTGCCTATATTATAATAGGTGTTATACTTCAAGTTGGCGTATCCCGCACCGAGGGTAAACTCGCCTGCCCAGTGTTCGCCGAGTGGCAGCAAGTAACCGTAACTGATACCTGCACCCAGAAGCGGACGGGAGGTATCCTGATAGCGGTCGCGGTTCCACTTCACGTTGAACCAACCTATGTGCGCATGTACGCCGAAGAAATGCCCTTTGCCGGGACGTGCCAGCCAATAGCGGCCTTCCGGCTGGATGGTAAAGGTCTTGACGGCGTGTTTACTGCTGACGTGCCACGGGCACCAGAGTACGGGCAATTCTACAGAGAAATGTTCGCTCACCTGTACATCGGCGGCAAGGTTCATTATCGTACCCGCCCATGCCGTGAGGTTGGTCTTGACAGCCACGTAGCGGGATGACGTTTGTGAAACGGATACTAATTCGTCCGTTTGCATCGGTTGGTGCGTCTGTTCCGGTTCGGACTTCACCTCTTGCTGTACCGGGGTGACTTGTTGCTCCACCTGCTGTATCTCCTCCTTTATTTCCTGCTCTTCTCTAACCGGTTCCGTCTCTTTTTCCACAACGACCGGAGTGACTACTTTCGTCTCCTGTTTAACCTCAGCCGGAAGGGATTTCGCTGAGAGGTAAATCACTCCGGCTATCTCGGCACGCCGTGCCTCGTCGTTGCTGGCTGCCTGTGTATCAACGCCACGTCCTTCTATGCTGATGCGTCCGGCGGCGACACCTTTACCCACCAGATAGTTGCGGACAGTACGGGCACGACGCAATGACAGTTGTTCGTTGAATGTTTCCGTTCCCGTAGGGTCTGTCCATCCAACGATGGTAATCGGGGTGATGGTATCGGACAATGCCCAGCGTAACATACGTCCGGCCTTCTTATATTCCGACTGTTCGATCCAATCACCATTATTCAGTGAGAAATAAATGATGTCGGAGTAAACCGTCCGGATGCTATCGGCGGTTTGCACCGGTTTGCCCGCCATGCTGTTTTGTGCTTGCACATTGGGTAGAAACGAGCAAACGAACAGCAAAAGGACGAACAGACGACCATTCTTATACCTTACTATTTCAGTTGTTCCATTCATATTTAATAGTTTTATGTTTTGAAAATAATCCGGGGATAAAAGTAACTCTGGGGGGTTGCACGAAACCAGTCGATTACTTTTGAATACGAGAGGTATGTGCATGACAAATCGCACAAAAAAAGATGAAACTGATTTTGTGAAACGTCTATAAATTAGTAAATTACGCGCGGAAATTAGGCGGCGCCCTGTGTGTGTTAGCAAAATTATCCATTTTGCCAAATAAAAACGGGGATTTTTTCGCATAACCAGTAACACTTTTCATCTTTTTAATGTTTACATTCCACAATCTTTCATGTCATTATGCCAAAGAACTTTTCTCCCAAACAGGAATTTTCTGGCATAAATCTAAGCCCCAACTTCCACTAATCAAAAAAACATTGCCCAATGCCGGGAATTATTTTCCCAATGAGCGGAAGCGTTTTCCGAATGATATTTTTCACCAGGGAAGTACAGCCTGTCGCTGAACTTTTTTCCCAATGAACTGTTTTTTCTTCCCAATGGCATTCCGATATTTCTCAATGGCATCTAAAAACTTTCCAAGAGCATATTTATTTCCCAATGGAATGTTTCAGCTTCCCAATGACATATTCCGGTCTCCCAATGTTCTCTACTCCCGATCAATATTCCTGTAACGGATTTTCACCTTTCGTTCTGATACAAGAATAGCTGTTCCCGGTTTCTAAAAACAGAAAAAACAAACATCAACAACTGCTAACGGAAGCGCCGTAGCGTTCCCGTTTACTCGCACTGTAAAGTTAGGAAATGGAAAAATAACAGAGGATACGTTTCTGCACTAATTTGGGTATCAAAACGCATAATACGCAATTATTCCTTAATTCCGCAACACTATTATAAAATATTTTTTTTAAGTACCTGAGCAACA